>NZ_WYCT01000506.1 GCF_011008945.1 Streptomyces harenosi
CCGTCAAGGAAGAGGCCCAGGGCGCGGCCTGCGAGTCTGCCGCGGGGGCCGCCAACAGCTTCGTACCCGGTACGAAGGTCCTCATGGCCGACGGCTCCACCAAGCCCATCGAGAAGGTCAAGGCCGGTGACAAGGTCGTCGCCACCGACCCGAAGACGGGCCGTACCTCCGTCCAGACGGCGGCGGCGACGATCGTCGGCAAGGGCAGCAAGAACCTGGTCCGGATCACGCTGAAGATCCATGACGGCTCCACCGCCAAGGCGCGGACCACCACGGTCACCGCCACGGCCGGCCACCCCTTCTGGGTGCCGTCCCTGCGGGAGTGGATCGGGGCGGGCGAGCTCGAGCCGGGCCAGTGGGTCCAGACGTCCTCGGGCACCTGGATCCAGATCAGTGCCGTCGAGGCGTGGACGGCGAAGAAGGCGACGGTGCACAACCTCACCGTCACCGACGCGCACACGTACTACGTGCTGGCGGGCGACGCGCCGGTCCTCGTCCACAACTGCGGCGTCAGCATCAAGCAGGTGAAGATGGCGCTGGGACGAGCCGGTATGAGCGTCTCCAAGTACGACATCGTGCACGTGCCGCAGATCGTCACCTCCGAAGGCATTCCCGCCTACGGCAACAGCCCGCACGACGGCTCCGGAAAGCCGAACAAGGGGCCGCGCGGCCGCCCGGTGATCCAGGTCTCCGACATGGGGCTGGCCGACATGGACACGGCTGTGGCCACGATCTTCCACGAGATCTACCACCACCGGATGTACCGCATCTGGCCGCGCTCCATGGGCGGAAAGGAAGGCGCTGCGGAGGCATATGGGCAGGCTATGCTGAGGGTTTTCAAGCGAAGGACGCGTTCATGACGCAGATGAAGCGCTTCACGCCTTCGGAGATCGAGACCCTCGGGCGGGAGCGGAAATTCCTCCAGGACCAGTCCGAGTGGCTGTGCCCGGCATGCGGGGAAGTCGCCATCCGCTCCTACCTCAGAGCCGCGCAGCACGCGAACCGTCCCGCGGTGATCAGCTACACCTGGTGCGCCGCCTGCCGCAGGATGGCCGGTGCGACCAGTCCGCTGCCGCCCGGTCTGGTCATCCAGGACCCGTGGCGGGACGTGGACCCCGAGGCATGGGAAGAGTTCGACAGGAGCCTTCCGAGGCTCTTCGCCAGGCTCGACCGCCTGTGGGAAAAGGGTGTGCTGCCGCAGAGCTTCGCCTGGAAGCGACGGTAGGACACCGATGACGCCGCCGTGACGAGGCGGCGCCGCACGGGAAAGCCCCGCCGGCCTTTGGCCGGCGGGGCTTTCGCGATGCCGGCGCCCGGCCTCAGCGTGCCGCAGGCCCGCGCGGACCGCACCGGGCCCATCGACGGCTCATCGGGCTGTCGTACGAATCCTCATACCAGAGTGGGACGCTGCGCGGGAGCTTTTGTCAACTGCCCACCGCACATGATGCGCGGGCAACTACCGTGAGTGTCCGCAGGGCGACGCAGGGCCGCCACCGGGTCCCGCGTCCGACGCCGCCTGCGCGGGTGCCTCCGCGCGGGCCACCACGTCCCCATGGACAGTACGAGGACACCGATGTCTCACCTCCGCGCCCCCGCCGCGCGCGCCGACCGCCGTGAGGGCGGGCGGCACGGCCGGCCGGCCGCCCGGACCGCCGCCGCGCCGCCCGAGTCCCCGATACGGTCCCCACTGCTGCGTCTGGCCGTGCTGCCGCCGGTGGCGGTCGCCCTCGGGGCCGGTGCCGCCGTGCTGTTCACCGTGCGCTCCAGCGGCATCCGGCCCGTCCCCACCCTGTGGGCCGTCCTCGCCGGGGCCGTCTGCGTCACGCTGGCCGCCGTCGTCATCGCGGCCGTGGCCGCGACCCGCGCCGTCCGTTCCGTGCACGACCGCGTCGCCGCCGTGCGCCGCGGCGCCGCGCGCCAGGAGGACGAGCTGCGCGCCCTCGTCGAGGCGCTGCGCCGCGGCGACAGCCCGGATCCGCCCCCGCGGCACGACGGGCCCGGCGCCGGAGCCGACGACTTCGACCTGCTCGCCGGGGACCTGGCGCGCGCCCACGACGGAGCCGTCACCGCCGTCCTCCAGGCCGCCCGGCTCTCCGGCCGGACGGGCAGCGAACAGAAGATGGAGGTCTTCGTCAGCCTCGCCCGGCGCCTGCAGTCACTGGTGCACCGCGAGATCTCCCTCCTCGACGAGCTGGAGAACGAGATGGAGGACCCCGAACTGCTCAAGGGCCTCTTCCACGTCGACCACCTCGCCACCCGCATCCGGCGCCACGCGGAGAACCTCGCCGTGCTCGGCGGCGCCGTCTCCCGCCGGCAGTGGAGCAACCCGGTCGGCATGACCGAGGTGCTGCGCTCGGCCATCGCCGAGGTCGAGCAGTACTCGCGGGTCAAACTCGTGCCCCCGATCGACGGCACGCTGCGCGGCCACGCCGTCGCCGACGTGATCCACCTGCTCGCCGAACTCGTCGAGAACGCCACGGTGTTCTCCGCCCCGCACACCCAGGTGCTGCTGCGCGCCGGCCGCGTCACCTCCGGCCTCGCCGTCGAGGTCGAGGACCGGGGCCTGGGGATGCCCGCCGAGGAGCAGGAGCGGATGAACGCCCTGCTCGACGACCCCGACCAGGTCAATGTCGCCCGGCTGCTGGCGGACGGCCGGATCGGGCTGTACGTCGTCTCCCAGCTCGCCCGGCGGCACGGCGTCACCGTGCGCCTGCAGACCAACATCTACGGCGGGGTGCAGGCCGTCATCGTCGTCCCGCAGGCCCTGCTGGGCGCCGAACCCGACGCGGCCGGAGCGGCGGCGCGGGCCGGGGAGGCCGCCGGCACCCGGCCGGCCACCGCCGCGCCCCAGCCGGAGCACGCCCTGCCCGCCCCCGCGGCACCGGCCTTCGCGTCCGAGCCCCGGCACGAGAGCGCCGCACCGCCCCCGGCGCCGGCGGCGAACGGCGAGGCTCCCCCGCCGCTGCCCGTACGCGGCGCCCACCGGCACCTGTCGCTTATACACATCTGACGCTGCCGACGAAGGTAGAAGTGGATATCTTTGTGGTC
>NZ_WYCT01000507.1 GCF_011008945.1 Streptomyces harenosi
AGGCGGGGGTGAGGGCGGTGCGGGCGCCGGCGTCGTAGAGGCGCCGGCCGGTGGTCAGGTCGGCGACGGCCGCGGCCCGGCGGTCGCCGAGCACCGGGTCGTCCAGGAGCGGGTCCAGCACGCGCGCGAGGCCGCCGCCGGCCGGTGCGGCCCGTACGGGGCCCGCGGCGCCGCCGAGGCCGGTGAGGACGGAGGCGGCGCTCGGCGCGGGCCGGGGCGCCCCCGCGGCCGTACCGTGACCGCCCGGTCCGTACCCGTGATCTGCGCCACCCGTGTGCTCAAGTGCGGCGGCCCGGTCCCGCTCGGCCGTACGCTGACCCGTGGCGTGCCAGGGACCGGCGGCGGTCACCACACCGGCGGCCAGCGCCAGTCCGGCGGTGGCCGCGCCCGCGGTGTACCGCCAGGTGCCCGGCCGGGTGCCGGGTGCCGGGCGCGGTGCCGTCGCCCGTGCGAGCCGCGCGATCCGCGGCCGGACGGCGGCGGTGGCGCGTGCGAGACGCGGACGTACGGCGTCCGCGACCCGCATCACGTGCGGTCTCGCGGCCCGCCAAGACCTCAGCTCTGGCACGAACACCAGCCCCTTTCGCGATCACACACCGGCGTGAGGGACACTTAACCACCAGAACTATGTGCTGATCATGGAGGAGCCACCGGTGGAGTTCGACGTCACGATCGAGATCCCGAAGGGTTCGCGGAACAAGTACGAGGTGGACCACGAGACGGGTCGGATCCGCCTGGACCGTCGACTCTTCACCTCGACCGCCTACCCGACCGACTACGGCTTCGTCGAGAACACCCTCGGTGAGGACGGTGACCCGCTGGACGCGCTGGTCATCCTCGACGAGCCCACCTTCCCGGGCTGCCTGATCCGCTGCCGCGCGATCGGCATGTTCCGCATGACCGACGAGGCCGGCGGCGACGACAAGCTGCTGTGCGTCCCGGCGACGGACCCGCGCGTGGAGCACCTGCGGGACATCCACCACGTGTCCGAGTTCGACCGCCTGGAGATCCAGCACTTCTTCGAGGTGTACAAGGACCTGGAGCCCGGCAAGTCGGTCGAGGGCGCCAACTGGGTGGGCCGCACGGACGCCGAGGCGGAGATCGAGCGGTCCTACAAGCGGTTCAAGGAGCAGGGCGGCCACTGAGCCCCTTGAGGCGCGATCCGTCCGACGGGCCGTACGCGTATGCGTGCGGCCCGTTCGCGTTTGGTGCGCATACTGAGGGTTACTGGAGGGTGTGGTCGTACCAGGGAGCACTGCGCACGTGACGGACGCGGAGGACCGCAAGCCGCGGTCGGACGAGGCCAGGAGTGCCTTCCGGCAGCCCGGCCCGGTCATGGCACCGGCCGAGAGCGAGTCGTCGACGACGTCCGAGTTCGCGATTCCGGAGGGGCTGGCCGCCCCGCGGACCGGTACGGAGTCGGAGGCCACCTCGGAGTTCGCCCTGCCGGAGGGACTGGACGTGGCGCCCGCGGCGCCCGCCGAGCCGGAGGGGTCGGCGTTCAGCCCGCCGAGCACCTACCGGGCCCGGGAGGCACCGCACGCCTTCACCCCGCCGGGCGGCACGCCGGTCGTGGACCTGGCCAAGCACGTGCCCTGGCAGGACCGGATGCGCACGATGCTGCGCATGCCGGTGGCCGAGCGGCCCGCGCCGGAGCCGGTCCGGGTCACGGACGAGGCGGGCCCCGCGGTGCCGCGCGTGCTCGACCTGACCCTGCGTATCGGGGAGCTGCTGCTGGCCGGCGGTGAGGGCGCCGAGGACGTGGAGACGGCCATGTTCGCCGTCTGCCGTTCCTACGGCCTGGACCGCTGCGAGCCCAACGTCACCTTCACCCTGCTGTCGATCTCCCATCAGCCGTCCCTGGTGGAGGACCCGGTCACCGCGTCGCGGACGGTCCGCCGCCGGGGCACCGACTACACGCGCCTGGCGGCGGTGTACGCGCTGGTGGACGACCTCAGCGACCCGGACACGCACCTGTCCCTGGAGGAGGCGTACCGGCGGCTCGCCGACATCCGCCGCAACCGGCACCCCTACCCCACCTGGGTCCTGACCGCGGCGAGCGGACTGCTCGCGGGCGCGGCCTCGGTGCTGGTCGGCGGTGACCCGATCGTGTTCGTGGCGGCGGCGATCGGCGCGATGCTCGGCGACCGGCTGGCGTGGCTGTGCGCGGGCCGCGGGCTGCCGGAGTTCTACCAGTTCATGGTGGCCGCGATGCCGCCGGCCGCGATCGGGGTCACGCTCACGCTGGCGCACGTGGACGTGAAGGCGTCCGCGGTCATCACCGGTGGCCTGTTCGCGCTGCTGCCGGGGCGGGCGCTGGTGGCGGGCGTGCAGGACGGGCTGACCGGCTTCTACATCACGGCCGCCGCGCGACTGCTGGAGGTCATGTACTTCTTCGTGGGCATCGTCATCGGGGTGCTGGTGGTGCTGTACCTGGGGGTCCAGGTCGGCGCCAAGCTCACCCCGGACGCGGCCCTGAGCATCGAGGAGCGGCCCCTGGTGCAGATCGCCGCGTCGATGCTGCTGTCGCTGACCTTCGCCGTCCTGCTCCAGCAGGAACGATCCACCGTGCTGGCGGTGACCCTCAACGGCGGCATCGCCTGGGTCGTCTACGGGGCGATGCACTACGCCGGTGACATCTCGCCGGTGGCCTCGACGGCGGTGGCGGCCGGCCTGGTGGGCCTGTTCGGGCAGTTGCTGTCCCGGTACCGGTTCGCCTCCGCGCTGCCGTACACCACGGCCGCGATCGGTCCCCTGCTGCCGGGTTCGGCGACCTACTTCGGTCTGCTGGCGATCGCGCAGAGCGAGGTCGACAAGGGCCTGGTGTCGCTCACCAAGGCGGTCGCGCTCGCCATGGCCATCGCCATCGGGGTGCACCTCGGTTCGGAGATCTCGCGGCTGTTCCTGCGGGTGCCGGGCGCGCTGAGCGCGGAGGGGCGGCGGGCCGCGAAGCGGACGCGGGGCTTCTGAGCCCCCTCGCGGCACCTGTCTCTTATACAC
>NZ_WYCT01000508.1 GCF_011008945.1 Streptomyces harenosi
TCGTGGGGGAGGGTGAGGGGCGCGCGGGCGGCGGCTCCCGTCAGCCCGCGGTGGAGGGCAGCTTGGCGATCAGCGCCCTGAGCTCGTCGAGTTCCCGCGCGGTCAGGTCGGTGAGCGGGGGGCGGACCGGACCCGCGCTGTGGCCGGTGGCGGTCATGCCGGCCTTGACGATGCTGACCGCGTAGCCCGCCTGGCGGTTGCGGATCTCGGTGTAGGGCAGGACGAACTCCCGGAGCATGCGCGTGACGGCGTCGTGCCGGCGTTCGCGTACGGCGGTGTAGAAGTCGAGGGCGAACTCGGGCAGGAAGTTGAAGATGGCCGAGGAGTAGGTCGTCACGCCCAGTTGGAGATAGGGCAGTGCGTACGTCTCGGCGGTGGGCAGACCGCCGATGTAGGTGAGGCGCTCGCCGAGACGGGCGTGGATGCGGGTCATGGTGTCGATGTCGCCGACGCCGTCCTTGTAGCCGATCAGGTTGGGGCAGGCGTCGGCGAGGCGGGCGACCGTGTCGTCGCGGTAGACGGCGTTGGCGCGGGCGTAGACGACGACGCCGAGCGAGGTGGAGCGGCAGACGGCCTCGACATGGCGGGCCAGGCCCTCCTGCCCGGCTTCGGTGAGGTAGGGCGGGAAGAGCAGGATGCCGTCGGCGCCGGCGCGTTCGGCGGCGGCGGCCAGCTCGATCGCGGTGGCGGTGCCGTATCCGGCCGGGGCCAGGATCGGGGTGCCGTCGGGGGCGCTGTCGGCGGCGGCGGCCACGACCCGTTCGACCTCGGCGAGGGTCAGGGAGAAGAACTCGCCCGTGCCACCGGCGGCGAAGAGGCCGCCGACGTCGTACTTGGCCAGGCGGACGATGTTCTCCCGGTAGGCGCCCTCGTCGAAGGAGAGGTCGGCGCCGAAGTGGGTCACGGGGAAGGACAGCAGACCGGATCCGATGCGGTGGCCGAGTTCCGCCGGGGTGAAGAACGTCATGGAATGCTCCTGGGGGTCGGTCGGGGCGATGCGGTGGAGATGCCGGTGGCGCGGGGCCGCGGCGGTGGCCGCGGGCGGTTCGGACGGGTGGTGCGGGGCTGCGGCGGTGGCCGCGGGCGGTTCGGACGGGTGTGCGGGGGAGCGGGTGGCCGGCGCGGGCGGCGCGGCTGTCCGTCGACGACGCCGCCCGCGCCGGGGCCTGGCGGGCGGCGGAGTTCCTCGGCCGGGGCGCTCACGGGAGCGCCGTGTGGCCGTCCGCCCGTCGCTCCCGCTGCCCGTCGCTCCGTCCGCCCGGCAGTCCCTCGGCTGTCAGCCCGCCGTCTGCCCGCCGATCCATCTGCCCGCCGATCCGTCTGCCCGGCGGGCCGTCTGCTCGGCGGACCGTCAGCAAGCCGGTCCGCCGGTCCGCCGGTCCGTCTGTCCGCCGGTCCGCCGGACCGTCCGGTCAGGTAAGACGCTACGGTCACGAATGATTCACGTCCAACACTGTTTTTGGATGCAGCGATACCTGGAGAGCATCAATGTTCACTCTCGCCCAGTTGACGAGCTTCGTGGCCGTCGCCGAGGAACTGCACTTCACCCGCGCCGCGGAACGGCTGAACATGACGCAGCCGCCGCTGAGCCGGCAGATCCAGCTCCTGGAGAACGAGTTGGGCGTGCACCTGCTGGACCGGACCAACCGGACCGTGCGGCTCACCCCGGCGGGGCGGGCCTTCCTGATCGAGGCGCGCCGCATCCTGCGCCAGTCCGAGCACGCCGCCCTCGCCGTCCGCCGGGTCTCCACCGGCGAAGCCGGCGCGATCGCCGTCGGGTTCACGGCCGCCAGCGCCTACTCCGCTCTCGGCGACCTGCTGGAGACCGCCCGGGCGGCACTGCCGGGGGTGGAGATCCTGCTGCAGGAGCTCGTCACCCGCGACCAGCTCAAAGCCCTCAGCGAGGGGTCGCTCGACCTCGGGCTGATCCGGCCCTCCACCACGGGGCCCGACCTGACCTCTCGCACGGCGGTGCGCGAAGGGCTGCTGGCCGCCCTTCCCGCCGGGCACCCGCTGGCCGCCCTGGACGGGCCGATGCGGATCGAGGACTTCGACGGCGAGGACTTCCTCATGTATGCGCCCATCGAGGCCCGCTACTTCCACGAACTGCTGATCAGCGTCTTCCGCCTCGGGCGCGCCCGGCCGGTCTTCACCCAGTACCTCACGCAGGTGCACAGCATCCTGGCTCTGGTCAACGGCGGCTGGGGCATCGCCCTGGTGCCCGAGACCGCGGCCCGGATGCGCTACGGAGGCGTTGTCTTCCGGCAGGTCCGCCTCCCCGACCCGACCCCGGTCGAACTCGACCTCGTATGGCGCCGCAGCAACGACAATCCCGCTCTCCACGCGCTGCTGCGCCACCTGTGACACCCGCCTGACACACCGGAGTCACGAAGCGGCCATACAAGAAAGGTATGGCAACCAACAAAATTCGACATGGACGTGCATCGGAACCCTCTCTACGGTCAACTCAGCCACCCCTTCCGTGGCTTGGACCGCACGCGGCACGCTGTCGCTCCCCCTCAGGTCTAGGAGACTGACCATGCCCGCTCCCGCCCGGCAGGACGAGCCGGTGACCGCCGCCCCCCGGGCCGCCGTGCCCGCGGACCGCCCCGGGCGCCGCCGGGCTCCGGCCGGGATGCTCGACGTCACGGTGCCGTTACTCGCCTGACGGCCGCCTGACCGCACCACCGCGTGCGGGCACCGAGACCGCCGCTGCCGCACCGGTGCCCCGCCGGACGGCCGTGCGCCGGCACCCGCCGCCCCGCTGGCCGGACGCGGCCGGTCCCGGCGCCGCGCGGCGGTGCGGGAGGGAGGCGGGGCCGGGCCGTCCCCGCGACGCGGCGGCGGTCCGGCGCCTGCGCAGCCCGCACCTCCGGCTGCCGCCCACCGGCGACCCGCCGAGGCGTCGCCTCGCTGGGCCCCCGCCGGTCTCCTACCCCCGCTGCCCGACCGCCGATACGGCTGGAAGCCGCCGCCGCAGCGCTCCTCCCCCCATCTC
>NZ_WYCT01000509.1 GCF_011008945.1 Streptomyces harenosi
TCTTCGTCGGCAGCGTCAGAGGTGTATAAGAGACAGGGCGGGCCCCAGTCGCTACGATGCACCGGTACGTGATCACCCGGGCGTGAGGAGGCACACGCATGGCAGGGGAGCCACAGGACGACTGCCTGTTCTGCAAGATCGTCGCAGGGCAGATCCCGGCGACGGTCGTCCGCGAGACGGAGACCACGCTCGCGTTCCGCGACATAAACCCCCAGGCGCCCACGCACGTCCTGGTGATCCCCAAGGCGCACCACGCGGACGCCGCCGCGCTCGCCGCCGCGGACCCGGCGCTCGCCGCCGACGTGCTGCGCGAGACCCGGGCCGTCGCCGAGGAGGAGAAGCTGGACAGCTACCGCATCGTGTTCAACACGGGCAGCGGCGCCGGGCAGACCGTCTTCCACACCCACGCCCACGTCCTCGGCGGGCGCGGGCTGCAGTGGCCTCCGGGGTAAGGCGCCTTGTCCGTACGCGAACTGGTCGTCCTCGGCACGGCCAGCCAGGTCCCGACCCGGCACCGCAACCACAACGGCTACCTGCTGCGCTGGGACGGCGAGGGCATCCTGTTCGACCCCGGCGAGGGCACGCAGCGCCAGATGCTGCGCGCCGGGGTCGCCGCCCATGACCTGAACCGGATCTGCGTCACCCACTTCCACGGTGACCACAGCCTCGGCCTGGCCGGGGTGATCCAGCGCGTCAACCTCGACCAGGTGCCGCACGAGATCACCGCCCACTTCCCGCGCTCGGGCCGGCGCTTCTTCGACCGCCTGCGGTACGCCACCGCCTACCGCGAGACGGTCGGCATCACCGAGGCGCCGGTCGCCGCCGACGGGGTCCTGGCGGCCACGCCCGCCTACACCCTGGAGGCGCGCAGGCTGTCCCACCCCGTGGAGTCCTACGGCTACCGGCTCGTCGAGCCCGACGGGCGCCGGATGCTGCCCGAGCGGCTGGCCGCGCACGGCATCAAGGGCCCGGACGTGGGCCGCCTCCAGCGCGAGGGGTCGCTCGGCGGGGTGGCGCTGGAGGACGTCAGCGAGGTGCGGCGCGGCCAGCGGTTCGCCTTCGTCATGGACACCCGGCTGTGCGACGGCGTGCACGCGCTGGCCGAGGGCTGCGACCTGCTCGTCATCGAGTCGACCTTCCTCGACGAGGACGAGCCGCTCGCCGTCGAGCACGGGCACCTGACCGCCGGGCAGGCCGCGCGGGCCGCCCGGGACGCCGGGGTGCGGCACCTGGTCCTGACCCACTTCAGCCAGCGCTACACCGACCCGGAGGAGTTCGAGCGGCAGGCACGGGCGGCCGGGTACGAGGGCGAGCTGACGGTGGCGCGAGATCTGCTGCGGGTGCCGGTTCCGAAACGTCGGTGAGACCGCCGTACCATGCTCTGATGCCCCTGCCCAAAGCTGAACTGCACCTGCATATCGAAGGCACGCTGGAGCCCGAGCTGGCTTTCGAGCTGGCCGCGCGCAACGGCGTGCCGCTGCCGTACGCCACCACGGACGACCTGCGCGAGGCGTACCGGTTCCAGGACCTCCAGTCCTTCCTGAACCTGTACTACGAGCTCATGGCCGTCCTGCGCACCGAGCGCGACTTCGAGGAGCTGGCCGACGCCTACCTCGCCCGCGCCGCGGCGCAGGGGGTGCGGCACGCGGAGATCTTCTTCGACCCGCAGGCCCACCTCTCCCGCGGGGTCGCCATGGGCACCGTCGTCGAGGGGCTGTGGCGGGCGCTGGGCCGCAGCGAGGAGAGGCACGGCGTCTCCACCCGGCTGATCCTGTGCTTCCTGCGCGACGAGTCCGCCGAGTCGGCCCTGCACACCCTGCGGGCCGCCGAGCCCTATCTGGACCGGATCACCGGCGTGGGCCTGGACTCCGCCGAGGTCGGGCATCCGCCGGCGAAGTTCCGCGAGGTCTACGAGGCCGCCGCCGCCCTCGGCCTGCGCCGGGTCGCGCACGCCGGCGAGGAGGGCCCGCCGGAGTACATCACCGAGGCCCTGGACGTCCTCGGCATAGAACGGATCGACCACGGCCTGCGCTGCGTGGAGGACCCGGCCCTGGTCGAGCGGCTGGTGCGCGACCGGGTCCCGCTGACGCTGTGCCCGCTGTCCAACGTCCGGCTGCGCACCGTCGACACCCTCGCCGACCACCCGCTGCCCGCCATGCTGGAGGCCGGGCTGCTGTGCACGGTCAACTCCGACGACCCGGCCTACTTCGGCGGCTACGCGGGCGACAACTTCGACGCCGTCCACGAGGCGCTGGGCCTGGGCCAGGAGCGGTTGCGGGAACTCGCCCGCAACTCCTTCCTCGCCGCCTTCCTGGAGGACGACGAGGAGCGGCGCAAGCGGTACCTCGCCGAGGTCGAGGCGTACGAGTTCGGCGCCTAGACCCGCTCAGCCCGTCCCGGACCCCGGTGTGGCCGCCGCCTGCCGGGGTCCCGCCGTGCCGTAGGCGCGCTGGGCGGGCACGGCCGGGGCGTCGACGGTGATCTCCACCACCGGCTGCTCGGGGGCGCCGACCTCGGGGACCGCGCCGGCGGGCGTGCCGGGGGAGGCGGCGACCACCGCCGCCGGGGTCCCGCCGCGGCGGCGGACGGCGCCGGGCAGCAGCGGGCGCCCGCCGGTGTGCAGGGCGACGGCGGTCATCGGCACGGCGACCAGCAGCAGACCGGCGCCGAGGACCGCGCCCATCACCGGGAACCCGGCCTGCGCGGAGAGCACGCTGCCGGTCAGCGGCCCCGCCGCCGTCCCCAGCGAGGACGCCGAGCCGACCAGCACCGCCCACCGGCCGCGCGGGTCGAGCGAGGCGGCGAGGCCGAACAGGTACGACAGCACGATCGGGTACAGCGTGTTCCACGCGATCTCCCCGGCCGCGAAGGTGCCCAGGCCGTCCGCGGAGGCGCTCAGCGCGATGCAGCCCGCGATGAGGACCGTGCCCGCCCCGATGGGCCTGTCTCTTATACCCATCTGACGCTGCCGACG
>NZ_WYCT01000050.1 GCF_011008945.1 Streptomyces harenosi
GCCCCGCCCCCACCCGGCGCCCGGCCGCTCCGGCGGCGGCCCTCGGCGGCCTCGCGCCCCTGCACAGCACGGCGGCCGGAGACGCGGTCGGCTGACCCCATGCCGCGTTCCGCATGTCCCGTACGTCTCGTCCCGCGCCGGCCGAGCCGCCGCCGGCCCGTGCGAACGGCCCGGCCGGACGGCCCGGGCCGCCGCGGGCCCCGGCCGGACGCGCCGGCACCCGGTCTTGTGATCAAGGAGAGCCAAGCCTTCATGTCCAGCACGCCCTTGTCGCCCCTGACTTCCGCCGCCCCCCGGGCGGTGACCGCCGCACGGCCGCCGGCACCGGCCGGGCACCCCACCGGAAGGGGGTCCGCCTGATGTGTGGCCTCAGCGGTGAGATCCGCTTCGACGGCACCCGGCCCGACATCGCGGCCGTCGAGCGGATGACCGACCGGCTGGCGCCCCGGGGCCCCGACGGCCGCGGGCTGTGGTCCCAGGGCCCGGTCGCCCTCGGCCACCGCCGTCTGAAGATCATCGGTCTGTCCGAGAGCGGCGCCCAGCCCATGGCCGATCCCCAGGGGCGGGTGGTCGGTGTCTTCAACGGCTGCATCTACAACTACCGGGAGCTGCGGGAGGAACTGCGCGCCCTCGGCCACCACTTCCTGTCGGACTCCGACACCGAGGTCGTCCTCAAGGGATACCAGCAGTGGGGCACGGCCTGTGTGGACCGCTTCTACGGCATGTTCGCCTTCGCCATCGTCGAACAGGACAGCGGGCGGCTGATCCTGGCCCGCGACCGGCTCGGCATCAAACCGCTCTACCTGGCGCAGACGCCGGAACGGCTCCGGTTCGCCTCCTCCCTGCCGGCGCTGCTGGCCGGCGGCGGCGTGGACACCTCCCTGGACCCGGTCGCCCTGCACCAGTACTTCAGTTGGCACGCGACCGTCGCCGCGCCCCGGACCGTACTGAACGGGGTGCGCAAACTGCCGCCGGCCACGGTCCGCGTGATCGAGCCGGACGGCACGCACCGCGACCACCGCTACTGGCAGCCCGAGTACACCCGGCGGCCCGAGTACGCCGGGATGAGCGCCGAGGACTGGACGGACGCCGTACTGGAGGCGCTGCGCACCGCCGTACGCCGCCGCATGGTCGCCGACGTCCCGGTCGGCGTGCTGCTCTCCGGCGGCCTGGACTCCAGCCTCATCGTCGCGCTGCTCGCCGAGGAGGGCCAGCGCGACCTGGCCACCTTCAGCGTCGGCTTCGACGCGGAGGGCGACGAGGAGGGGGACGAGTTCCGCTACTCCGACCTGGTGGCACGGCACTTCGGCACCGACCACCACCAGCTCATGGTCCCCTCGGACCGGGTCTCCCAGGCCCTGGACGGGGCGGTCGCGGCCATGAGCGAGCCCATGATGAGCCACGACGTCGTCGCCTTCCACCTGCTGTCCGAACAGGTCGCCAAGGAGGTCAAGGTCGTCCAGAGCGGCCAGGGCGCCGACGAGGTGTTCGCGGGCTACGACTGGTACCCGGCCATGGCGGGTGTGCCCCGTCCGCGCGCCGCGCAGGCGTACATCGACGCCTACTTCGACCGGCCGCACGCCGGCCTCGCCCGCATCCTGGAACCGGGCTTCCTCCCCGACCACGACGTCTCCGGCGAGTTCGTCCGCGCCCACATGGCGACGCCCGGCGCCGAGACGGCGCTCGACGCGGACCTGAGGCTGGACACACATGTGCTCATGGTCGACGACCCGGTCAAGCGGGTGGACAACATGACCATGGACTGGGGGCTGGAGGCCCGCGTGCCGTTCCTCGACCACGAACTGGTCGAGCTGGCCGCCGCGTGCCCGCCCGAGCTGAAGCTGGCGGACGGCGGCAAGGGCGTGCTGAAGGCCGCCGGGCGCAAGGTGCTGCCGCGGCAGGTCGTCGACCGGCCCAAGGGCTACTTCCCGGTGCCGGCAATCAAGCACATGGCCGGCCCGGTCCTGGAACGGGTCCGCGACGCCCTCACCGCACCCGAGGCCAGGTCGCGCGGGGTCCTGCGGCAGGAATACGTCGCCGAGTTGCTCGCCGAGCCCAACGCGCACCGCACCCACCGGGGAGCGAACACGCTGTGGCAGGTGGCATTGCTGGAGATATGGCTGCAGACGCACGGAATCCACTGACCGGCGGGCGCGCCCCGCTGCCCTCCACGACCTCGCGGACGGGGCCGGGGCGCCCGGCCCCGTCCCGGGCCGGGGCCGCGGCGCAGCCGGCGGCAGCCCCGCCGGACGGCGCCCGGCCGCCCGGCCCGCCCGCCGCCGACGGACCCGACGGCAGCGGGAGCGGCACGAACGGCCCGCACCCCCACGCCCCGGAAGGACCACCGGCCCCGGCCGCGGACCGGGCACCGGCCCGGGCTGCGGACGGCCCGCACACCCACACCCTGACCGATCCGGCGTCCTGGGCGCCGGAAGGCCCGCCGCCCGGTGCCGAGGCCGGCCCGCTGTCCCGGGCGCCGCTGGCCGCCCCCGAGCCCTTGCCGCTGCCGGACACCGCCGCGGCCCACGACATCCCGCACCCGCTCATCGCCCACGGTTGCTGGTACCCCTCCGCCGACCCCAGCGGCCGGCACGTCGCCTTCATCTGCGACCGGGCCGGCGTACCGCAACTGTGGACGGGACCGGTCGACGGCCCCGAGGCCCAGTTGCTGGACTCCGACCCGGACCCGGTGATCGAGGTGTCCTGGTCCCCGGACGGCAGGTGGATCGCGTACACCACCGCGCCGGAGGGCGGGGAGCACACCCGGGTGCTGTGCGTGCGCCCCGACGGCAGCGGGCGCCGGATACTGGCCGGTGCCGAGCCGGGCAGCTCCGCCCACCTGGGATGCTGGCGGCACGACGGTTCGGCGGTCGCGGTGACCGTCGCCGAGCCGACCCCCGCCGGTGTGGAGGAGAACGAGACGGACGCGGCGCTCTCGCGGGCCGGCGCCGGCCCGGCCGTCTCCTCCCACCCGCCCGGCTGGGCGGCGCGGGACGGCCGCGCCCTGCTCCTGGGCGGAGCGCCGCCCGGACCGCCCGCGCGCTCCTTCACCATCGGGCCCGGCCGCCCGGCCGCGGCCGACGACCGGACGGGCCGCGACCAGCCGCCGCCCCTGACCCTGTCCACGTACCTCGTCGACCCGGAGAGCGCGTCCGCGCCCGTGTTCCTGTCCAGCGAGCGCGGCGCGGCCACCCTGCGGGTGTGCGACGTCAGCCGCGACGGGCGGCTGGCGCTGCTGCGCCGGGGCCCCCGGGGGCGCCGGGAAGCCCTCGTCGTACGCACCGACGACCTGCGGGTCACCTGCACGGTGCCGGTCGCCGACGGGGACCCCTGGATCGGCGGATTCGCGCCGGACGGCCGCACGCTGTGGCTGCGCAGCGATCACGGCCGGGAGTTCGCCGCCCTGTACGCCGTCCGGCTCGACCCGCACGGAGGGCGGCAGCACCTCACCGTCGCCGCGGAACGCGCGGACTGCGGCCTGGAACTGCTGGCCCTGGACCACGACGGACGCGGCGCCGTCCTCTCCTGGAACGCGCGGGGCGTCAGCGAGCTGGAGATCCTCACCCTGGAAGCCGCCACCGGCACCTCCTCCCCCTCTTCCGCCGCCGGGCGGAACCCCGCACCGCGGACACCGGAGGCGTCCCGCCCGGCCGGGCCCGGCGCCTCCCGTGCCGTAGCGCTGCCCCACGAGGTGGTCACGCGCGTCGCCCCCACCCGCGACCCGGACGCCCCGGTCGTGGCCCTGTCCGGGTCGCAGCGCCGCCCCGGCGTGTGGTGGCTGCCGCAGGGCACGCCCCTGCGCACCCCGTGGTCCTCCCGCGACGAGGACGTGGCCCCGGGCAGCCGTACCCCCGTCCGGCCCGTGGCGATGCGCCCCGTCGCGCGGGACGGCCTCACCCTCGGCGGCTGGTACTACCGCGCGCCGGGCCGCTCTCCCGGCGAACCCGCCCCCTGCGTCGTCCATCTGCACGGCGGGCCGGAGGAACAGGAACGCCCCGAGTTCAGCCCGGTGTACCACGAGCTGCTGGGCCGGGGACTGGACGTCTTCGCGCCCGACGTGCGCGGCTCCTCCGGCTACGGGCGCTCCTACGTCGACGCGGACCTCGGCAGGGGCCGGTTCGCCGCCATCGAGGACGTCGCCGACTGCGCGGCCCACGTGGTCCTGGCCGGACTGGCCGACCCGCGGCGGCTGGCCGTCATGGGCCGCTCCTACGGCGGCTACCTCACGATGGCCTCCCTGGTCTGGCATCCAGAGCTGTTCCGCACCGGCGTGGCCGTCTGCGGGATGTCGGACTTCGCCACCTTCTTCGCCGGCACCGAGCCGTGGATCGCCCAGTCCGCGGCCCACAAGTACGGCCATCCGGAACGCGACCGCGACCTGCTGCGCGCCCTGTCGCCGATGAGCCGGATCGACGAGCTGCGCGCCCCGGTGCTGGCCGTCCACGGCGAGCACGACACCAATGTGCCCCCCGGCGAGTCGGAGCAGTTCGTCCGCGCGGCCAGGGAGCGCGGGGTGGAGGCCGAACTCCTGGTCCTGCACCACGAGGGCCACGACTTCCGGCGAGCCGACAACCGCCGCCTGTTCCGCCGCGCGGCGGCGGACTGGATCGAACGGCACCTGACGGTCTGAGAGGCACGGCGACCGGGCACCCGCGCGGGCCGGGAACAGGCGGAGCCGGGCGTCCCGCCCGCCTCCGGCCATCCGCCGCCTGCCTGCGGCGTCCTGCCCGCCTGCGGGGACCGGTCTGCCTGCGGGACCGGCCTCCTTGTAGGGACCGGCCTGCCTGTGGCGATCGGCCCGCCTCCGGCCATCCGCCCCTCTCCCCGGGTGTCCCGCTCGCCTCCGGCGACCCGCCCGGCGTGGCCGCGCCCGGAGCGGGTACTCCCTCGGCATGACCTGCCCGACGCGCCCCGCGACACCGCCGCACCGGCGGCGGTCCCGGCGCGCCGCGGGCGACTCGCCAGGGGCCGGGTCCCCGGCGTGCGCCCCGCCCGCCCCCGAGCCACGGAGGACGGGATGACGCCCGATGCGACCAAGGCGGTGCGGATGGTCGAGGAGGCCGCGGCGGACGTGCCCGTCGCGGAGATCCCCCGGCGGGTGTGCACGGCGGTGTGCGAGGGGCTCGGGATGGACGGAGCCACCCTGTCGCTGCTCACCGACACCCCCTCCCGCCAGCTCCTCGCCGCCTCGAACGACGCCGCGCTGCTGCTGGAGGAGATCCAGTTCACGGTGGTGGAGGGGCCCTGCATCGCCGCCGCCCACCGGGGCGAGCCCGTGGCGGTGGACGACCTGCGCGCCGGGGTGTCGCCCTGGCCCCTGTTCGGGGCGGGCATGCGGGAGAGACTGCCCCAGGTCGAGTCGGTCTACGCGCTGCCCGTCTTCTTCGGCGACTACGTCCTCGGCTCCATCGACCTGCTCGCCCTGCGCGCGCACGCCCTCGACGAGGAGGCGCTGGAAGAGGCGTCGCTCGTCGCCGACGCGGTGGCGGCGGCCCTGCTGTCCACCCGCGACATGATCATCACCGGGTCCCGGCCGCCGGCCTGGGAGCCGGAAGAGCTGGTCCGCGCCCACTGGTTCGACACCGCCCGCGCCGTCGGCGCCCTGGCGGCCGCTCGGGGACTGGCTCCCGAGGACGCGCTCGCGCTCATGCGCGCCGAGGCCTTCCGCACCGGCGGAACGCTGGCCGACATCACCCGGGACGTCCTGCGGCGGCCGCCCGGCCCGCCCGGCACGGGGTGAGGCACGGCCGCGGCGGGGCCGGCTCCCGTACGGCGGGCCCGCGGGCCACCGCACCCGCCGCCCGCCGCCGGTCCGCCCGGCCGCGGGCGGGCAAGCCGCGACGCGACGAGCCCGAGGTGGCGAGATGACGTATCCCCCGGAGCCGTGGTACCTGGAGGGCCGGGTGTACCTGTCGGTGTGGCTCACGCCCCGGCGCGAGGCCGCCGCCGGGCTGCCCCCGGGAGTGCGGCCGGTCACCCTGGCGGGCCGGGCCCTGGTGGGCACCGCCTGGGCCGTGTACGAGGGGGACGGCGTCCTGCGCTACCGGGAGGTGCTGCGCGCGGTCCTCGTGCGGCGGCGCTGCCGTCCCCTGGCCACGATCACCGGCATCTGGGTGGACAGCGAGGAGTCGCGGGCCGGGGGCCGCGCGCTGTGGGGCGTCCCGAAGGAGCCCGCCGTCTTCACGGTCACCGGCCGGGACGGTTTCTCCGCGCGGGCACGGGCCGCGCACGGGCAGGAGTGCGCGGCGCGGTTCCGTGCCCTCACCCGGATCTCCCTGCGTCTGCCCGTGGCGTTCCGCGTGGCCCAGACCCGGGCGGGCCGGCTCCACCTCACCCCCGTCAGGTGCCGGGGCCGGATCCGCCCGGCTCGCGCCTCCTGGGACGCCGGGCCGCTCACGCCGGGCGGCGGACCGCGGCGGCCCCGCCCGCTGCTGAGCCTCCTCTACGAGGACGCCCGCATGCTCTTCGGCCGGGCCCCGCGCCGCCAGGGACCCACCATCCGGACCCCCGGCGACGAGTGACGGACTGGGTGGGACAAGCGCCGCGCCAACGCCCGGACAGGCGGCGGACGGCGCACGCACGGCCGGACAGGCGGCGAACGGCGCACGAACGCCCGGAGGGCCGGCGGACGGCGCACGAACGCCCGGAGGGCCGGCGGACGGCGCACGCACAGCCGGGCACCGGCGGCCCGCGGCGATGCCCGCGCGGCGCGGATCCGGCCACCGGCCGCACCGGCCGGCCACCGCGGGGCCCGGCCCGGCCCGGGCGGCCACGGCCAGGACATCCGCGGTGGCCGGGAACGCCCCACGGCACCGGCGGACCGGGGCCTGCCGCGCCACCCCGGCGGGCGGCCCCGCACCGCCCGGGAGACCTCGGCCGACCACGGCGGACGCACGTCACGGCGGCGAGCGGCGCCCCGGGCGGAGCCGGGCCGCACGGCATGCGGAGCCTTGATTTCCCCTTGGCCTGAATGACTCTGCCCGGTCGCGTCGTTTCCGGATTAGGATTCTGACGAATGATCATGGGAGGTCGCTGTTGCTGCGTATCGCGCTGGTCAACATGCCTTTTGCCGACTGGAACCGTCCATCATTCGCCTTGGGGCAATTGTCGACTCTGGTGCACCGGGAGTTCGACGGCCGGGCGCGAGCGCGCGTGTGCTATCTCAACCAGGACATGGCCGAATACTTCGGACCACGTCTGTACGAATCCCTGTCGGTGAGTCACGACCACGTCGACACGGGAATCGGGGACTGGCTCTTCCGGCACCTCGCCTTTCCGGAAGCACCCGACACCGCCTCGGAGTACTTCCAGCGGTACTACCGGGGCGCCCGCTGGGAGGAATTCCGCGAACGGATCCTGCGGGCCCGCGACGGGCTGCGGGACTTCTGCGAGGAGCTGATCGGCCGGTACCGGCTCGACGAGGCCGACATCGTGGGCTTCAGCTCCATGTTCGCCCAGCATGTGCCCAGCATGGCCCTGGCCCGGATGGTCAAGGAGCGCAACCCGCGGGCCCTCGTCGTGCTCGGCGGGGCCAACTGCGAGGCGCCCATGGGCGCGGTGGTGGCCGAACACGTCCCGGCGGTCGACTTCGTCTTCTCCGGGCCCGCGCTGAACACGTTCGGGCAATTCGTCCAGTGCGTCCTGGACGGTGAACCCGCGCGCGCCGACACCATTCCCGGAATCCTCTCCGGCCGGAACTGCCGAGATCCCAGATTCCGTAACGCCATCGGCGCGGAACGGGACATCGACGAATACTTCCTGCCCGATTACGACGGTTTCTTCGATGCTCTGGACAGCCATCCGGAACTGCGCCGCACCGGCACCAGCGAGCCCATGCTTTTCTTCGAGACGTCCCGGGGCTGCTGGTGGGGCCAGCGTTCCCACTGCACCTTCTGCGGGCTGAACGGAGAAAGCATGGCTTTCCGTGCCATGGCTCCCGAGCTGGCCGTCCGGCAGTTCGAGTGGTTATTTGATTTCGCGCCCGCGTACACGTCGCTGTTCTGCACCGACAACGTCATGCCGCGCAATTACCCGCGCGAGGTCTTCCCGCGGCTGGACCCGCCGCCCGGCACGTCCATCTTCTACGAGGTCAAGCTGCCCCTGAGCCGCCAGGACCTGCGGGCCATGGCGGACGCCGGCGTGACCGTCGTCCAGCCCGGCATCGAGGCGCTGGCGTCCTCCACGCTCAAGCTCATGGGCAAGGGCACCACCGCCTTCCAGAACCTGCAGTTCCTCAAGAACTGCGAGGAGTTCGGCATCAAGCCGGAGTGGAACCTGCTGATCGGCTTCCCCGGCGAGGACCCGGCCGTCTACCGCAAGTACGCCGAGGAACTGGCCGACCTCGTCCACCTCGTACCGCCGCACGGCGTCTACATGGTCCGCTTCGACCGCTTCAGCCCCTACTTCAAGCGCAGCGACGACTACGGCCTCGACCTCACGCCGGTGGACTACTACGCGCTCACCTACCCCTTCGACGACGCCGCGCTGGCCGACCTCGCGTACTTCTTCGCCGACCGCAACCTCGCCCCGTACATGCTGCACGCGGTCGAGTGGCACGACCGGCTGAGCCGGCTGGTCGCCGAGTGGCGCGCGGCCTGGTATGGCGAACCCGGAGCGCCGCGCCGCGAACTGCGCCTGGTCACGGGCGAAGACGGCCGGTCCGCCGTCCGCGACTCCCGCTCCGGTGCCCTCCGGGTGCATCCGGTCGACGCCGCAACCGCCCGGCTGCTGCGCCGTCTGTCGTCCCCGGCCAGGCCCGACCAGCTCGCCCGGGACTGGCCACAGGGCCCGCAGGACCTGCGGCGGCGCCTGGAGCACCTCACCGAGCGGCGGCTGCTGTTCACGGAGGACGGCCGCGTGATGAGCCTGGTGCTGACCGGCGCGGACGGCGAACCGGGGGAGCCGCCCCGCGAGGAGCCCGCCGCGGCCGGCGCCCGGCGCCTGCTGCCGCTGCTGCCGGAGCCTCCGCGATGACCGCCGGGACCCCGCTGCTCCCGCTCCTCGTCGAGTCCGGTGGCGGCCCGGCCGCCGACCGGCTGCGCGCCGACCGGGAGGGACTGCGCGCGGCGCTGCGCGAACGCGGCGCGCTGCTGCTGCGCGGCTTCGACGTCCAGGGCCCCGACGGCTTCGCCGCCCTGGTCCGCGCCCTGTCCGGCGAGCCGCTGCCGTACACCGAGCGCTCCTCGCCGCGCTCCGTGATCAAGGGGAACGTCTACACGTCGACGGACTACCCGCCGGGCGAGGAGATCTTCCTCCACAACGAGAACGCGTACCAGGCGAGCTGGCCGCTCACCCTGTTCTTCCACTGCGTCCGGCCGCCGCTGACCGGGGGAGCCACCCCCCTGGCCGACACCCGCCGCGTACTCGCCGCCATCGACGAGGAGGTGCGCCGGGAGTTCGAGCGGCGCCGCTGGATGGTGGTCCGCAACTACGGCGACCTGGTCGGGCTCCCCTGGCAGGAGGCCTTCGGCACCACCGACCGCGCCGAGGTCGAGCGGTACTGCCGCGACCGGGGCATCCAGGCGCGCTGGCTGCCCGGCGGAGGGCTGCGCACCCGCGCGGTGCGCGACGCCGTGCACCGGCATCCGGTGACCGGCGAACCGGTGTGGTTCAACCACGCCACCGTCTTCCACGTCAGCACCCTGCCGGCCAGCGCCCGGCGCGGACTGCTGGAGATGCTGGGCGAGGAGAACCTGCCCAGCCAGACGTACTACGGCGACGGGGAGGCCATTCCGGACGACGTCATGGACCACCTCCGGGCGTGCTACCGGGCCGCGTCGACCCGCTTCGACTACCGTGCGGACGACGTCCTGGTGATCGACAACATGCTGGTCTGCCACGGCCGCGAGCCGTTCACCGGACCCCGCCGGATAGCGGTCGCCATGGCGGAGCCCTACCCCGCACACCGATGAGCCCCAAGGACGGAAGACCCTCCCATGCCCGCGCGTTCGCTCTGGTCCAACCGGGACTTCTCCGTCTTCTGGGCGGTACAGGCGCTGTCCGAGGTCGGCAACGCCTTCTCGCTGGTGGCCGTGCCGCTGCTGGTGCTGCACACCACCGGCTCGGCGGCGCAGATGGGGCTGCTCACCGCCGTGGCCGGCGCCGCCTCGCTGCTCACCGGTCTGGTGGGCGGCGCCTGGGCCGACCGCTACGACCGGCGGCGGCTGCTGATGCTGTGCGACGCCGCCCGCCTGGTGCTCTACGGGGCGATCCCGCTCTGCTGGGCGCTGAGCCCGCAGATCTGGCTGCTGTACGCGGTGATGGGCCTGGCCGCGGTCTTCGAGATGCTCTTCAAGATCACGTACGTCACCGCCGTGCCCAACCTCGTCGACAAGGAGCAGATCGTCGCGGCCAACGGCCGCCTGGAGGCGACCAACGCGATCGCCTACATCGCCGGACCCGCCCTGGCCGGCGTGGTCTCCGGCTTCTTCGGGCCCACGGCCGCGGTGGCGATCAACGCGGGCAGCTTCGGCATCTCCTTCCTCGGTCTGGCCCTCATCCGGCTCAGGCCCACCGAGCGGCCCCCGGACGGCGATCCGCACGGCGCCGCCACCCGCGCCCAGGACCTGCGCTCCGGCTTCCGCACCGGCGCCGCCTTCCTGTGGCGCACACCGGTGCTGCGGGCGCTGACCGTCCTGCTCACCGTCACCACCTTCCTCAGCCTGGGCATGACGGACGTGTTCATCTACCACCTGCGGCACGGCCTGGGGCAGGACGAGCGCACCGTCGGATACGTCCTCGCCCTGGCCGGCGTGGGCACCTGCGTGGCCGCCGCCGCCACGGCCGGGCTGCGCCGCTCCTGGGGCTTCGGCCGCTGCTGGATCGGGTCCATGACCCTGTGCGCGGTGGCGACGCTGGCCCTCGGCACCTTCGGGCAGGTGCCCGTGGCCGCCGTGACCATCTTCCTGTACTCCTTCGGCATGGCCCTGGCGGGCGTCTGTTCGATGTCCCTGCGCCAGGAGGTCACCCCGGACCACCTGCTCGGACGCGTCACCTCCGCGTTCTGGACGATCCACAGCAGCCTGGCGCCCCTGGGCGCGGCCCTGCTGACCGCCCTGGCCGGCCGGCTGGGCACCCGCGCCCCGCTGACCGGGGTGGCCGTCGTCTTCCTGGCGGTGGCCGCCGTGGCCGCCTTCACCCCCATCCGGCAGCGCCACCCCGAGCGCACCGCGGTACCGCCCGCACATCCGCCCCGGACCGAGCCGGCACCACCGAGAGAGGGGAGACACGGGGATGACGCCGAAGCCCGGCGATGACGACCGGCCGTACAAGACCGTGACCGGCCCCGGGGAGCCGTACTCCCCGAGGTCCGCCGGCCGGGACGATCCCGCGGGCCGGGACGATCCGGCCGGCCGGCCGGACACGGGCCGGACCGGACCCCGGAGCGCCCGCCCCGCCCGTACCGAGGAGACGGGGACCGGCCCGCGCCACCGCCCGGAGGCGGGCCGGGAGCCCGGACCGGCCGCACCGCGGACCGGCGGCGCGGGCTGAGCCCCGGTCCGTCACCGCACCGCCCCACCGCCGCACCGCGAAGCAGGGAAGGCAATCGTGCACGACGACCTGGAAACACCACCGGCGGCACCGCCGGGGGAAGTCCGGCAGCCGCTCTCCCCGGGCCAGGAACGACTGTGGTACCTGGAACAGATCACCGCCGGCGACCCCGCCCACCACCTCTCCCGCGCCACCCTCGTCGAAGGCCCCCTGGACGCCGGGCGCCTGGCATCCGCCCTGCGGAGCTGCGCCCAGCGCCACGACCTCCTCCGCAGCACCTTCGACGACCGGGGCGACGGCCCGCGGCGCACCGTCCACCCCGTCCCCGGACCGCCGCTGCACCGGGTGGACCCGGGCCCCGTACCGGAGGCGGTGCTGCGCCGCACCCTCGCCGAGGAGAGCGCCCGCCCCTTCGCCCTCGGCGCCCGGCCCGCGCTGCGCGCCGTCCTGGTGGCCGCCGGGCCGGACCGGCACGTGCTGCTGCTCACGGCCCACCGGATCATCGCCGACCACGCCTCGCTCGCCCTGCTGGAGAGCGAACTCGCCGACCACTACGCGCGGCCGCGTACGGCACCGGCGCGGCCCCCGCGCGCCTACGCCGACCGGGCGGCCCGGGAACGGGAGGACCGCGACGAGAGCCTGTCCTCCTGGCAGCGGCGGCTGCGCGGCCTGGAACCGCTCGACCTGCCGGCCGACCTGCCCCGGCCGAGGACCCCGTCCCACCGGGGGACCGGCCGCCGGCTGCGCGTCCGGGCCCCGCACGCCCGGCGCCTGCGGCGGCTGGCCCACGAGGAGGGCGTCGACGCCGGGACCGTGCCGGCCGCCGCCTTCGCCGTCCTGCTCGCGCGCTGGACCGGCCGGCCGGACGTGGTGTTCGGCACCCCCGTGGACCACCGCCCGCCGCACGGCGGGCAGGCCGCCTTCGGCCCGTACGAGGACCTGCTGGTGGTGCGGACCGACCTGACCGGCCGCCCCACCCTCCGGGAGGCGGTGCGCCGGGTCGCACGGACGCTCGACGAGGCGCGGCGGCACGCGGACGTCCCCTTCGCACGGCTCGTCACCCTCCTCGGCCAGGAGCCCGACCCGAGCCGCCACCCCCTGTGCCAGGCCGTCTTCCGCACCGCCGGGCCGCCGCGGAGCGGCTTCACCGCGGCGGGATGCACCACGTCCGCGTACGCCCTCGACGACGACACCGCACCGTACGACCTGCTGTGCACGGTCACCGAGGACGGCGCGGAGCACGGCGGCCTCGGCGTGGAGCTGCGCTTCCCGTCCGACCTGTGGCTGCCCCGCTCGGCGGACCGGATGGCAGCGGCGCTCGGCACGCTGCTCACCGCCCTCGCCGACACCCCCGACCGCGCGGCCGGCGACATCCCCCTGCTGCCGCCCGGGGACCGGGCCCTGCTCGACGCCTGGAACGCCACCGAGCGGCCCCTGCCTCCGCCCGCCACCGTCGACGGACTCTTCCGGGCCCGTGCCGCCCGGGACCCCGGCGCCGTCGCCCTCACCGAGGCCACCGGGAGCTGGACCTACGCCGCGCTCGCGCGCCGGGCCGGGCGCATCGCCCGGGCGCTGACCGCGGCGGGCGTCACCCCGGACAGCCCCGTCGCCCTCCACATGACACGCTCCGCCGACCTCGTCGCGAGCATGCTCGGGGTCCTCCTGGCCGGCGGCGCCCACCTCGTCCTCGACCCCGGCCACCCCGTCGAACGGCTGCGGACCCAGGCCGGGGACGCCCGGGTCTCGGCGGTGCTGGCACGCGGCGAACCGCCCGCCTGGACCCACGGCCTGGGCGTGCCCGTCCTGCGGCTGGCCGACGCCGAGAGCGGCGCGGACCAGGACCCCGGCGCCCTGCCCCCGGACCGCAGCCACCCCGACGGCCTCGCCGCCGTCGTCCACACCTCCGGCTCCACCGGCCGCCCCAAGCCCCTGGGCATACCCCACCGCGCCGTGGTGCGGCTGGTCACCGAGACCGACTACGTGACCATCGGTCCCGGCGACGTCCTGCTGCACCTGGGCGACCCCGCCTTCGACATCACCGCCTTCGAGGTGTGGGGCGCGCTGTGCAACGGCGCCCGGGTCGCCGTACTGCCCGGCGACGAACCGCTCGGCCCCGACGAGGTGCGGGCCGCGCTGCGCGAACTGCGGCCCACGATCGTCTCCTTGACCGGCACCCTCTTCAACCGCGTCGCCGACGCCGACCCGCGCGCCTTCGGCGGGCTGCGCCACCTGTTCGTCGTCGGGGAGGTGATGGACCCCCGCCGCACCCGCGCGGTACTGCGCGGCGGCGCACCGCCCGCGCACCTCCACAACGGCTACGGCCCCAGCGAGAACGCCACCTTCTCCACGACCCACCTCGTGGACCGGCTGCCCGACGAGGCGCCCGCCGTGCCCATCGGCCGCGCCGTCACCAACACCACGCTGTACGTGCTCGACCGGGAACTGCGGCCCGTGCCGCTCGGGGTGACCGGCGAGCTGTACGTCGGCGGACTCGGGGTCGCCCGCGGCTATCTGCACCGGCCCGGCGCGACCGCGCAGCGCTTCCTGCCCGACCCCTTCACCTCCCGGCCCGGAGCGCTCATGTACCGCACCGGCGACCTCGTGCGGTGGCTGCCGGACGGCGTGCTCGACTTCCTCGGCCGCGCCGACCAGCAGGTGAAGATCCGCGGCTACCGGATCGAACCGGCGGAGATCGAGGCGGCCCTGCTGGACCGCGGCGACGTGCGCGAGTGCGCGGTGCGGGCGGTCGACGTCGCCGGGGACCGGCGGCTGGCCGCCTACGTCGTCCCCGCGCCCGGGCACACCCCGACCCCGGCCGAGCTGCTGGGCGGGCTGCGGGACCGGCTGCCGCCCCCCATGGTGCCCGGCCACGTCGTCCTGCTCGACGCGCTGCCCACGACACCCAGCGGGAAGACCGACACCCGGGCGCTGCCCGGCATCACCGGCGACGAGACCGGTCCGCCCGGCGCGGACACCGCGGCGCCCAGGACCGCGACCGAACGCGCCCTGTGGGAGATCTGGGCCGACGCCCTGAAGGTACGGGGCTTCGGCGTCCACGACAGTTTCTTCCTGGTCGGCGGGCACTCGCTGCTCGCCTCGGTGGTGCGCACCGCGGTCCGCGAACGGCTCGGCGTCGCCCTGCCGCTGCGGACCCTGTTCGACCGGCCCACCATCGCCGGACTCGCCGCCGAGGTCGAACGCGCCGGCGGCGGGACCGCCACCGCGCGGACCGCCGGCCCGACCGGCGAGCAGGATCGACTCGACGGCCTGGTGGCCGAACTGGAACGGCTCGCCGGGACCCGGCGCGCCGAGGAAGGAGCGGGGGGAACCGCATGACGCGCACGACGAAGACGGCCGGCACCATCGACGCGGACCTGAGGGACAGGATCGAGAGGCTCCCCGCGGCCCAGCGGGCCCTGCTGCGCCAGCGCATGTGGGAGAAGGGCGCCGCCACCGGACTGCCCGCCCTCGACGCGAACGGCGAGGCCCCCGCCTCCTTCACCCAGCGCCGGATGGCGTTCCTGTCCGGGCTCGACCCCGACAGCCCCGCCTACCACAGCCCCGTCGTCCACCGGCTCACCGGGCCGCTGGACGACACCGCCCTCGAAGACGCCCTCAACGACCTGCTGCGGCACCACGCCGTCCTGCGCACCGCCCTCCCCGTCCGGGAGGACCGCACCGTCCAGCGGGTCCTGCCGCACCGGCACCGCGCCCTGCCCGTCACCGACCTGACCGCGCTGCCGGAACGGGAGCGCCTGCCGGAGGCCGAGCGCCTCGCCCTGGCGGACGCCGGGGAACGCTTCGACCTGGCCACCGGCCCCCTGGTGCGGTTCCGGCTGCTGCGCCTGGCCGCGGACGACGCGATCCTGGTACTCGTCTTCCACCACGCGGTCATCGACGGCTGGTCGCTCGGCGTCCTGCTGCGCGACCTCGCCACCGCCTACGGTGCCCGCCTCGACGGCCGCGCGCCGGAACTGCCCGTCCCCACCGTCGAGTACGCCGAGTACGCGCGCTGGCAGCACGAATGGGCCGAGGGCGAGGAGGCCGAGAGCCAGCTCGCGTACTGGGAGCGCCGGCTGGCCGGCGCCCCCGACCCGATGCCGCTGCCCGCCGACCGCCCCTGGCCCGACCGCCCGCAGGGCCGCGCCGCGTCCACCGTGTTCACCGTCCCCGCCGAGGTGGGCGAGGCACTGCGGCTGCTGGCGGCGCGCACCGGCGGCACGCTGTTCATGGTGCTGCTCGCCGCGTTCCAGATCGTGCTGGCCCGCTACGGCGGCCACGACGACGTGGTGGTCGGCACGCCCGTCGCCAACCGGCGCTACCGGGGCTTCCACGACCTGGTCGGATTCTTCGCCAACTCGGTCCCGCTGCGCTCCCGGGTCCGGCCGGAGGCCCCCTTCGAGGACTTCCTCGCCGAGGTCCGCACCACCTGCCTGGAGGCGTACGAGCACCAGGACGTCCCCCTGGACCTGGTGGCCCGGCGGCTGCACCCCGAGCGCACCCCCGGACGCAACCCCGTCTACCAGGTCAACTTCACCCTGCACAACACCCCGCGGCGCCCGGCCGGCACCCTGCCGGGCGGCATCACCCTGACCCCGCTCGACCACCTCGACCACGACGCCGCCCGCTTCGACCTCGACCTGAACGTCTGGGAGACCGGCACCGGACTGGAATGCCGGCTCATCCACGCCACCGACCTGTTCGACACCGCCACCGGCGAGCGGCTCGCCCGTTCGCTGACCGTCCTGCTCGCCGCCCTGGCCGCCGATCCCACGACACCGGTCGGCGCGCTGCCGCTGCTGACGCGGGAGGAGACCTGGCAGGCGCTGCGCGAGGGGACCGGGCCCCGGGCGCCCCGCCCGGAAAACCCCCGCGTCGAACGGCTCGTCGCCGCACGGGCACGGGCCGTCCCCGACGCGGTCGCCGTGTCGGCCGCGGGCCGCCCCGACCTGACCTACCGTGACCTCGACCGCCGCGCCAACGGGCTCGCCCACCGGCTGCGCGGCCTCGGCGCGGGCCCCGGCGACGTGGTCGCGGTCCTGCTCCCGCGCACCCCGGAGGCGGTGATCGCGCTGCTCGCCGTCCTCAAGAGCGGTGCCGCCTACCTGGCGCTCGACCCGGCCTACCCCAGGGCCCGGCTCGACCACATGCTGCGCGACAGCGGAGCCCGGCTGCTGATCACCGACGCGCGGCCGGGCGGCCCGGCGCCGGGCGGAGACCTCCCGGTCGTCACCCTGGACCGGGAGGCGGCGGCCCGGGCGGAGGCCGGGACCCCGCCCGAGGGCGACCTGCGCTCCGACGACCTGATGTACCTGATGTACACCTCCGGATCGACGGGCGGCCCCAAGGGCGCCATGCTCTCCCACCGCCAGGTCGCCAACTACCTGCTGTGGGCGGTGGAGACCTACCTGCCGCCGGAGGCCGGCGGCGCCGTCCCGGTCCACTCCTCGCTCTCCTTCGACCTGACGGTGACGAGCCTGTTCGCGCCGCTGCTGGCAGGCCGGCGGCTGCTGTTCCCCGACGACGACGGCACACCGGGCCGGGCCCTGCGCGCCTGCGCCGCCGCCGACACGGACCTCGCCTTCGTCAAACTCACCCCCTCCCACCTGACGATGCTCGCCGACTCAGGCACCGCGGCCCGCGCCGGGGACTGGACGCGCACCCTGGTCGTCGGCGGCGAGGAACTGCACGAGGACCGGCTCACCGCATGGCGCTCCGCCCCGGGCGGGCCGCGCATCGTCAACGAGTACGGCCCCACCGAGACCGCCGTGGCCTGCGCCGCCCACGACAGCGCGCACCCGGCCGGCGGCTTCGGCCGGGTCCCCATCGGCAGGCCCCTGCACAACGTGCGCCTCCACGTCCTCGACCCGTGGATGAACCCCGTGCCGGTCGGCGCGCCGGGCGAGCTGTACGTCGGCGGGGCGGGCGTCTGCCACGGCTACCACAACCGCCCCGGCCTGACCGCGCGGCGCTTCGTGCCCGACCCCTTCGGCGAGGAGCCCGGCGGGCGCCTGTACCGGACCGGTGACCGGGTGCGCCGGCTGGCCGGCGGGGAGCTGGAGTACCTGGGCCGCCTGGACGACCAGGTCAAGATCCGCGGCCATCGCGTCGAACCGGAGGAGGTGGCCGCCGCGCTGGCCCAGGACCCGCGGGTGCGGGAGGCCGCCGTGATCGCCCACGGCGACACGCCGGAGAGCCGCCATCTGGTCGCCTTCGTCAGCCCCGACCCCGACCCCGGCCCCGGCTCCGGCCCGGCGGCCGAGGCCGACTGGGTGGGCCGCTGGCGGGACCTCTACGACGACACCTACGGCTCCGCCGGACGCCCCGCCGACCCCTCCTTCGACCTGGCCGGCTGGAACAGCAGCTACACCGGCGGGCCCATCGAGGCCGGCGCGATGCGCGAGTGGCTGGACGCCACCGTCGACCGGATCCGCGCGCTCGCACCCCGCCGGGTGCTGGAGATCGGCTGCGGCACCGGCCTGATCCTGTCCCGGATCGCCCCCGGCTGCGACTTCTACCAGGGCGTCGACCTGTCCGAGCAGGCCGTCGACCGGCTGCGCCGCCAGATCGGCACCGGCCCGGACGGCCGGGGACGGATCTCCCTGCGCACCGGCCCCGCCCACCTCGCGGCCGCCCCCGGCGAGACCTACGACACCGTCGTCCTCAACTCCGTCGTCCAGTACTTCCCCTCCGCGCAGTACCTCTTCCACGTCCTGGACCAGGCCGTCGACGCCATGCCCGACGGCGGCCACGTCTTCCTCGGGGACCTGCGCAACCTCGCCCTCCTGGAGTCCTTCCACGCCTCCGTGGCCGCCCACCGCGCCCCGCCGGGCACCCCCGACGACGCCCTGCGCGCCGAAACGCTGTGGCGCGTGGAGGCCGAGGAGGAACTCTGCCTCCACCCCCGGATCTTCGACGAGCTGCGCAGCCGCCGGCCGCGCGTGCGGGCGGTACGGGTCCTGGTGAAGCGGGGGACGGCCGACAGCGAACTGACCCGCTACCGCTACGACGTCGTCCTCACCGTCGCCGGCGAGCACACCCCGCACGACCCGCCCGGCGGCGGCACCGCGCCACCGGCCTGGCGCGACTGGCCGGAGCAGGGCATGGACCCGGCCGCGCTGGAGACCCTGCTCGCCTCCGAGCGCCCCGACCGGCTCGCCCTGCGCGGCATCCCCAACGCCCGGCTGACCCGGGACCTGCGGCTGCTCGCCCGGCTGACCGGCGCGGCGGCGGACACCGTCCGCACCGGCGCCGACCCGGAGGAGCTGTGCCGCCTGGCCGGGCGCCACGGATACGACGCCGAACCGAGCTGGGCCGAGGGACGCCCGGACGGCTCCTTCGACCTGCTGCTGCACCGCCGGGGAACGGCGCCCGCGCCCGCGCCGCCCGCCGGTCCCGCGGCCCCGCCGCGGCACCTGGCGACCGAACCGCTGTGGCGGCCCGCCGCGCTCGCCGAGCTGCCCGGCATCGAGGAACGCCTGCGCGCCCGGCTGCCCGGCCCCATGCTCCCCGCGCGCCACGTCGTGCTGCGCCGGCTGCCGCTCACCGCCCACGGCAAGGTGGACCGCGCCGCGCTCACCGCCCTGGCGGCCGCCTCCGCCGCACCGGCCGGGGAGGGCACCGGGCAGGCGGAGCGGGAACCGGCGGCCGAGCTCACCCCGACCGAGCGGCGGATGGCCGCCATCTGGAGCGAACTGCTGGGCCGCGACGGCATCCGCCCCCAGGACGACTTCTTCGACCTCGGCGGCCACTCCCTGCTCACCTTCCGCCTGGTGTTCCGGCTGCGGGAGGAGTTCGAGGTGGAGGTGCCGATCCGCGGGCCCTTCGACGCCTCCACGCTCGCCGCCCTGTCCGCCCTGGTCGACGGCCTGCTCGCACGGAAGAACCGCCCCGCGCTGCCCGCCCTGGAACCCGTCCGGCGGGAGGCGACCGTGCCGGCCTCCTTCGCCCAGGAACGCCTGTGGTTCCTGCACCAGCTCGACCCCGGCACCGCCCAGTACAACTTCCCCGTCTTCGTGCGGCTGGCCGGCGAGCTCGACACCGGCCTGCTGCGGCAATCCCTGGCGGAGATCGTCCGGCGGCACGAGGTGCTCCGGACCGTGATCACCGCCCGCGACGGGCGGGCCTACCAGACCGTGCTGCCCGCCGAACCGCCCGAGCTGCCGGTCACCGACCTGACCGCCCACCCGCCCGGGCAGCGCGAGCACGAGGCCCGGCGGCTCGCCAGGGAACACTACGCGCGGCCCTTCGACCTGGCCGCCCCGCCCGTGCTGCGGGCCGGGCTGCTCCGGCTCGGCGCCACGGACCACGTCCTGCTGCTGACCGCCCACCATGTGACGGTGGACGGCTGGTCGGCCGCCGTCCTGCTGGAGGAACTGGCCGAACTGTACGCGGCCGGCCGCGAGGGACGGCCGCACCGGCTGGCCGACCTGCCGGTGCAGTACGCCGACTACGCCCTCTGGCAGCGCCGGCTGGCCGGGACGGGACACTTCGACCGCCTGCTGGAACACTGGACGCGGCGCCTGGAAGGCATACTCGACCTGCCCGGGCTGCCCCTGGACCGGCGCCGCCCGGCCCACCCCGAGCACCGCGGCGAGAGCCTGCGCTTCCGCATCCCGGCCGGCACCGCGGACGGCGTGCGCGCGCTGTGCCGCCAGGAGGACAGCACCCTGTTCATGGCGCTGCTCGCCGCCCTGTACGCGGTGGTGAACCGGCGGACCGGGGAGACCGACCTCGTCGTCGGCTCGGACGTCGCGGGCCGCTCCGACACCAGGACCGAACCGCTCATCGGCTTCTTCGTCAACCAGATCGTGCTGCGCGCAGACCTCACCGGCGCCCCCGCCTGGCGGGACCTGCTGAACCGCGTCAAGACCCTGGCCCTGGACGCCTACGCCCACCAGGACCTGCCCTTCGAGGAGGTCGTCAAGGCCCTCAGCCCGCCCCGCACCCGCAACCACAGCCCGCTGTTCCAGATCAAGTTCGTGCTGAACAACAACCGGCGGGCGGCCGGCTCCACGGCCGGGCTGCGCATCACCCCGTTCCCCGCGGACCTCATCGACACCAGCCGCTTCGACATCACCATCGTCCTGGAGGAGGACGACGAGGGGATCGCCGGCTTCCTCAACTACGACCCCGACCTCTTCGACGCCGCCACCATGGAGGAACTGCGCGAGCAGTACCTGGCCCTGGTCGCGGACATGGCCGCCCGGCCCGACGCCTCGATCGCCGACGCGCCCCTGCCGGTGACGCCGCCTCCCGCCCCGCACCGGCCCGCGCCGGGGCGCGGCAGGCGGCGCGGCCCCGGGGCACTGCGCGCCATCACCCCCACCAAGATCGCCCTGACCTCGGACGACGCCGTCACGCGGGAGCCGCTGCGCGAGGGCGTCCACCTGCCCGTCGTGTTCCGGCCGGCCCGCCCCGACGTCGACCTCGTGGCCTGGGCCCGCGCCCACCGCGACCGGCTCGACGCCGACCTGGAACGGCACGGCGCCCTGCTGTTCCGCGGCTTCTCGGTCACCGACCCGGGCGCCCTGGAACGCTTCGCCTCCGTGTTCGTCGACGACCTCTTCGCCGAGAACGGCGAGCACCCCCGCGCCTCGCTCGGCGGCAACGTCTACACCCCGGTGTTCTTCCCGCCGGAGGAGAAGCTCCTGTGGCACAACGAGAACTCCTTCAACGCCGAAGGCCCCACCCGCATCTGGTTCTGCTGCGCCCGCCCCGCCGAATCCGGCGGCGAGACCCCGGTGGTCGACAGCCGCGCCGTCCACGACCGGCTGGACCCGTCCCTGCGCGAGGAGTTCACCGCCAAGGGGGTGATGTACAGCCGCACCTACGGCACCGGCCTGGGACTCGACTGGCGGGAGGTCTTCCGCACCACCGACCGGGCCGAGGTGGAAGCCCGCTGCGCCCGGCAGCGACTGCGCCACGCCTGGCACGGCGACCGGCTGCACACCACGGCCGTGCGCCCCGCCGTCGTGCGCCATCCGCGCACCGGCGAACGGTCCTGGTTCAACCAGGCACAGCACTGGCACACCGCCTGCCTCCACCCGGACGTGCGCGCCTCCCTGCTGTCGTCGATGGCCCCGGAGGAACTGCCCCGCAGCTGCCGCTTCGGGGACGGGACACCGATCCCGGACGAGGCCATGCACGAGATCCTGCGGGTCTACCAGGAGCTGGAGGTCGGCTTCCCCTGGAAACGCGGTGACGTGATGCTGCTGGACAACATCCTCACCGCCCACGCCCGCAACCCCTTCCGCGGCGAGCGCGAACTCCTCGTCGCCATGGGCGACATGGTGAGGTTCCAATGACCACACGGACCGAGCGGGCCCGGCAGGTGGAGGGCTACCGGCTCTCCTTCCAGCAGCAGCGGCTGTGGCGGCTCGCCGACCTCGGCCTGCCCTCCTGGGCGCAGACGCTCATCACCGCCGACGGCGACCTGGACACCGAACGCCTGGCGGCCGCGCTGCACGACACGGCGGCCCGGCACGAGATCCTCCGGTCGGCCTACCAGCGGGTGCCCGGCGTACGCACGGCGCTGCTCGTCGTCCGGGACCCGGACGAACGGCGCCCGCACTGGACCCAGGAGGACCTGCGCCCCCTGGACGAAGCGGCCCGGTGGCGGCGGATCGACGAGGCGGCCCGCGCCGCCAGGCGGCTGCCCTGCGGCGGACCGGACGATCCGGTCCTGCGGGCCACCCTGTTCCGGCTCGGCCCCCAGCGGCACGCGCTCCTGCTCACCACCACCGCCCTGGCCGCGGACGGTCCCGCGCTGCGCCTCCTGGCCGGCGAACTGGCCCAGCGGTACGCCGGCGCGCCGCCCGCCGAGGAAGTCCTCCAGTACAGCCAGTTCGCCGAATGGCAGCACCAGGAGTACGGGCCGCGACCGCGGCGGCCGGAAGGCGGCGCTCCCGCGCGGCGGCTGCCCCTGCCGCTGCGCCGGCACCGCGGCGCCGCCCCGCCCGAGCGCCGCACCGTCACCGCGCCCCTGCCGGACGGGGTCACGGCCGCCGTCCACGCCTACGCGCGGCGGCGGCGCGTACGCCCCGGCGCCGTGCTGCTGGCCTGCTGGCAGACGCTGCTGGGCCGGATCAGCGGCAGGCGCGAGCTCACCGTCAGCACCCTCCTGGCCGGCCGGGAGTTCGAGGAGACCGCCACCGGCCTCGGCCACTTCGCCCACTGGAGCGACGTGACCGCGCGGCTCGATGCCGCCGTGGTCCTCGACGCCCTCGCCGCCCGGGCGGAGCGCGCCCTGCGCGACGCGGAGGAGGCACACGAGGAGTCCCCCTCCGCGGGCCTCACGGACTTCGTGGACCCGGCCGGCCACGACATCGGTTTCGCCTGCCAGGACCTCACCGCCCTGCCGGCCGCCTGGAACGGCCCGGCCGCCGGCGTGGCCTTCACCGTGCTCTGGGACGACGTCGAGACCGAGCGCCACGCCCTGCGGCTGCGGTGCACGCTGGGCCCCGCCCGGGCCCGGACCACGTGGCACTTCGACGGCGAGCAGTTCGACGACGCCTACGTACGCGTCCTCGCCGGCCAGTACACCGACCTGCTCGCCGGGCTCCTCGCCGCGCCCGCCACCCCGGTACACCGCGTACGCCTGCCTCCCGCGGCCGGCGCCACCGCGCTCCCGGCCCGCCGGCCGCGGCCACCGCAGGGGCAGTGCCTGCACCACCTCGTCGAGCGGCAGGCGCGGCGCACCCCCGACGCCCTCGCCGTCGTGGCCGGCTCCGAACGGCTCAGCTTCCGGGAACTCGACCTGCGGGCCGCCCGGTGGAGCCGGTGGCTGCGCGCGCGGGGCGTCGGCGTCGAGACCCCGGTCGCGGTCGGCGCGGCCCACTCGGCCCCGCTGATCGTGGCACTGCTGGCCGTGCTCAAGGCCGGCGGGACGTACCTGCCGCTCGATCCGCAGCTTCCGCCCCTGCGGGCACGGGAGCTGATGGAGCGGGCCGGTTGCCGGCTGCTGCTCACCGACCGTCCGGACGAGGCCGAGCTCCCGCCCGGCGCCGACCGCGTCGATCTGCGCGGCCTGCCGCCGCGGGGGACGGCCGCCGGGACCGGGCGGCCCGCGCCGCCGCAGGAGGCACGGCCGGACAACCTCGCGTACATCATGTTCACCTCCGGATCGACCGGCGAACCGAAGGGCGTGATGGTCCCGCACCGGGCCGTCTGCGACTACCTGATGTGGAGCGCCCGTGCCTACCTCGCCGGCGACGACCGGGAGAAGTGGGGCGGCGACCGCGCGGGCGGCGCGCCGGCACACTCCTCGATCGCCTTCGACCTCACCGTGACGAGCCTGTTCCTGCCGCTGATCACCGGGCGGCCCGTCCACCTCGACCCCGCCTGGCGGGACGCCCTCGCCCTGTCGGCGGACCTGGCCGGACGCCGGGGCCTGGACCTGCTCAAGCTGACCCCGTCCCACCTCAAGGTCGTCAACCAGGCCCTGGAGGCCGGGGAGCTGGCCGACACCGCGGGCTCGCTCGTCCTCGGCGGGGAGGCCCTGGACGGCGAGGCGGTCGCCCCCTGGCTGGCCGGTGCCCCCGGGACGAGGGTGTTCAACGAGTACGGCCCGACCGAGACCGCCGTGGGCGTCTGCGTCCACCGGGTCCTGCCCGGCGACGGCCCCGGGCCGGTGCCCATCGGCCGGCCCATGGACCACGCCGAGGTCCTGGTCCTGGACGAGGAGCTGGCACCGGTGGCCGTGGGCGTGCCAGGGGAGATCTACATCGGCGGCACCGCCCTGGCCCGCGGCTACGCCGGCGCCCCGGGCACCACCGCCGAGCGGTTCGTGCCCCACCCCTTCTCCGCGGAGCCCGGCCGCCGCCTGTACCGCACCGGCGACCTCGGCTGCGTCGGCCCGGACGGCCTGATCCGCTGTCTGGGGCGGGTGGACGACCAGGTCAAGGTCAACGGCGTGCGGGTGGAGCCCGAGGAGGTCCGGTCCGCGCTGCTGCGCCACCCCGGGGTGCGGGACGCGGCGGTGGTCCTGGTCACGGAGGAGGAGCGCGGCGACCATCTGGCCGCCTGCGTCGTCACCGCCGACGGCGCCGGCCCCCGGGAGCTGTCCGCCTTCCTGGCCGAGCGGCTGCCCGCCCCCCTGGTGCCGCTGACGTACACCAGGGTCCCGGCGCTCCCCCTGACACCCAACGGCAAGGTGGACCGGGCCGCCGTACGGGAACTCGTCACGGCCCGGGGCACCACGCCGCGGGTCTCCTCGGCGGGCCGCACCGGGACACCCCCGGACGGCCCCGTGGAGACCGCCGTGGCCCGGGTGTTCGGGGATCTCCTCGGCACCGGACCGGTCGCCGCGGACGACGACTTCTTCGGCCTGGGCGGACACTCCCTGCTGGCCGTCCGGCTGATCGCCCGGCTCAACGCGGAGTTCGGCGCCTCGCTGCGGGTGCCCGTCCTGTTCACCGAGCCGGACCCGGAAGCGGGGGAGTCCGCCGGGCCGGCCACCCCCCGGTACCTGGCCCGCCTGCTGACGGCGGGCCCCGCCGCCGGCCCCGCCCGGCCCGGCGACGTCCTCGCGCTGCGGCCCCGGGGCGAGGGGGCCCCGCTGTTCTGCGTCCACCCCGCCGGCGGCGAGGCCATCGGCTTCCGCCACCTGGCCGCCCGTACCGAGCTGCGCAACCCCCTCTTCGCCCTCCAGGCACCCCCCGGGGACCCGGCCGACGAGGCACCGCGGGAGGAGCAGAGCGTGGAGGCGCTGGCCGCCCGCTATCTGGAAGCCCTGCGCACGGTGGCCCCGGCCGGTCCCCGCCTGCTGCTCGGCTGGTCCATGGGCGGCCTCGTGGCCTACGAGATGGCCCGGCTCCTGGACCGGCAGGGCGAGCGGCCCGGGATGCTCTTCCTCGTCGAGAGCTATCTGGCCGAGCACCTCCCGGAGTCGGGGGACGACGCCGAGGAGGCGCAGCCGCTCCCGGACCCGGCGGACACCGGGGCGACCGCCGCCGAACGCCGCGACCTGGAGCTGCGCCGGCGCGCCAACCGCACCCATCTGCGGGCCGCCCGGGCCTACCGCCCGTCGGCGTACGCCGGTCCGGTCTGCCTCGTCCAGGCCGGCCGGCAGGACCCGGACCTCAGGCGTGACGCGGCCCGCGCCTGGTCCCGCCTGGTCCCGCCGGCGCAGCTCACGCACCACGTCCTGCCGGGCGACCACCTGACCCTCTTCCAGCCCCCGCACGTCACCGGACTCGCCCGCCTGATCGACCGGACGACGCGCTGACCGGGGACGGCGGCACGGGCGGGCCGCCTGCCGCCGGGGGGCCGGGGTCCCCGCCCCGGCGGGCCGGTGGCGGGCCGCCCGCGGGGCAGCGGTCCGGACGGAGGGCCCGGCGGCCCCGGCGCCGGATCAGTGGGCGGCGGGGACCTCGGCGGGGCGGTCGGCGGGCCCGGCCGGCGCCACCACCGCGGCGGCCGGCCGGCGGCGCAGGCCGAAGGCGCCGATCACCAACGCGAGCAGGGCCGCGGCGAGCGGGACCCACAGGGCGGCCCGGTAGCCGTCGAGCAGCGCGGCGGGCGATGACGAGGCGGTGGCCGCGACGTTGACGGCGGTGACGGTGGACAGGCCGATCGCCGCGCCGAACTGGAAGGAGGTGTAGAGCAGTCCGCCCGCCAGCCCCTGCTCCTCCTCCCGCACGCCCTCGGTGGCGACGATGGTGAGCGGGCCGTAGGCGAGGGAGAAGGCGATCCCCAGCAGGATCAGGCTGGGGAACATCGCCAGGTAGGTCCAGTCGGCGCCGACCGGCAGGAACAGGGCGTAGGACAGGCAGGCCGCGAGCAGCCCGCCGAAGATCACCCGGGCGTTGCCGAAGCGGTGCACCAGCCGCGGGGTCAGGAGCGGGGAGAGGATCGCGTCGGCACCGACGACGATCATCGCGAAACTGGTCTGCAGGGTCGACCACGCGCGCAGCTCCTGGAGGTAGAGCACGACCAGGAACTGGAAGCCGAAGAAGCCCGCCGCGAGGAGCATCCCGGCCAGATTGGCGCGGACCAGGGCACCGTTGCGGAGAATGCCGAGGCGCACCAGCGGGGAGGCCGCGCGCCGTTCGGTGACGACGAAGGCGACGAGGAAGGCGAGACCGGCGCCGAGGGTGGCGGCGGTCCGGGCGGGAGGGGTGTGCGTGGCGCGCTCCACGCCGAGGACCAGCAGGACGACCGCGGCGGTGATGGTGAGGCCGCCCGTCAGGTCGATGCTCCGGCCGCCGCGGCCGGGACGCGGCTGCCTGGGCACGAAGGCGAGCGCCGCCGGCAGGATCAGCGCGGCCAGCGCGACCGGGGCGAAGAACACCCAGCGCCATCCGACCGAGGTGAGCAGCCCGCCGACGACCAGGCCGATCGAGAAGCCGCCGGCCGCCGTGCCGGAGTAGAACAGCAGGGCCTTGTTGCGCCGGGGGCCCTCCTCGAAGCCGGTGGTGATGAGGGACAGGCCGGCCGGTGTCATGAAGGCGGCGGCCACTCCGGTGACGAACCGGGCGACGATCAGCATCCACTCCTCGGTGGCCAGCCCGCCCAGTCCCGAGAAGAGCAGGAAGACCAGGAGCCAGCAGACGAACATCCGCCGGCGCCCGAACAGGTCGGCGGCGCGCCCGCCGACCAGCATGAAGCCGCCGTATCCGAGGACGTAGGCGCTCATCACCCACTGCAGGGAGCCGGTGGACAGGCCGAGGTCGGCGCGGATGGACGGCAGGGCCACGTTGAGCATGGCCACATCGATGCCCTCCAGGAAGATCGCGCCGCACAGGACGAGCAGCACGCCCCGTTCGCGCGCGCTCAGGGCATCCGCCGCTTTCTGTGGTCTCATCGCAATTCCTCGATGGTGTGGGGACGTTGTCGTTGCCTTCACCCTCGGTCGGCGGGGGAGGGGGAACAACGGTGAAGATCGCAACGTTCGGTCAACCAGGCTTACCGATCCGATGGACCTGGGGACGTCGATGGAACGCGATGAACTGGAGTGCTTCCTCATCCTCGCCGAGGAGTTGCACTTCGGGCGTACGGCCGAACGGATGCGGCTGTCCCGGGCACGGGTGAGCCAGCTCGTGCAGCGGCTCGAACGCCGCGTCGGCGCCCCGCTGTTCACCCGCACCAGCCGCCGGGTCGCCCTCACCTCGCTGGGCCGGCGGCTGCGCGCCGACCTCGAACCGCACCACCGCGCCATCGAGGCCGCCCTGGAGCGGGCGGCCGCCACCGCGCGCGGCATCGACACCGTGCTGCACGTCGGCTTCTCCAACCCGCTGACCGGCGAGATCGTCATGAAGGCCACCGAGGCGCTGCGCGTCAGCCATCCCGGGCTCGCCGTGGAGATCTGCGAGGTGCCGCTGGCCGACCCCTACGGGCAGCTGCGCAAGGGGGAGTTCGACGTCCAGGTCACCGAACTGCCCGTGCGGGAGAAGGACCTGGGCGAGGGGCCCACGCTGCTGGCGGAGGACCGCGTCCTCGCGATCGGCTCGGCGCATCCGCTCGCCGCCCGGGCGTCGGTCTCCCTCGAGGACCTGGCCGGAGTGCCGCTGCTCACGATCGCCGGGCAGGTGCCCGACTACTGGCTGGAGCACCACGTCCCGGCCCGCACCCCCAGCGGCCGACCGATCCCCCGCGGGCCCGGCGTGACCAACATGCAGGAGGCGCTGACGCTGGTCGCCGGCGGCAAGGGCGCGCTGCTCGCACCCGCGCACACGGCGACGTACTACGCGCGCCCCGGTGTCGCCTACCTCCCCTTCGCGGACGCGGAACCGACCGGCTACGGCCTGGTGTGGCGGGCCGGGGACGCCACCGGCGCGGTGCGGACCTTCGCCGGAGCCGTCCGCGAGGCGGCGAGGGAGCTGGCGCGAGAGGACGCGCGCCAAGCGGCACCGGCGGTCCGCGCCGCGGGGCCCGGAGCGTGACGGCCGGGAGCACCGCCGCGGCCTCCGGGTCCCGCCGGACGCCCGCGCCGTGCGCGGGAGCGCGGCGGCACCGGGCCCGCCGGGCGAGCGGCGGGCCCGGACCACCGGCGCCGTGGACGGGCCAGGACCTCGGCCGGCCCGCCCGGCCGGTGCCGCCGTCCGCCGGGGCGACCGCCGGGACGGCGCGCGCCCGGCCCACGGACGCCGGGGCCCGGGCGCCGGCGCGCACGGCCGCGCGGGGCGGGTGGCCGGTTTAGAACGGCGGGGAAGGGGTAGGTCCGGGCGGACCGGGTCGCCCGACTGGTCCGGTCAGGTGACGGCATTCACGGTGTCGGGGGGGATGAGAGGCGCGGCGGTCCCGGGCCGGGAGAGCGCGGCGGCGTGTGAGACGCCGCCGACCACGACGAACGGGGGCCGCGGCGGCGGACGCGGATGGCCGCTTGTCCGCCGCCACGTGACTTGCTCCCCGCCGACGCGGGCCACAGCATGGAACCGACTCCGGCGGAAAGCGGCGGCTGAGCTCCTTGCGGCCCTCGACGATGGAGGACCCGAATGGCCTCGTACTTCGAGAACGGCAGCGATGCCCTGGTACCCGACGCACTGCAGGGCTTCGCCCTGGCCCATGCCGACCTGGTCACCCTCGACCCCGGCCACGGCTTCCTCCTCGCCCGCGACACCGCTCCCGCCCGGCGGGTGGCCCTGCTCTCCGGCGGGGGAGCGGGACACGAGCCGATGCACGCCGGATACGTCGGCCGGGGCATGCTGGACGCCGCCTGCCCCGGCCGCGTCTTCGCCTCCCCGCACAACCGCCAGATCTACGAGGCGTCCCTCGCCGCCGCCCGGCCCGACGGAGTCCTGCACATCGTCAAGAACTACACCGGCGACCGCATCAACTTCGGCATCGCCGCCGAACGCCTGGCCCACCGCGGCGTCCCCTGCGCCCGCGTCCTGGTCGACGACGACCTCGCCTCGGACTCCGGCGAGGTAGCCACCGGGCGCCGGGGCACCGGCGGCACCGTCCTGGTGGAGAAGATCCTCGGCGCCGCGGCCGACACCGGAGCCGGGCTCGAGGACCTCCAGCAGCTCGGCAGCCGCCTCGCCGCCCGCTGCCGCACGCTCGCCGTCGCCTCCGCCGCGCACACCTCTCCCACCCTGGGAGAACCCGCCTTCCGCCTCGGCCCCGACGAGATCGAGTACGGGGTCGGCATCCACGGGGAACGGGCCCGGCGCACCGCCGAGAAAGGCCCCCTCGGCCCGCTCGTGGAGCGCATGACCGGCGAGCTCCTCGCCGCGCTCGCCCCCGAGCCGGGCAGCGCCCTCCTCACCCTGGTCAACGGTCTGGGCGCCGTGACACCCCTGGAGCTGTACGCGGTCCACGGCGAACTCGTGCGGGTCCTCGGGGCGCACGGCCTGGCCCCCGCCCGCTGCCTCGTCGGCGACTACGCGACCGCCCTGGACATGCGGGGCTTCTCGCTCACCCTGCTCGTCGCGGACCCGTCCGACCTCGTCCACTACGACGCGCCCGTCCACACCGCCGCCCTGCGCTGGTGACCCCGCCCGCAGACCCCGGCACCGCCCCGGCCACCGAGAGGGGGAGTCCCACCATGACGACCACCGCCCGCGACACCCTGTCCGCCGATGCCTGGATACGCCGGTTCGCCGCATCGGTCCGCGCCACCGAGGCCCAGCTCACCGCCCTGGACCAGCAGGTCGGCGACGGCGACTTCGGCAGCAACCTGGCGGCCGGCACCTCCGCCGCCCTCGCCCGCCTCGACGCCCTGCCCGCCCCGGACGACGCCGCCTGCCTGGAGGCCGCCGCGAACGCCTTCCTCGACGAGATAGGCGGCACCAGCGGCCCCCTGTTCGGCCTGCTGCTCCAGTCGCTGGCCGCGACGCTGAAGTCCTCGGGCGCCACCACCTCCGCCCTGGCCGAGGGGGTCGCCGACGGGCTCGCCGCCATACGGCGGGTCGGCGGCGCCGCCCCGGGCGACAAGACCCTCGTCGACGCCCTCGCCCCCGCCGCCGAGGCCCTGCGCTCGGCTTCCGGCACCACCGCGCCCGCCCGGGCGCTGGCCGACGCGGCCGAGTCCGCCTGGCGGGGCGTGCGCGAGACGGCCCGGCTGCGGGCGAGGATGGGCCGGTCCAGCTATCTGGGCGAGCGCGCCGAGGGCGTACCCGACCCGGGCGCGGTCGGCGTGGGCCTGTTCTTCGCGTCGGCCGGCGGCGTCGTGCGGGACCTGGCCCCGCACCTCGGGTGACCGGCTCCCGGACCGCCCGGAACCCGCACCCCCGGCCC
>NZ_WYCT01000510.1 GCF_011008945.1 Streptomyces harenosi
CCCCGGCGCACACCCCGGGCGCCCCCCCGCAGACGCCGCCCCAGGCCCCTGCCCGGGCGTCGTCGGAAACCACCACGCAACCGGGTCCGATGCCTGGCGCGGGTGCTGCCGCCCGGGCGCGGTCGGAGTCGTCCGCTCACCCGGGTCCGATGCCCGGCGCGGGCGCTCCCGCCGAGGGTCGGTCGGAGTCGTCCGTCCACCTGGGTCCGATGCCTGGCACGGGCGCTCCCACGCGGACGCCGTCCGAGGGGGCTGCCCGTCCGGGTCCGATGCCTGGCGCGGGTACTGCTGCCCGGGCGCGGTCGGAGTCGTCCGCTCACCCGGGTCCGATGCCTGGCGCGGGTGCTCCCGCCGAGGGTCGGTCGGAGTCGTCCGTCCATCCGGGTCCGATGCCCGGCGCGGGTACTGCCGCCCGGGCGCGGTCGGAGTCGTCCGCTCACCCGGGTCCGATGCCCGGCGCGGGTGCTCCCGCCCAGGCGCGGTCCGAGACGACCGTCCACCTGGGGCCGATGCCTCGCACGAACGCCTCCGCGCCGGCGGCGTCCGAGGGGGGCGCCCACCCGGGTCCGATGCCCGGCACGGGCGCTCCCGCCCCGGCGCCGTCGCAGGCGCCCGCCCAGCCGGGCCCCGCGCGTCGCGCCGTCGTCCCCGTCGAGACGGTCTCGGAGACCACCACCCGGCTGCGCCCCCTCCCCGCCGAGGCGCCGGTGGCGGCCGCGGCCGTTCCCGGCGGCGCGGGCGTGCCCGGGGGAGGCGGGGACCGGCGCGGCCGCCCCGGCGACGGGCCCACGCCGCCCATATCCACCGGTGCGGCACACCCCGCCCCCGGCCGGCCGCTCCCCGGCCACGCGGTGCCGGCCCCCGGCCCGGTCCCGCCCTGGAGCGCGCCCGTCCCCGGATCCGGCGCGGGGTCCTTCGCGCCCTTCGGCGAGCCGCCCGAACGCCACGGCGGCGGATACGGCGGACCGGACCGGCCACGCCGCTTCGGCGGTCGGGGGCGCTCCCAGGTCGTCGCCGCCACCGTCTGCCTCGTGCTCGGCGCGGGTCTCATCACCGGCGCCGCCGCCGGCAGCTGGCTCACCGGGGACCCGGCGCAGGACGGCGCCCGCGGCGCCTTCACCACGGCCGGGGACCTGTGGCACAGCGTGCCGGTCGACCGGCTCTTCCCGCCGACCGTCCAGGGCCGGGGCGCGGGCCCCGGCGGCGCCGACCGCACCTGGACGCGGATCGCCGTGGCCCCGGACAGCGGCTGCGCCGGCGCCTTCGACCCGCTGCTCGCCAAGGTCCTCGACCCGGCCGGCTGCGCCCGTCTGCTGCGCGCCACCTACACCGACGCGACCCAGAGCCACGTCACCACCGTGGGCCTGCTCTTCACCGGGGCCGACGCCGCCGCCATGGCCTCGCTGGCCAGCCGCTTCGACAAGGAGGGCCTGGACCGCCGCGGCGACCTGATGCCCCTGCCGTACGCCGCCAAGGGCACGGTGGCGGCCGGTTTCGGTCCCTCCCAGCGGGCGGCGTGGACCGTCTCCGTCCTCACCGACGCCCCCGTCGTCGTCTACGCCGTCTCCGGCTGGGCCGACGGACGCGCCGTCGACGACCCGCAGCCCGCCGAGGAGGCCATGGCCTCCGGAGCCACCACCGCCCCCGCCCAGGCCGGCCTCGGCCACGAGGCCCGCGGCCTCGCCGACCGCATCGAACGGAGTCTGCGCAAGAACGCCGCCTCCGCCACGGAGCAGCCCTCGTGACAGCCACCGCCCGCCGCGCCGGGGCCCTCGGCGTCCTCCTCGCCGCGGCCCTCGCCCTGGTCCCGCCCGCCACCGCCCACGCCGACGGCATACGCGCCAAGCAGTGGGCCCTGGACGCCCTGCACACCCAGGAGATCTGGCGCACCACCAAGGGCGCGGGCGTCACCGTCGCCGTCCTCGACACCGGGGTCGAGGCCGACCACCCCGACCTCGCCGGCAACGTCCTCCCCGGCAAGGACATGGTCGGCTTCGGCGCGCGCGAGGGCGACCGCGCCTGGGCCCGCCACGGCACCGCGATGGCCGGGATCATCGCCGGTCACGGCCATGGTCCGGGCCGCGCCGACGGCGTCATGGGCGTCGCCCCGGAGGCGAAGATCCTGCCCGTCCGGGTCATCCTGGAGGACAGCGACCCCTCCCGCGCCAAGGCCCGCAAGACCCGCGGCAACGCCCTGGCCGAGGGCATCCGCTGGGCCGCCGACCACGGCGCCGACGTCATCAACCTCTCCCTGGGCGACGACTCCGCCTCCGCGCACCCCGAGGCCGCCGAGGACGAGGCGATCCAGTACGCGCTGAGCAAGGGCGTCGTCGTGGTCGCCTCCGCCGGGAACGGCGGCGAGAAGGGCGACCGCATCTCCTATCCGGCCGCCTACCCCGGCGTCATCGCCGCCACCGCCGTCGACCGCTACGGCACCCGCGCCGCCTTCTCCACCCGCCGCTGGTACGCCACGGTCAGCGCCCCCGGCGTCGACATCGTCATCGCCGACCCCGACCACCGGTACTACGAGGGCTGGGGCACCAGCGCCGCCGCCGCGTTCGTGTCCGGCGCCGCCGCCCTGCTCAAGGCGGCCCACCCCGCCCTCACCCCCGCCCAGGTCAAGCGGCTCCTGGAGGACACGGCCGGGGACGCGCCCGCCGACGGGCGCGACGACTCCCGGGGCTTCGGCTTCGTCGACCCGGCCGCCGCCATCGAGGCGGCCGGGCGCCTGGAACCCGAGCGGCTGAAGCCCGCGGCGTACGGCGAGGAGTACTTCGGCCCGGGCCCGGACACCGCCGGCTCCGGCGACGCCGCCACGGCCTGGGCCGCGCCGCTCGCGGGCGGTGCCGGGGGCGTGCTGCTGGTCGCGGCGGTCGTCCTGTGGCGCGGGCGCCGCACCCGCCCCGGCGGCTTCTGACGGCGGCCGGGGCCCGTCGCCGCCCGGCGGCCCGCCCCCTGGAC
>NZ_WYCT01000511.1 GCF_011008945.1 Streptomyces harenosi
GGGTCAGGGTGATCTGGCGTACGAGCTGCTGGAAACAGGCCAGGGAGGCGAGCCCCGGCAGGGTCGCGGTCGCCGCGTCGACGAGCGTGATGGGCAGCTGGGCGAGGCACAGGAACATCGCCATGCAGGAGAAGAAGAGGACGACGGACCAGGAGTGGACCGCGCGCCGCTGGTGCAGCGCGGCGCGCAGCACGGAGAGCGAGGCGGCCATCCAGGGCCCGTAGACGAGGAAGGGCCACCAGGAGAGCCAGCCGCTCCCGGTCCGGGAGGCGGCGGACCGCAGCAGGGACTCGTACGAGAACACCCCGCCGAACACGCTGACGGCGCAGGCGATGACCGCCACCGAGGCGGCGAGGAGGTGGCTGACCGCCCGGCGGCCGTCGACCCTCCTGGGCTCGCGCACCTTGCGGTGCCCCTGCCGGGAGTCCCGCAGCGGGGGCAGTTCCGCCGTGATCTCCTGGAGGTTGCCCAGGGGCGTGCCGGGGGCGGGATCGGTGACCGACGTCTCCGGGTAGGGGTCGCCCGGGTGCTGCTCCTCCAGCGCGTCCCGCAGCATGAAGGCCAGCTCTTCGGCGGGGTCCCAGTTCCAGTCCGGCGGCATCAGGTGACCGGTGAACGCTTCGGCGGGCCGCCGGTGCCGGCCGGTGCCCATGTCGTTGGACGTCTGCATGTTGGTGGCCGAGTGCTCTCGTCGTTGGTCGATTCGTCCGTGGTACATGACACGCGGCCCGTTATTCGGCCGACGAGAGGGCGGGTGCGTCCTGGAGTGTGACCCATCGCCGGGCGGGAACGGATTCCGGCTCCGTCGTCACCGTCGGGAAATGCCGTGGAACGGGTACGGTCACCGGTAGCCTGACGGGGTGCCCGCCCCGGGTCGGAGTTCCACTGACGGTGCGTGCGGAGCGCGCCGGGACGGGAATGCGGGTGTACGGTCCCGGCATGTCCGCGGGGCCTGCGTTCCCGCTCCCCCGGCGGGGGCTGGAGATCAGACCCGGAAGACCGTCCCTGGCTGCTTTCGTCATATCCCGACTAACGTCGCCCCACTGCGCCGGATGCGCGGCAAATGGGTGAACGATTACCTGGATAAGTAATCTCTTCGCAGGGTCGTCCGGACGGTAAATGCGGCTAGCGGAACAGCCCACTTACGCGGGCGCGAGGAGCGGGAACGGGCCGTGGCGGCAGGCGCCGGCCAGCACCCCGAGGAGGGCCCCGGCGATCAGGAACGGCCCGAACGGGACGGCGGTCCCGCGCCCGCCGCGCCGCGTCAGGACCAGCGCCCCGCCGTACAGCGCGCCGAGCAGGAGTCCGGCCACGGCGCCCAGCATCAGCGCCGCCCAGCCGTACCAGCCGAGGACGGCGCCCGCCCCGAGGGCGAGTTTGACGTCGCCGAAGCCCATGCCCTCCGGGTTGACGAGGAAGAGCGCGAAGTAGCCGCCGCCGAGGACGAGGGTGCCCAGCAGGGCGGTGGTCCACTCCCCGGCGTGTCCCGGCACCCGCGCGGCCAGGCCGAGGAGGGCGAGCGCGGCGCCGGCGAGCGGGAGGGTGAGGGCGTCGGGCAGCCGCCGCACCCGCAGGTCGACGGCGGCCAGCAGCACGCCGGCGGGGGCGAGCAGCAGCCAGACGGCCAGCTCGGGGCGGGGGCCGGTGGCGGCCGCGAGGGCGGCGCAGACCAGCAGGGTGACGATGGCGAGGGCGGGCGCGCCCGGACCGTACGCCGCCTGGGTGCCGGACCCGGGCGCCGCGCACGGCCCGCACCGCGCCGGGCCGAGCCAGCCGCGGACCGGGTGCCCGGCCGGGCACCGCGTCCGCCGGGGCTCACCGGGCGGTACGGAGAACCGGTAGGCGGCGCGCGGCAGCGACGCGCCCGCCGCCGCGCCCCACAGCGCCGCGGCGACGACGGCCGGCAGGGCGCTCATCCCGCTGCCGCGGCGCCGCGGCGCCGGGCCGGCGGCGCGGAGAGGACGCGTTCGGGCCCGCTCTCACGGGGCCGGTGCGGGCGGGCGGTGCGGCGTCGCGGCATGGCGGGCTTCCTGGCGGGTCCGGGGCGGGGGGCCGGCGGGCGTGACAGACCCTAGACGACCCGACGGCGGGCGGGAACCGCCGCGCACCGGCGCCGGCCCGCCGGGCCGGGCGGCCCGGGAAACGGCGAGGCCCCGGTCCCTGGGGACCGGGGCCTGGCACGGCTCGTCAGAGAGCGGCGACGTGGGCGGCGACATCCGCCGAGACGCCCTCGACGTTCACGCCGACGCCGACACCGGCGCAGACGGCGAGGACGGAGTCGACCTCCGCGAAAACGCCCGCGGAAGCACCGGCCGCGAGGCCACCGGCGATGTTGTCCAGGTCCGCCTCGGACATCTCGGCCGTCTCAACCTGGGGGGTGAGGTTCACGACGCACAATTCCCTTCGTAGAAACAAATTGACAACGGCGGATCTCGCCGAGGTTCACGAATTTCTCGGATTCCCGAACGGGGCTCGTCGCCGGCGTTCCGCGTGCCGAGATCAAAGCACGACGCAGGAGAGACGGCCAGTCACCCGGTGTCGGTGCGCCAACTCACCGGGTAACCAATTTCACCAGCGTGAGGAATACGTCACCGAATACCCCCGGTTTTCTTCACACCGTCCGGCGTCCGGCGGCGCCCGCGGGCGGGGGGCCGGCGATTCCGGCGCGGACGTGTCGTGGCAAACCGGACACCGGGCGCGGTCGTTGACTGGCATTCAGTTCGCAGATGGGGCACGCGTGAACAGTGTGCAGATCCGCCGGATGTTCCGGGACGGCGGCGAGGCGGGGCGGGCGGCGCCCCGGCGGAGCGGGACGCCACCGGCCCTCCGGACCCGCCGGACCCCTGACCCACCGGACCCCGGACACGCCAGACCCTGTCTCTTATAGACATCT
>NZ_WYCT01000512.1 GCF_011008945.1 Streptomyces harenosi
GAGTGTCTCGGGGGCTCGGAGATGTGTATAAGAGCCAGTCCGTGCCCTGCTCCGGCGGTCACCGCGAGGGGTGGTGCCGGGCCCGTGTCCCGCTCCCACGCCGCGCCGCCGGGAGGGGTGGGGCCATGGGTCCGTGCCGCGCTACCGGCCACCGCGGCGGTGAGCCACGGGTCCGTGCCGCGCTACCGGCCACCGCGGCGGTGAGCCACGGGTCCGTGCCGCGCTACCGGCCACCGCGGCGGTGCAGCCATGGGGCCGTGCCGCGCTGCACGCCACCGCGGCGGTGCAGCCATGGGGCCGTGCCGCGCTGCACGCCACCGCAGGGGGTGGGGCAGCCATCCGGTGCCGCCCCCGCACCGCCGGGAGGGGTGCCCTACTCGGCCACGCCCTCGGCGGCCCGTACGGCGTCCCGGTAGGCGCGGGCCGCGCTGCGCAGGGCCGCCTCCGGGTCCACCCCGGCCGCCTCCGCCCGCGCCGCGAGCGCCAGCAGCTCGTAGCCGATGCCCTCCCCCGCCGGGAGCGGCACGTCGAGCCCGGCCGTGCGCACCCGCGAGGCCAGCTTCGCCGCGAGGGCCAGGCCGGGCTGGCCGAGCGGGATGCCCTCCGTGACGGAGGTGCGCCGCTTCTCGACCGCCTTGGTGCGCAGCCAGTGCTCCTTGACCTCCTCGGGGGTGGTCGCCGTGGCGTCCCCGAAGACGTGCGGGTGGCGGTGGATCAGCTTGGCGACGATGCCGGCGGCCACGTCGTCGACGGAGAAGGGGGCCTGCGGGTCCTCCTCGGCGATGCGCGCGTGGAAGACGACCTGGAGCAGGACGTCGCCGAGCTCCTCGCGCAGCTCCTCGCGGTCGCCGTCCTCGATCGCCTCGACCAGCTCGTACGCCTCCTCGATCGCGTACTTCGCCAGGTCCTCGTGGGTCCGCCCGGACGACCAGGGGCATTCGGCGCGGATGCGGTCCATGACCTGCACGAGGTCGAGCAGGCGGGCGCCGGGCAGGTCGTAGGAGGCGGGCAGCAGCTCCAGCTCGGGCATGCGGACCCGGCCGGAGCCGGCGAGCCGGGCCAGGCCGTCGGTGAGGGCCGGCTCGCCCTCGCCGGTGGCCACGACCACGACCGTGCGTCCCCCGGCGCAGGCGCCGACCAGGTCCTCGGCGGTGGGGGACGCCTCGTCGACGGCTATCCCCGCCTCGCGCAGGTACGGCAGCTGCGGGTGCGCCCCGTCCGCGCACAGCACGCGGTCGGCCTCGCGCAGCGCCTGCCAGGCGGGCCAGGACAGCAGGCCGGGGGCGACGCGGTGGCTGGTGGTGAGCAGAACGATGCGGCCGGGGTGGGGGGCGGTGGCGGAGCTGGTTGCGTTCACGCTCCGAACGTAACGCACACCGCCGGCCGGGCCACGCGCCGTCCACGGGCGCCCGGGGCCGTCCGCGCCGCGCGCGGGCACCGGACGCCCCCGGGTGCCCGCGCGGACGGGAGGGGCCCGCGGCGGGTGGCTACGCCGTCTGCCCGGCGCCCGCCGCGGTCACGTCGCGCACCCACGGCGTCTTCACGTCGGCGCGGCTGCTCTTGTCGACGTCCCAGGTGCCGTAGCGCGGGTTGAGGTCGATGTCGAGCTTCTTCGACGCCTCGGACAGGGCCTTCCAGAACTCCGGCCGGCTGGTGTCGGTGCCGAGCTTCTCGGCGAGCTTCTGGGCCTCCAGCTGGAGGCGGAGGTTGTCGTCGAGGCGTTCGGGCGCGACGTCGTACTGCTCCAGCCAGGCCGTCTCCAGCGCCTGGGCGCCGCCGACCTGCTGCTCCAGGCCGGTGCGCATCCGCTGGACCTCCTTGCGGCTGACGGTGACGCCCGCGTCCTGGGCGGCGCGGTGCAGGACCCGGTCGAGGACCATGCTCTGCAGCGTGGTGCGGGTGAGGGTGCCGGTCCGGGCGACGGCCTGCGCGTACTGGGTGTCGTCCCGCACGGCCGCCCGCTGCGCGGCGCGCACCTCGTCGACCCGGTCCTCGAGCTGGGCGACGGTGATCCGCTGGCCGCCGACGACGGCCGCCGCGCCGGGGCGCGCGTCGTCTCCGCAGGCGGTCAGGAGGGGCGCCGCGGCGATCGCGGCGGTGACGAGGAACGCGGTGCGACGGCGGCGGTGCAAGGGGACCTCCCAGGGGGATTGTGCGGCGGTGCACAAGGTCTTGCGGTGATCGATGGTAGGCAGTGGCCAGGCTCTGGCCAACCCATTCGACCAACGATTCGCCGGGGCTCGCGGCACCGCCGCGCGCGCTGCCCGGGTGGTCAGCCGCGCACCTGGCCCAGCCATTGCAGCGTGCGGCGGATCTCGACCGCGTGGGGGTGCCCGGGACCGTGCAGGCGTTCGACGTCGTGGAGGAGCCGGGCCAGCGTGTCGTGGGCGGCGGCGCGGTCACCGAGGGCGAGCAGCAGGTGGCCGATGCGGCGGCGGACGTCATGGGCGAGGTCCGGGTCGCCGGCGGCGACGTACTGGTTCTCGTAGTACGGCAGCAGCGCCCGGTACTCGGCGAGCGCCGCCGCCGGTTCGCCGAGCTGCTCCAGACACTGGGCGGCGTCGTGGCGGAAGCGCAGGGACTGCGGGTCGGCGTGGCCGGCCTCGGCGGCGCGTTCGTCGGCCAGGCGGCGCAGCTCGGGCAGCGCGCGCCGGTACTGGCCGTCGTCCATGAGGGTGGCCGCGTACTGCTTGCGCAGGGTCCGCACCACGGGCGAGTGCTCGCCGTGCTGCTCGGCGGCGGCGGGCAGGATGGCGCCGAGGATGTCGACGGCCTGGGTGATGCGGCCCTCGCCGAGCAGGCGCTTGACCTCGTCGACGGCCCGGGCGACATCCGGTTTCCCGGCCTTCTCGGCGACCGGCGGGGCCGGGGCGGGCTGCGGTGCGGGGGTGCGGGCG
>NZ_WYCT01000513.1 GCF_011008945.1 Streptomyces harenosi
GCCCCCGCCCGCTCCAGCAGCCCCGTGCGGGCGGCCAGCGCGGCCGCCTCCAGCCGCGAGCCGACGCCCAGCTTCATCAGCACCCGCTGGACATGCGTCCGCGCCGTGGACGGCGCGATGCCCATACCGGCCGCGATGAACCGCGTGTCCTCGCCCTCGGCGACCCGGACCAGCACCTCGACCTCCCTCGGCGTCAGCATCTGCAACAGCCGCTGCGCCTCGTCGTCCGGCTGCGCCACCGGGTTCAGCAGCTCGCTGAAGGCCCCCTGGAGCAGCAGCGGCGCCACCGCCGCCTCCCCGGCCCGCGCCTTCATGATCGCCCGCTCCACGCCCTCGATGCGCTCGTCGTGCCGCACGTACCCCGAGGCCCCGGCCGCGAAGGCCGCCGCGATCCCGCGGGGACTGGGCACCGGCCCCAGCACCACCACCGCCACCTGCGGACGCTCCCGCTTGACCTTCACCACCGGGTCGAACACCCCCGGCTCGGCCGGCGCCGCCGTCCCCAGCAGACAGACCTCGGGCGCCCGGCTGATCACGAGCTCCGCCGCCCCCGCGGCGGGCGCCGCCGCGGCGAGCACCCGGTGCCCCCGCAGCTTCAGCGCCGACGCCAGCGCCTCGGCGTGCAAGCGGTGGTCGTCGACCACCATGAGCCGCACTCCCATCGAGCAACCCCCCCAGTCCCCCCCATGGCTCCGGCGCGGCACCGCACCGCACCCCGCGCCTGTCCAACTACGGAGGCCCCGCCGGGGATGCGCACCCGTCCCACCGGGCACGGCCCCCCGGCTCCCGGCGCGGGCCGGCCCGCCTTCTCATCTCCCGGAAGCTACACGCTCGTTGGGCATCGCGCGCCCCCTACGGGGACAGGGACCCCCGCGACCCTGCGCGGATCAGGCGTCCTCGGCCAGCTCCAGCCAGCGCAGCTCCAGTTCCTCCCGCTGACCGGCCAGGTCCCGCAGCTCGGCGTCGAGTTCGGCGACCTTCGCGAAGTCGGTCGCGTTCTCGGCGATCCGGGCATGCAGCGCGGACTCCTTCTCCGAGATCTTGTCGAGCTGGCGTTCGATCTTCTGGAGTTCCTTCTTCGCGGCGCGCAGGTCGGCGGCGCTCTTCTCGGGCGCGGCCCGGTCGGCGGCCGGGGCGGGTACGGGGGCGGAGGCCGCCGCCGCTTCCTCCATCCGCCGGCGCCGCTCCAGGTACTCGTCGATGCCGCGCGGCAGCATCCGCAGCGTGCCGTCGCCGAGCAGGGCGAACACCCGGTCGGTGGTGCGCTCGACGAAGAACCGGTCGTGGGAGATGACGATCATCGAGCCGGGCCAGCCGTCGAGGAGGTCCTCGAGCTGGGTGAGGGTCTCGATGTCGAGGTCGTTGGTGGGCTCGTCCAGGAAGAGGACGTTGGGCTCGTCCATCAGCAGCCGCAGGAGCTGCAGCCGGCGCCGCTCACCGCCCGACAGGTCCCCGACCGGCGTCCACTGCTTCTCCTTGGTGAAGCCGAACGTCTCGCAGAGCTGCCCGGCGGTCATCTCGCGCCCCTTGCCGAGGTCGACCCGCTCGCGCACCCGCTGGACGGCCTCCAGCACCCGCCAGGCGGGGTCGAGTTCGGCGACCTCCTGCGAGAGGTAGGCCAGCTTGACCGTCTTGCCGACGCGGATCCGCCCGCCGGCCGGCTGCCGCTCCCCCTCGCTGTACGCGGCCTCGGCGAGCGCCCGCAGCAGCGAGGTCTTGCCGGCGCCGTTGACGCCGACCAGGCCGATGCGGTCGCCGGGGCCGAGCTGCCAGGTCAGGTGCTTGAGGAGGACCTTGGGCCCGGCCTGGACGGTCACGTCCTCCAGGTCGAAGACGGTCTTGCCCAGCCGCGAGGAGGCGAACTTCATCAGCTCGCTGCTGTCGCGCGGCGGCGGCACGTCCTTGATCAGTTCGTTGGCGGCCTCGACGCGGAAGCGCGGCTTGGAGGTGCGGGCGGGCGCCCCGCGCCGCAGCCACGCCAGCTCCTTGCGGACCAGGTTCTGCCGCTTGACCTCCTCGGTGGCGGCGATGCGCTCGCGCTCGGCGCGGGCGAAGACGTAGTCGGAGTAGCCGCCCTCGTACTCGTGGACGACGCCGCGCTGCACGTCCCACATGCGGGTGCAGACCTGGTCGAGGAACCAGCGGTCGTGGGTGACGCACACCAGCGCCGAACGGCGCTCGCGCAGGTGCTGGGCGAGCCAGGCGATGCCCTCGACGTCGAGGTGGTTGGTGGGCTCGTCCAGGACGATCAGGTCCTGCTCGGCGATGAGCAGCTTGGCGAGCGCGATACGGCGCCGCTCGCCGCCGGAGAGCGGGCCGATGACGGTGTCCAGGCCCTTGGGGAACCCGGGCAGGTCCAGCCCGCCGAAGAGCCCGGTCAGCACGTCGCGGATCTTGGCGTTGCCCGCCCACTCGTGGTCGGCCAGGTCGCCGATGACCTCGTGGCGGACGGTGGCTTCCGGGTCGAGGGAGTCGTGCTGGGTGAGCACGCCCAGGCGGAGCCCGCCGGAGTGGGTGACGCGGCCGCTGTCGGCGTCCTCCAGCTTGGCCAGCATCCGGATCAGGGTGGTCTTGCCGTCGCCGTTGCGGCCGACGACGCCGATGCGATCGCCTTCGGAGACGCCGAGGGAGATGCCGTCGAGGAGGGTACGGGTGCCGTACACCTTGCTGACGTTCTCGACATTGACCAGGTTGACGGCCATTTCTCTCCTGCCTGGGGGGTCGCTCGGCCATCCAGGGTAGGCCCTCCGGCCCGGTGACCGGGGCGCCCGGGGCCGGCCGCCCCCTCCCGTCCGGGTCCGCGTCCGCGGGCCCGGGACCCGCCCCCGGCCCGCAGACG
>NZ_WYCT01000514.1 GCF_011008945.1 Streptomyces harenosi
GGCCTCCCCCGCCCCCACATATCCACACTTATAGCTTCGTGCGCAGCGTCAGACGTGTATAAGGGACAGCCCCCGCCACGAGCGGCCGCGCGCGCTCTTCCCCAAGGAGACCGATGAGCCGGATACGGCACGTCCTCGGCTTCCGTCCGGCCCTGGCCGGCACGGCCGCCGCAACCGCGATCCTCCTCACCGCGGCCCTCGCCCCCACCGCCGCCGCGGCACCGCGGCCGAGCCGCGCCGAGGCGGTGCAGAACGCCGCCGCGGCCCTCGAGGACCACGCGGACGGCCTCGGGCTGACCCCGGGCCAGCGGACCACCGTGCGGGACGTGGTGGTGGACGGGGACGGCGCCCAGCACGTCCGCTACGACCGCACCTACCACCGTCTGCCCGTCCTCGGCGGCGACTTCGTGGTGCACCTGGCGCCCGACGGTTCCTACCGCGGCGCCGACCGCGCGGCCACGGCGCCGATCGCGCTGCCCGCCGTCACCCCCGCCGTGCCCGCCGCAAAGGCCGCCGGCCTGGCCGCGCGGGCCCTGCGGGCGGCCACCGCGGGGCGGGTTCTGGAGAGGCTGACCGCCCGGCCCCGCCTGGTGGTCGACGCCCTGCACGGCGCCCCCAGGCTGGCCTGGCGCACGGACGCCGTCGCGCTGGACCGACTCGGCAACCCGGCCGCCCGCACGGTGCTGACCGACGCCCGGTCGGGGGCGCGGATCGACGCCTGGGACCGCATCGAGTCGGTGACGGGCGACGGCCGCTCGCTGTACGGCGGCACGGTGCCGCTGGAGACCACGGCGACGGGCTCGGCGTACCGGCTGGCGGACGCCACGCGCGGGGGCACGTACACCGGGGACGCGGCGAACCGGACCGACCTGTGCGTGCTCGGCCTCTGCCTGGGCCGCGCGCCCTCGGCGGTCCTCACCGACGCGGACAACCACTGGGGCACGGGAACCGCGGCCGACCGGGCGTCGGCGGCGGTGGACGCCCAGTACGGCACCGACATGACCTGGGACTACTTCGAGGACGTCCACGGGCGCCGCGGGATCGCGGGGGACGGCAAGGGCTCGTACAACCGCGTGCACTACGGCAGCGGTTACAACAACGCCTTCTGGGACGACACCTGCTTCTGCATGACGTACGGCGACGGGGACGGGACCGCCTTCGGCCCGCTGGTCTCCCTGGACGTGGCCGGGCACGAGATGGCGCACGGGGTGACGCGGTCCACCGCGGCCCTGACCTACTCCGGGGAGCCCGGCGGGCTGAACGAGGCCACCAGCGACATCTTCGGCACGCTGGTGGAGTTCCACGCGGCCAACGCCGCCGACCCCGGTGACTACCTGATCGGCGAGAAGGTCGTCCGGTCCGGCTTCGGGCGCAACGCCCTGCGGTACCTGGACCAGCCGTCCCGGGACGGCGTGTCGGCCGACTGCTGGAGCGCCTCGCTGGGCGACCTCGATGTGCACCACTCCTCCGGCGTCGCCAACCACTTCGCCTACCTGCTCGCCGAGGGCAGCGGCACGAAGACGGTGAACGGCGTCCGCCACTCGTCCACCACCTGCGACGGGTCGGCGGTGACCGGCATCGGCCGGGACGGGCTCGGCCGGATCTGGTACCGGGCGCTGACCGTCTACATGACGTCGTCCACCGACTACGCGGGCGCCCGGACGGCGACGCTGAACGCCGCCCGGGACCTGTACGGCGCCGGCAGCCCCGAGCGGGCCGCGGTCGCGGCGGCCTGGAGCGCCGTGAACGTCGCCGGCTAGGCGCACGGCCGCCGAGCACCCGGGGCCGGCACCGGGGCCCGGCCGGGAGGCTCCGGCCCCGGCGCCGCCGCGCGCCGGGACCGGGCGGTCACGCCCCGTCGTACGGCCGCTTCTCCTTCGCCTCCCGCAGCGCCGTCCCCCACCACACCAGCTGGTCCAGCATCACCTTGGCCGCCGCGTCCGGGCCCGTGGGGTCCTTCGGGCGGCCCTCGTCGTCGAAGGACGCCCCCGCGTTGTGGAAGGAGACCGTGTCGCGCACGGTGACGGCGTGGAGTTCGGCGAACACCTGGCGCAGGTGCTCCACGGCGCGCAGGCCCCCGGCCAGGCCGCCGTAGGAGACGAGCGCGACGGGTTTGGCGCGCCACTCGGCGTAGTGCCAGTCGATGAGGTTCTTCAGGCCCGCCGGGAACGAGTGGTTGTACTCGGGGGTGAGGACGACGAACGCGTCGGCGCGGGCCAGTTGGGGGGTGATCTCCGCAAGCGCGGCGGTCGCCTCCGGCCCGGGGGCGAACGTCGTGGGCAGGGCGGTCCGTGCGACGTCCACGACGTCGACGGCCAGGTCCTCGCGGTCCCGGAGCCGGCCGAGGAGCCAGTCGGCGACCACGGGGCCGAAGCGGCCGTGCCGGTTGCTGCCGATGATCAGGGTCACCTGGAGCGGTGCGGTCACTGTGTCCATGCGTGACACCCTCGTACCTCAATCATGGTCGAGGTCAAGCGCCGGAGTGCCGCGATCCCGCCCCGGACGGCCGGTCACCCGTTCACACCCGCGCGGTGGGCCCTTCGGGTTCTCTTCCACGCCCCTCCCCCAAGACCCCCGCCACACACCGCCTGACCTGCCCGAACGGCATCGGCGGCGGGGGCCGGCCGGACCGGGGCGGCACCCGTTCGCGCTATTCCTGACGATCCGTCAACAAGCGGGCGGGGAGCCGTGCGACTTACCTCGAAGGGACAGCGCCACCGAACCGCTCGAGGAGCATCGATGCGACGTACCGCCCGCCTGCTGACCGGTACCGCGCTCGCCGTCGCCGCGGCGGGCCTGGTCGCCGCGGCGACGGCGAGCGCGGTACCGGTCAGCAGG
>NZ_WYCT01000515.1 GCF_011008945.1 Streptomyces harenosi
ATCCCCTACCCCGGGCGTCCCCGCTCCCCGGCCGGCCGCCGACGTCCCCTAGGGGGCGGGCCGGTGAACCCCCGTCATGGCCCGTAAGGGATGTCACAGCTCGGCCGCAAAGCCGGGTCCGCGAGGCCGGGCCCGGCACGTCACCCGCCGGGAACAGGTACGTTCGAAGACGTGGCTGGATTCAGGATCGGACGCGGCCGGGACAACGGCGCTCCTCAGACGCGACCGCAACACCCCCCGTACGGGCAGCAGACGCCGCAGGGACCGTCGTACGGCTACCCCCCGGCGCCGCAGCCGTACCCGCAGCAGCAGCCGCCGTCCTACGGCGGCGGCCCCGGCGCGCCCGGCAGCCCCTGGCCGCAGCCGACCGGCGGCGGTTACGGCGCGGGCGGCCACGGCGAGCCGGAGTACTTCGGCGACGGCGGCGCCCACCCGCCGGGCCCGGCCGGCCCGCAGGGCCCCCACGGCCCGCACGGCCCGCACGGCGGCGCCCCGGCCGCCCCGCAGGGCGCCTACGCCGCCAACAACCCGGGTCACACCCAGGCGTTCTCGATCGGCGAGGACCCCTACACCCAGGGCGAGACCTACCGCGCCGGATCGGCCGCCGGGCCGTCCGGCCCGATCGGGCCCCGCCTGCCCTGGAAGGAGCTGCTGAAGGGCATCGTCACCGCCCCCGACCAGACCTTCCTGCGGATGCGGGACTACACGATGTGGGGCCCCGCCCTCGTCGTCACCTTCTGCTACGGCCTGCTGGCGGTCTTCGGCTTCGACGGCGCCCGCGAGGACGCGATCAACGCCACCCTGTCGAACGCCATCCCGATCGTGCTGACGACGTCCGTCGCGATGGTGCTGAGCGCCTTCGTCCTGGGCGTGGTCACCCACACCCTGGCCCGCCAGCTCGGCGGCGACGGCGCTTGGCAGCCCACGGTCGGCCTCTCCATGCTGATCATGTCCCTCACGGACGCGCCCCGCCTGGTCGTCGCGATGTTCCTCGGCGGCGACGCGCCCTTCGTCCAGATCCTCGGCTGGGCCACCTGGATCGCGGCCGGCGTCCTGCTGACCCTCATGGTCCGCCGCTCCCACGACCTGCCCTGGCCCAAGGCGCTCGGCGCCTCGGCGATCCAGTTGATCGCCCTGCTGTCGATCGTGAAGCTCGGCACGTTCTAGACCCGCTCGGGCCCTACGGAAAGCCCCCGGCGCCTCATGCGCCGGGGGCTTTCCCCGTCCTGTCCGTTCCTGCCGTCCCCGGACGTCAGGCGTCGAGCACCTGCCCGCTCCGCTTGACCACGGGCGGCTGGACGGACCACGGGAAGTTGATCCAGTCGTCGGTCCGCTTCCAGACGTACTCGCACTTCACCAGCGAGTGGGACTTCTCATAGATCACCGCGCTGCGCACCTCGGCCACGGCGTCGAGGCAGAACTCGCGCACCAGCTTCAGCGTCTTGCCGGTGTCGGCGACGTCGTCGGCGATCAGAACCTTCTTGTCGGAGAAGTCGATGGCGTTGGGCACCGGCGCCAGCATGACGGGCATCTCCAGCGTCGTACCGACGCCGGTGTAGAACTCCACGTTCACCAGGTGGATGTTCTTGCAGTCCAGGGCGTAGGCGAGCCCGCCGGCGACGAAGACGCCGCCCCGGGCGATGGAGAGCACGATGTCCGGCTCGTATCCGTCGTCGGCGACGGCCTGCGCGAGCTCCCGGACGGCGACGCCGAACTGCTCGTAACTCAGATTCTCCCGTACGTCACTCATTAGCTGCGTCCTGCCTGCGTCGTCGCTGCGTCCAGGCTGCACGTACGGCCCGCGCCGCGCATGCCGCTCATACCTGGGTCCGGTGGAAGTTGATGAAGGACCGCGAGGCGGTCGGCCCCCGCTGCCCCTGGTAACGCGACCCGTACCGCTCGCTCCCGTACGGGTGCGCGGCCGGCGAGCTGAGCCGGAACATGCACAGCTGGCCGATCTTCATGCCGGGCCACAGCTTGATCGGCAGGGTGGCGAGATTGGACAGCTCCAGGGTCACGTGCCCGGAGAACCCGGGGTCGATGAACCCGGCGGTGGAGTGGGTGACCAGTCCGAGCCGCCCGAGGGAGCTCTTCCCCTCCAGCCGCGAGGCGAGGTCGTCGGGCAGCGTGATGACCTCGTAGGTGCTGGCCAGCACGAACTCACCGGGGTGCAGGATGAACGGTTCGTCCCCCTCGGGCTCGACGAGCCGCGTGAGGTCCGCCTGCTCGACCGACGGGTCGATGTGCGGGTACCGGTGGTTCTCGAACACCCGGAAGTAACGGTCCAGGCGCACGTCGATGCTGGACGGCTGCACCATGGATGCGTCGTAGGGATCGATCCGTACCCGCCCGGCATCGATCTCGGCCCGGATGTCCTTGTCTGAGAGAAGCACGCCCCGAGGATACGCAAGGCGCGCGGAGCAGCCACAATCGCGGCCTCTCCGCGCGCCCGGACGATCTTGCGATCGCGCTGCCGCTAGTGCTTCATCTCCAAACTCACCGGCACGACACTGCGCAGCCGCGCGCAGCGCGGGCAGCGGACGAGCCGCCCGGGACCGAGTCGCTCGGCCTGCTGCATCGGGAACGAAGCAGTGCTGAAAACGTGCCCATCGGCACAGCGGACGACGGTGCGCTCCATCAAGTCCTGAAGTCCCTTCCCCAAGAGCCGCGTCTGGCTTACTGCCCTGACGACAAAAGCCACACTACGGGATCAAAGAGACGGCTCTCCAGGCGGCACTCCGCCCCCGCCGAACCCCTCCCGGTGTCTCTTATATACATCT
>NZ_WYCT01000516.1 GCF_011008945.1 Streptomyces harenosi
GTGGTAGGCGGAGCCGGGGGCGGGTGTGCCGCCGGGCCAGGCCGTGGCGGCGCCGGGGCGGTGCGGGGCCAGGGTGAGTTCGGTCGCCGTGTTGTCCAGCACCACGGCGCTCTGCCCGGCCACCGTGACCCGCTTCCCGCGGTGACCGCCCGGGGGCCAGCCGGCATTGTCGTCGGTCAGGGTCCGGGCCGTGTGGCGGACGCCCGCGCCCTCCCCCCGGGTCTCCGGTGCGGCGCGGCGGCCGTTGCTCCGGACGCGGTTGCCGAGGATCGCCGGTTCGCGCAGCGGGGCGTCGAGGCGGACGCCGTCGAGGCCGTTGTCGTGGATGTCGTTGGATTCGAGGACGATGTCGGTGGCCGCCTCCTGGTCGCCGCCGGCCAGGTTGTGCTGCCAGTAGCCGTACCGGCCGTTGTTGCTGATGCGGTTGCCGCGGAAGGCGTAGGCGCCCGGGGTGTTGCCGAGGGCGACCCCGTCGCGGGCGTTGCCGTCGATGAGGCAGCCGGTGACGGTGCCGCCGCGCCCGCCGACGCTCGTGGTCCCCTGCGACGACACGTCGAACCCGGCCTCGTGGTTGCCGATCACGGTGCAGCCGGTCACCAGCAGCCCGTCGGCGCCCCAGTCGGAGATGCCGTAGTGGTTGTCCTCGGCGTGGCAGGCGGTGATGCGGATGCCGCGCGGCGGTGTCCAGTGGTCCTGCTGGAGTTCCAGGAAGATGCCGTTGGTGCCGTTGCCAGTGGCCGTGCAGTCGGTCACCGCCAGCCGTTCGACCGGGCCCCAGCCGCCGACGCCGATGCCCAGGCCCGCGCCGCCCATCTGCTCGCCGGAGTCCTGCCGCCCGCACCGCTCGGCGAGCACGCCCTCCACGACGGTGTCCTGGAGGAAGTCGCAGCCGAAGCCGGTCGCCGCCGTGTCGTGGATCCACAGGTCGCTGAAGCGGCCCCGCAGCACGTACTGCAGGCCGAGCCCCTTGGCCAGGACGTCGTACTCCGGCGTCCGCACGCCCGAGCCGTCGATCTCGAAGTGCGCGAAGGTCACGTCGGCGATGTGGTGGTCCGGACCGGCGCCGTGCTGGGCGGTGGTGAACCAGGCCAGCGGCACCGGGGTCGCCGGGGCGCCGGGGTTGCCCAGCGCGAAGCAGGTGGTGGCGCGCCCGGCGCCGACCAGCGAGACGCCGCTGCGCCACAGCACCGGCCGGTCCCGGATCACGTACCGGCCGGCGGGCACCTGGACGGTCCGCGGGCGGCCGTCGGCGGCGCAGGCGTCGCCCAGCGCGTCCACCAGCTTCTGGAGCGCCGGCTGGTCGTTGGTGGCGCCGTCCCCGGCCAGACCGTGGTCACGGGCGTCGACCGTCAGCGGCAGGTTCATGCGGGCTCCCTCCAGGGTGACGGCGGCGGGCGGCGGCCGGCGCGGACGGGAGGACGCAGGACTCCCGCCCGCCCGGCCCGCGCGGCCCGGGACGTCCCGGCCCGGTCGTGGCGCCGGGCCCGAGCAGTCGTGGCGCCGGGCCGGGCCGTCGTGGCGCGGACGCCGCCGGTCCGCCGCCGCTCCCTCGCCGGGTACCAGCCTTCCCCGCGCCTCAATCGCCCGTCGGACGCGGGACCGGCGGCGCCGGGACCGCCCGCAGGCGCGCCCGCGAGCCCCTCCCCGGGTCGCACTTCCGTCCGATCCACGCGCCCCTCGGGTCACCCACCCACGCCGCGAAACCTGCCGCACATTTATTCGGACATTTAGGGAGTTTGTTCGCAATTCTGAGGTAATAATCAGAACATGAGTACGGCAATGTATGGACTGGCGGCCTCGTCCGAGCACGCGCTCAACATGACCGCGGCCTTCATCGGCGGGCTGGTGATCGCCGGAGCGCTGATCTGGGCCGTCCGCGTCGGCATGCGGGTCATGGAGCAGGAGCTGGAACGCCCTCGTCCGGAGGAACAGCCGAAGCTCCCCGTCACGGGCCCCGTCCGTGAGGAACGGGAGATACGGGAGCCGGACGAGGTGCCCCTGGTGGTGGACGGGAGCGGACGGCTCATGCCGTACCAGCTCCATCCCGCCAGCACCCGGCGGTGCAAGGACCAGCAGCGGCGCCGCTGGATCCCGGGCTCCAGCGGCTCCTTCGGCGGCGGCGGACTGCCACCCGGGGTGTGATCCGCCGGGACCGCGGTCAGCGGCCGATCCGCGGACCGGTCCCGGCGTCACTCCGGTCGCGCGGGCGGTTCTCGCCGGAGCGGCGGTCGCGCGGGCAGCCCCGCCGTCGCCCGGCCGGGCTGCCCCGCCGACCAGGGCAGCCCCGCCGTCCCGGCCGGGGTGCGGACGGCGGCCGGTGCGTCGCCGTGACAGCCGTGGGGGGATTGGAACGGTCTGTCGGCGCCCCGGCACCTCGCTTCCCCGGCGGCACCCCCAGCCTCCCGCGGAACGGGCGGCGCCCGCATCCGCGTCCCGCGAAGATCGGTACACGGACAGCTCCACCAGCCGCATGCCGTCCGGGTACTGCTCGGCCAGGTCGCGGGCGGCCCGCAGGGCGATCCGGCTCTTGCCGACCCCGCCCGGGCCCACCAGCGTGACCAGCCGTGAGCGGGACAGCGCGTCGCGGATCCGGGCCAGTTCCTCGGTACGTCCGACGAAGCCGGTGAGTTCCACCGGGAGGTGCCCGCCGCGCCGCTGTCCGAAGCCGAATCCCATGCAGCCCCCGTAGCCGTTCACCCGTCCGGCCCGGGGTGGTGAAGCGGCTGCCCGGGGAGAATGACGCGACCAGGGGGTGGACCTCGGCAGATTCACTCGTCCGGGTGAGCCGCCGGCGTCCCGGCAGGCGGCCCGGCGCGGGCGGTCCGCCCC
>NZ_WYCT01000517.1 GCF_011008945.1 Streptomyces harenosi
GCCCCCTGCCCACCCCGGTCCTGGCCTTCGCCATCCGCCACCTGGGCGCGGTCGCCGGCGTGGAGGTCACCGCCAGCCACAACCCGCCCCGCGACAACGGCTACAAGGTCTACCTGGGCGACGGCTCCCAGATCGTCCCGCCGGCCGACGCCGGCATCGCCGCGGAGATCGCCGCCGTGGGGTCCCTCCACGACGTGCCGCGCCCCGACTCCGGGTGGGAGACGCTCGACGACGGCGTCCTCGACGCCTATCTGGCCCGCACGGACGCCGTCCTCGCCGCCGGCTCCCCCCGTACCGCCCGCACGGTGTACACGGCGATGCACGGCGTCGGCAAGGACGTCCTGCTCGCCGCCTTCGCCCGCGCCGGCTTCCCGGAGCCGGTCCTCGTCGCCGAGCAGGCCGAGCCCGACCCGGACTTCCCCACCGTCGCCTTCCCCAACCCCGAAGAGCCCGGCGCGATGGACCTGGCCTTCGCCAAGGCCCGGGAGACCGACCCCGACCTGGTCATCGCCAACGACCCGGACGCCGACCGCTGCGCCGTCGCGGTCAGGGACGGCGACGACTGGCGCATGCTGCGCGGCGACGAGGTCGGCGCGCTCCTCGCCGCCCACCTCGTCACCCGCGGAGCGCGCGGCACCTTCGCCGAGTCGATCGTCTCCTCCGCACTGCTCGGCAAGATCGCCGCGAAGGCGGGACTGCCCCACGAGGAGACGCTCACCGGCTTCAAGTGGATCGCCCGCGTCGACGGCCTGCGCTACGGCTACGAGGAGGCCCTCGGCTACTGCGTCGACCCGGACGGCGTGCGCGACAAGGACGGCATCACGGCGGCCCTGCTCGTCACGGAACTGGCCTCCGTCCTGAAGTCGCGGGGCCGCACGCTGCCGGACCTCCTCGACGACCTCGCCGTGGAGCACGGCCTGCACGCCACCGACCAGCTCTCGGTCCGCGTCCAGGACCTGTCGGTGATCGCCGACGCCATGCGCCGTCTGCGCGAGCAGCCCCCCACCCGTCTCGCGGGCCTGCCGGTCACGAAGGCGGAGGACCTCACCCGGGGGACGGAGACCCTGCCGCCCACCGACGGCCTGCGCTACACCCTGGACGGCGCCCGCGTGATCGTCCGCCCCAGCGGCACCGAGCCGAAGCTCAAGTGCTACCTGGAGGTCACCGTCCCGGTCGCCGCGCACGCCGGTCTCCCGGCGGCCCGGGCGAAGGCGGCCGGCCTGCTGGCGGCCCTCAAGCGCGACCTCTCGGCGGCGGCCGGCATCTGACCGCCGTACCCCCGCCGTTCCCCCCGATGGGGTGCCCCCGCCCGGAGGCACCCCATCGGGTGATTTCGCTCCGCGGACCGACCCCGCTCCCCGGTCGGCGGCTCCGCCCGGGCAACGGTGGACGGAACCCCGCCACCGAGCCACCCAGGGAGCCGCCGCCGTGTCCTCGACCGCCCCCGGAACCAAGCCGAGCGGACGCATCCCGGGCACCCGGCGCCCCCACACGCCCCGGGCCGTGGCGCCGGCCGCCCGGCGCGCCCTCGTCCGGCGCGTCCCGCACGCCCTGCGCCGCGCGGCCCCGGCCCTGGCGGCCTACGCGGCGGTCCGCCTCACGGGGCTGCTGGTGCTCGCCCTGTGGGCCCGCCGCCAGCACCGCGAGCTGTGGCCGATCCTGGCGGCCCAGTGGGACGCGGACTGGTACCTGGGCATCGCCGAGCACGGCTACGCCGATGAGCTGGGCACCGCCTACAACGCCAACAACCTGGCCTTCTTCCCGCTCTACCCGTTCCTGGTGAAGGCCGTCGCGGTCCTCACCCCCGGCTCCCGGGCCTCCACCGGCCTGGGCGTCGCCGTCCTCGCCTCTCTCCTGGCGGCCTGGGGGATCTTCGCGGTGGGCGACCGCCTGTACGGCCGCCGCGCCGGCGTCCTGCTGACGACGCTGTGGGCCGCGTTCCCGGTGGGCGCGGTGCAGTGGATGGGGTATACGGAGTCGCTGTTCACGGCGTGCGCGGCGTGGTCGCTGTACGCGGTGCTCACCGGCCGCTGGCTGTGGGCGGGCGCGCTGGCCGCGCTGGCGGGCCTGACCCGGCCGACCGGCGTCGCGGTGGCGGCGGCGGTCGGCGTGGCGGCCCTGTGGTCCCTGCGGCACCGCCCGTGGCGCAGGCGTGCCCTGGTCGCCGCGGGGATCGCGCCGCTGGGCTGGTGCGCGTTCGTCGGCTGGGTGGGCCTGCGGCTGGGCCGCTGGGACGGCTACTTCGCCGTACAGCGGCTGTGGCACAACGAGCTGGACGGCGGTGTGCGCACGCTGCACCAGGTGCGGCAGTTCCTGGTCCACGACCCGACGCCGCACCTGTTCCTCGTGGTGGTGACGCTGACGCTGATCGGGGCGGTGGTGCTGTTCGGCCTGTCGCTGTGGGACCGCCAGCCGCTGCCGCTGCTGGTCTTCACGGGCGTGGTCCTGGTGATCACCCTGGCCAGCGGCGGGGTGTACTTCCCGCGGGCCCGCTTCCTCGTCCCGGCGTTCCCGCTGCTGCTGCCGCTCGCCCTGCACCTGTCCCGCGCCTCGCACCGCCACCGCGCGCTCGCGCTGGCGGCCGCCGTCCTGGGCTCGGCCTACTGCGGGGCGCACATGCTCCTGGTGTGGCCGAGCGCGCCGTAGGAACGGCCCCGGAACCGACCCCGCAGACCCGACGACCGGGCCCGACCCGCGCCCACCAGGCCCTGGCTCTTATACACATCT
>NZ_WYCT01000518.1 GCF_011008945.1 Streptomyces harenosi
CCCCGGAGCCCGGGCCCGACCCCCGTGCCCGGCTCCCGTCCGGCCCCCTGGCCTACCCTGAGGAGGTCACTGGCGACCGGGACCCGAGAAGCCAAGGACGCGCGAGAAGCCCGAGAAGCACGACGGAAAAGGTCGGAGAAGTCGCAGGTCATGAGCGATCTGGCATATCCATACGAAGCCCCAGCCTCGCAGGCTCTGTTCGACCGTGCGGCGGCCGTCACGCCCGGCGGTGTGAACTCCCCGGTGCGCGCCTTCGGCGCCGTGGGCGGCACGCCCCGGTTTATGGTGTCCGGCACCGGGCCGTACCTGACCGACGCCGACGGGCGGGAGTACGTCGACCTCGTCTGCTCCTGGGGCCCGATGATCCTCGGGCACGCGCACCCCGAGGTGATCGCCGCGGTGCAGGAGGCGGTCGCGCGCGGCACCTCCTTCGGCACGCCCGGTGAGGGCGAGGTCGCGCTCGCCGAGGAGATGGTGGACCGCATCGCGCCGCTGGAGCAGGTGCGGCTGGTCTCCAGCGGCACCGAGGCGACCATGTCGGCGATCCGGCTGGCCCGCGGCTTCACCCAGCGGTCCAAGGTGGTCAAGTTCGCCGGGTGCTACCACGGGCACGTCGACTCGCTGCTGGCCGCCGCCGGCTCCGGCGTCGCCACCTTCGCCCTGCCCGACACCCCGGGCGTCACGGGCGCGCAGGCGGGCGACACCATCGTCCTGCCCTACAACGACCTGGACGCGGTGCGGGCCGCCTTCGCCGCCCACCCCGGCGAGATCGCCTGCGTGATCACCGAGGCGTCGCCGGGCAACATGGGCGTCGTACCGCCGCTGCCCGGGTTCAACCAGGGGCTGAAGGACCTGTGCGCCGAGAACGGCGCGCTGTACATCTCCGACGAGGTGATGACCGGGTTCCGCACCAGCCGCGCCGGGTGGTTCGGGATCGACGGGGTCGTCCCCGACCTGATGACCTTCGGCAAGGTGATGGGCGGCGGCTTCCCGGCCGCGGCCTTCGGCGGGCGCGCCGACGTCATGGCGCACCTGGCCCCGGCCGGCCCCGTCTACCAGGCCGGCACCCTCTCCGGGAACCCGGTCGCCACCGCCGCCGGCCTGGCCCAGCTGCGTCTGCTCGACGACGCGGCGTACGAGAAGGTGAACGCCGTCTCGGCGCAGATCCAGTCCCTCGTCACCGAGGCGCTGAGCAAGGAGGGCGTGGCGCACACGCTCCAGACCGCCTCCAACATGTTCTCCGTGTTCTTCACCGACCGGCCGGTGCGCAACTACGCGGACGCCAAGAAGCAGGAGGCGTTCCGCTTCAACGCCTTCTTCCACGCGATGCTCGCGCAGGGCGTCTACCTGCCGCCCTCGGCCTTCGAGTCCTGGTTCGTCTCCACCGCGCACGACGAGCGGGCGGTGGCGCGGATCGCCGACGCGCTTCCGGCGGCGGCGCGGGCGGCGGCGGAGGCGACCGCATGAGCGGCACCACCGGCGGCGACATCACCGTCGTCCACCTGATGCGCCACGGCGAGGTGGAGAACCCCACCGGGGTGCTCTACGGCCGCCTGCCCGGCTACCACCTGTCCGAGCTGGGCCGGCGGATGGCCGACCGGGTCGCCGAGCACCTCGCCCCCCGCGACATCACCTACGTCGTGGCCTCCCCGCTGGAGCGGGCGCAGGAGACGGCGACGCCGATCGCCAAGGCACACGGGCTGGACCTGGCCACCGACGAGCGGCTCATCGAGGCCGACAACGTCTTCCAGGGCAAGACGTTCGGCGTCGGGGACGGCGCGCTGCGCCGGCCGGAGAACTGGCGGCACCTGGTCAACCCGTTCCGGCCGTCCTGGGGCGAGCCGTACCTCGACCAGGTGGTGCGCATGATGGGCGCGCTGAACGCGGCGAAGGACCGGGCGCGCGGCCATGAGGCGGTGCTGGTCAGCCACCAGTTGCCGATCTGGATCGTGCGGTCCTACGTCGAGCGCCGCCGGCTGTGGCACGACCCGCGCAAGCGGCAGTGCACGCTCGCGTCGCTGACCTCGTTCACGTACCAGGGCGACCGGATCGTGTCCGTCGGCTACACCGAGCCGGCCCGCGATCTCGTCCCCGCCCACCTCCTGGCGGGCGCCAAGCCGGTCAAGGGGAAGGGCAAGGCGTACGGGGCGTGAGCCCCGCCGGGGGGCTGCGCCCCGCCTCGCCGGGCGCTTGCCGCCCGCCGGGGCTTGAGCCCAGGCCGGGGATTGCGCCCCGCTGAGGGCCTGCACCCCCGCCCCGCCGGGGGGCTTGCGTCCAGGCCGGGGCTTGGCTCCCGCCGGGGGCTTCCGCCAGGCCGGGGGGCTTGCGCCCCGCTGAGGGCCTACGCCCCGCCCCGCCGGGGGCTCGCTTCCCGCCGGGGGCTGCCGCCCAAGCTGGGGGCCTGCGCCCCGCTGAGGGCCTGGACCCCCGCCCCGCTGGGGGCCTGTGCCCGCGCCGGGGGCTTGGCTCCCGCCGGGGGCTTCCGCCAAGCCGGGGGGCTTGCGCCCCACTGAGGGCCTGCACCCCCGCCCCGCCGGGGGCTTGCGCCCGCGCCGGGGGCTCGCCTCCCGCCGGGGCTGCCGCCCACGCTGGGGGCCTGCGCCCCGCTGAGGGCCTGGACCCCGCCGGGGCCTTCCCCGCCGTGGGGCCTGCGCCCCCGCCCCACCGGGGGCTTCCGCTCAGGCCGGGGGCCCGCGCGGTCGCGCGGGCCCCGTCACGGCGGCCC
>NZ_WYCT01000519.1 GCF_011008945.1 Streptomyces harenosi
TGCCCCCACCCGGGGGATGGGAACACGGACGGCGGCGGGGGCGGCGCACCACGCCCGGGCGCACCACCGCCCGGCCACCCCTCCCCCCTTTCTTTCCGCCCCTGCCGGTGTTTTCCCTCTGCCGTCCTGCTCCTGCTGCCTTCCCCGCTCCCCCTGCACAGGTGACGGCGGGCCCTCTTACTGCTTGCCCTGTTCTTTCTGCCTGCCCTGTTCTTTCTGCCGCTGTTCCTGTCCGCACTCTTGTTTCTCCGCCCCCGCGGGGGCATCGCGTCGCTTGCGACACCGCCCGGCAGCCGCCCGCCCCGCCGCGGGGCACAGACCTGCCCGGCCGCCGGGCTGCGGCCGGCACGCATCCGAGGAGAGTTCCCATGCACGACGTACGTGAGCTCCTGGACCTGGGGCCCGAGGCGGTGCGGGCACTGGCCCGGCGCCGCTACGCGCTCGACGTGGAGGTGCTGGAGGCCGCCTACCGGCGCCGCGGCGCCGCCGTGGAGAGGGTGTCCGCGCTGCGTGCCGAGCTGAAGACGGCCGCGCGCGGGCACGGCGGGGCCCGGCCCGACGAGGAGGCGCGCCGGCAGGCGCGGCTGCTGCGGGAGCGGGTGCAGGAGGCGGAGGCCGCCGCGCAGCGGGCCGAGACGGAGCTGGGCGAGCTGCTGCTCACCATCCCCAACCTGCCCCTGGCGGAGGTGCCGGACGGGCACAGCGACCGGGAGGCGGTCGAGATCCGGCGGGGCGGGCCGCCGGTGTCCGACGGTGCGGGCGCCCGTCACCACGCCGATCTGGGCGAGGCGCTGAACATTCTCGACAGCTCCCGCGCCGCCCGGCTCTCCGGTGCCCGCTTCACCGTGGCCCGCGGGCCCGGGGCCCGGCTGGAGCGGGCGCTGGGCGACTTCTTCCTCGATCTGCACACCCGGGAGCACGGCTATCTCGAGCACGCGGTGCCGTTCCTGGTGAACCGGGCGACGATGACCGGCACCGGTCAGCTGCCCAAGTTCGAGGAGGACCTGTTCGCCACCCGGGTCGGGGAGCGGGAGCTGTTCCTGGTGCCGACCGCGGAGGTGCCGCTGACCAATCTGGTCGCCGGGGAGGTGCTGCCGGCCGCGGACCTGCCGCTCGCCTTCACCTCCCGCACCCCCTGTTTCCGCGCGGAGGCGGGCAGTTACGGCCGGGACACCCGCGGCATCCTGCGCCTGCACCAGTTCGAGAAGGTGGAGCTGGTGCGTATCTGCGCGGCCGGGGACGCGCCCAAGCAGCTGGAGCTGATGGTCGGGCACGCCGAGGAGTGTTTGCGCCGTCTGGAGCTGTCCTACCGGGTGGTGCTGCTGCCGGCCGGTGACTTGGGTTTCTCGGCCAGGATGACGTACGACATCGAGGTGTGGCTGCCCGGCAGCGGCGCGTTCAGGGAGATCTCCTCCGTCTCGGACTGCGGGACCTTCCAGGCCCGCCGGGCGGGCATCCGGGTGCGCACGCCGGGCGGGGGCAAGGAGCCGGCCGCGACGCTGAACGGCTCGGCGCTGCCGATCGGGCGGACCCTGGCCGCGCTGCTGGAGCAGGGGCAGCGGCCGGACGGGTCGGTCGAGGTGCCGGCGGCCCTGCGGCCGTATGCGGGTTTCTCGCTGATCCGGCCGGACGGCACCACCGACTGAAGCGGCCCCGGCCCGGCCGGCCCGTGGCCGGGCGGGCACGCGGCCCCGCCGCGGGCGGCACCGCTCACACCAGCTCCGGGGCGAGGGCGGGCCGCGCGGCACGGTTCAAGGCGGCGCCGGCGCACCCGGGTGACTGGTTGAGTATCTCCAGGAAACGTTCCCGCAGCTGCGGGGAGGGCTCGGTGCCCAGTTCGGCGACCATCCTGGCGCGGGCCGCGTGGTAGGTCTCGATCGCCTCGGCCTGCCGTCCGCAGCGGTACAGCGCCAGCATGAGCATCTCGGTGACCCGCTCCCGCCAGGGGTGCACGATGCTCATGCGCTTCAGTTCCCCTATGGCCGAGGGCACTTCGCGTTCCAGATCGAGCCAGAGCTTGTCCTCGGTGGCGGCCAGGTGCTCCTCGGCCAGTTGCACGGCCACCGACTGGCAGATCAGCCCGCCGGCGACGTCCTGCAGCGGGGCGCCGCGCCACAGTCCCATGGCGCCCGACAGCAGCTGGGCCGCCCGCGCCGGGTCCTGGGCCATGGCCGCGCGGGCCTGGGCGACGCCGCGTCTGAAGACGTTCAGGTCGAGGTCCTCGGCGGCGAATTCCAGACTGTAGCCGGTGGAGCGGCTGATCAGCGCGCAGCCGCCGTCGCCCCACCCCTGAAGGGTGCGGCGCAGCCGGGAGACGTGGGCCTGCAGGGCGTTCTCGACGGTCACCGGCGGCCGGTCGCCCCACAGTTCGCCGTAGAGCTCCTCGGCCGCGACCAGTTTGCCGCCGTTGACCAGCAGCACGGCCAGCAGTACGCGCTGGTGGCCGCCCCGGATGCTGTGGAAGCGCCCGTCCACCTCGACTCCGACAGAGCCGAGAACCTTGAACTTCACCGACTGCTCCTCCCTGCCTGTCGCCCCCGGGGGTGTCGGCTCCGGCGGGGCGGTACGGAGTGTGTTGTCCTGGTTGAACCTGACACCGGTGCCTTGAGCGCCGCTCGAAACACGCCATGGGAGCGCAGGGGACCGGCTCTGGAGCGGGGCGCGGCCGGCCGGGGGCCGGCGGGTGTGCCCCTGTCCCTTATACACATCTCCGAGCCCAC
>NZ_WYCT01000051.1 GCF_011008945.1 Streptomyces harenosi
GGCGTGGGGTGCGGCCCGGGGGTCCGGGGACGCGGCGGCCGGGACCCGGCCGAGCGCCCGGCGTCCGGCCGGCCCGGCGCATCGGAGGCCTGCGGGGGGCCGGGGGTGTTCGGACGGTGGGGGACCGTCGTACTGCTACCGGTACCGGCACCGGTCTCGGGTCCCGTGGTGCCCGGCGCCGGCCCGGGGGTGCCGTCCGGGGCCGGGGAGCCGTGGCGCCCGCCCATGGCGGAGGAGGCCGACGGGCCGGGCCGGGCGGTGCCGGGCGCCGACCTCGTGGCCCGCCCGGGGACCGTGCCCGCGGCCGGATCGGTGACCCGGTCGGGGCGGGGGGCGTGCACGGCCCCGGAACCGCCCGCGGCCGGGTCCGACACGATGCGTACGAGGCTCAGGGTGCCGGCCGCCAGCGCGAGACCGCCCGCGCCGAGCAGCAGCTTGCGCTGGCGGGGCGGGCGGCGGTGACGGCCGCGCGGCCCCCAGGAACGCGGCCGGGTGCCACCCGGCGGGAGCGGCGCCGTCCCGGCCTCGGCGCGGTGGTGTGGCGTGGCCGGTGTGTCCGTCGTCATCGTGCTCCTCCCCGGTGCCCAGGCGTCCCCCGACGCGCCGCGGCGAGCGCACGCTATGCCGTGGCCGGGGCCCGGGGAGCGCGACGCGGCGGCATGTCACTCGAACGGGTACACGGGCGGCCCGGGAACCGGGTCGCCCGGCCCGCGCCCGTGTATAGGGGCCTTCCGGCCGGGTATCGCGCCTTCCGGCCGTTTGTCGCGCCTTCCGGCCCTGTACTGAGTCTCCCGCCCGTGTATCGGTCTCCGGCCCGGGTGTCGGTCTCCCGCTCGTGTATCGGTCTCCGGCCCCGGTGTCGGTCTCCCGCCCGTGTGTCGGTCTCCCGGCAGGGACCGGGGCTCCCTGCCGGGACCCGGGACCTGCCGGCCGGGTCCGGGGCCTCCCGACTGGGATCGGGGCCTCGCGGCCGGGACCGGGGCCTACCTGTCGGGACCGGGGCCTCCCGCCTGGGACCGGGACCTCCCGGCCGGGACCGGGGCCTCCAGGCCGGGACGGGGGCCTCCCGGCCCGGAATCGCCGCCGTGCCTTTCCCCGCGTGGCCGGTCCTGCGATGATCGGACCACTTGTGAACCAGCGTTAACCGGAGGGTGTCATGAGCGAGGAGCGGTTCGGAGAGTTCGTGCTGGTGCGGCGGCACGAGGGCGGGCACGTCGCGGAAGTCGCGCTCGACCGGCCGAAGGCCATGAACGCCGTCTCCACCGAGATGGCCCGCTCCCTCACCGCGGCCTGCGCGGCGCTGGGCGCGGACCGCGGCGTCCGGGCCGTGGTGCTCACCTCGACGCACGAGCGGGCCTTCTGCGTCGGTGCCGACCTGAAGGAGCGGAACTCCTTCAGCGACGCCGACCTGCTGCGCCAGCGGCCGGTGGCGCGCGCGGCGTACACCGGCGTCCTGGAACTGCCCGTTCCGGCGATCGCCGCCGTCCACGGCTTCGCGCTGGGCGGCGGGTTCGAGCTGGCCCTGTCCTGCGACCTGATCGTGGCCGACCGCACGGCCGTGGTGGGCCTGCCCGAGGTGTCCGTCGGGGTGATCCCCGGCGGGGGCGGGACGCAGCTGCTGCCCCGGCGGGTGGGCGCGGCCCGGGCGGCCGAGCTCGTCTTCACGGCGCGCCGGGTGCGGGCCGAGGAGGCGCGGGAGCTGGGGCTGGTCGACGAGCTGGTGGACGAGGGGCGGGACCGGGAGGAGGCGCTGGCGCTGGCGGCCCGGATCGCCGCGAACTCGCCCGTCGGGCTGCGGGCGGCCAAGAAGGCGCTGCGGCTCGGCCACGGGCTGGATCTGCGCACCGGTCTGGAGGTCGAGGACGCCGCCTGGCGGACGGTGGCGTTCTCGGGGGACCGGGCCGAAGGGGTGGCCGCGTTCAACGAGAAGCGCGCGCCGCGGTGGCCGGGGGAGTGAGCCGGGGCGCCGCGGGAGAGCGGCGCGTGAGGCGGCCGGTCCCCGTTCGCCTCATCGACATCCCGATTCATATGAAATGTCCATAGCCTGGGGTGATGGGTGAGGACAGTCGGCTGGCGGCCGTGGTGGCACTGGCCCAGGGCATGGCGGCGGCGCGCAGCTCCCGTGAGACCTGGTGCGCGGCGGCCACCGGGGCGTGCCGGGCGCTGGGCGGCAGCTTCGCCGCGCTGTCGGTGTGGGAGCGGGAGCTGGGCCGGCTGCGCGTCCTCGTGAACGTCGGGGAGCGGGCGCAGGGCGAGGAGGAGTTCCCGGAGGACGAGTCCTACCCGGTGCACCAGTTCGCGGAGATCACCGAGTTCCTGCACGAGCGCTGGGCCGGGGGCGGCGAGCCCGGCGCCTGGGTGGAGACCGCCGAGGGCCCGGCGGCCGGGCGCCCGGGCTACGTCCACCAGCGGGTCGCCGCCCTGCGCCGCCGCGGGCGCGGCTGCTGCGTGGTCGCGCCGATCGTGCTGCACGGGCGGGCCTGGGGGGAGCTGTACGTCGCCCGTCCGGCCGGCGCGCCCGTCTTCGAGCGGGGCGACGCGGACTTCGCCACCGTCCTGGCCTCCGTCGCCGCCGCCGGCATCGCCCAGACCGAGCGGCTGGAGGAGGCCAAGCGGCTGGCGTACACCGACTCCCTCACCGGGCTCGCCAACCGCCGGGCCGTCGACGCCCGCCTGGACGAGGCGATCGAGCGGCACCGCCGGGACGGTGTCGTCGTCAGTCTCGTCGTCTGCGACCTCAACGGGCTCAAGCGGGTCAACGACACCTGCGGGCACGCGGTCGGTGACCGGCTGCTGGAGCGCTTCGGGACGGTGCTGTCGGTGTGCGGAGCCATGGTGCCGGGGGCGCTGGCGGCCCGCCTCGGCGGCGACGAGTTCTGCCTGCTGGCGGTCGGCCCGCCCGCCGACGCGGTGGTCGGGGCGGCCGAGGAGCTGTGCCGCCGCGCCGCCCGGATGGAGATCGGGGACGGTGTGGCCTGCGGGGTCGCCTCCACCGGGGACCCCATCGGGCCGGTGTCCAGCGCGCGCCGGCTGTTCCGGCTCGCCGACGCGGCCCAGTACCGGGCCAAGGCCGAACGCGCGGACCGGCCCGTCGTCGCCGGGCGCGAGGGGCCGCAGGACCCGGTGGTACGGCTGGCGGACGAGCCGCCCCACGAGGGGGACGACGGGGAGCGCCGCCGGTTCCGGGGGCGGCACTCGCCCTAGGGCGCCGCCCCGGGGCGCCGGTGACCCGCCCGCCGCGCCCGGCCGCGCGGGCGAGGTGAAGGACGGTCAGCTCACTGGAGGCCCAGGCGTTCCCGGCGCACCGAGTAGACGACGAACCCGGCGCCCAGGGTGAGGAAGAGCGTGCCGCCGACGACGTACGGCGTGCTGTCGAAGCTGCCGGTGTCGGCGAGCCGGACCTCCTCCCCGGTGGTCCCGAGGTCCGCCGCATCCGTCGCCGCGGCGGCCCTCGCCTGCTGTGTGACCTGCGCGGACGGGCTCACGGGGGAGGTCTGCGGGACCGGCTGGTCCGGCGTCGCGTTCGCGGACGGGACGAACCACAGGGCGCACAGCAGGCTGCCCGCGGCGGTGGCGGTCAGCAAGGAACGGCGAGCGGATGACACGGAATATCGATCCCCTTGTGGCGCTGGCGAATTGGCCGTGTGGGGCGATGTTAGTGAAAGGCGCGGGTCACAGGAAAGTCACGGGAGGCGACCGCCGTACGCTCCGCACATGAGCACTTCAGAGACATCACGTTTTGTGCGCCTTCGCGTGGAACTCGTCCTCGCGGTGGACGACGAGGAGGCGGTCACCGGGGCCGCCCTCCAGCGGATCGCCGACGACCCCGACATGCCCGGCGAGGAGCAGATGCACGCGCAGAACGCTGTGACGGAGGACACCGCGGAGGCGCTGGCCTATCTCGTCGACCCGTTCGACCTGGTCAGCGAGGTGCCGGGGATCGAACTCCAGCAAGCCTCCTGGAGCAGTGAGCGGATCGACTACGACCCCGGCTCGCCCGACTGGGACTTCGACGAGGATGATGGCGGGCAGGGCGACGCCGAGGACGCGGGCGGCGCGCCGGACGCCCACGGCGGCGGCGCGGAACGGACGGCCGGCTGAGGCGACGGGGAGGCGGACGTACCCGGTCCCCGGGCGGCAACCGCCGTCCGGGCTCCGGTCGTCCCAGGGGGCGTACGGTCCGGCGGCCGCGGCGCCCCCGCCGGGTGGACGTGGCATGTCCCACACATGCCAGGGACGTGGAACCGGGCGAACCGGTCGTAACGTTGAACGTTTGTGACGGGGAATCCCGGGGTTTTCGGGAATCGGCAACGATGGAGAAGCGTGTGATGACCAACAGTAGGCGGCGCAAGGGCCTGGCGGCCGCGTCCGCACTGCTCGGCGGTGTGCTGGTGCTCTCGGCCTGTTCCGGCGGCGACGACGCCTCCGGCGGCGGGGGCGACGGCGCCTCGCAGGCCACGGTCGACAAGGCGGCAGCCGAGAAGACGTCCGAGGCCCAGATCAAGATCACGCCCAAGGACGGTTCGAGCAACGCCTCCATCAACAACTCCGCCACCGTGACCGTGAGCAAGGGCACGCTCACGGAGGTGAAGATGACCACGACCGACGGCACCGAGGTCAGCGGCCAGATATCCGCCGACAAGAAGAGCTGGAAGCCCACCGGTCAGCTGGAGCGCGCCACCACCTACAGGCTGACCGCCACCGCGACCGACGCCGAGGGCCGCGCCGCGCACGAGAACGCGTCGTTCACCACGGTCTCCCCGGCCAACAGCTTCATCGGCACCTTCACGCCGGACGACGGCACCACCGTCGGCGTCGGCATGCCCGTGTCGATCAACTTCGACAAGGCGATCACCAACAAGGCCGCCGTCCAGAAGGGCATCACGGTCAGCACCACCAGTGGCCAGGAGGTCGCCTGCCACTGGTTCAACGCCAACCGCATGGACTGCCGCCCCGAGAACTACTGGCAGGAGGGCTCGACCGTCACCCTGAAGCTGGCGCTCGACGGGGTCGAGGGCGCCGAGGGCGTCTACGGCGTCCAGCAGAAGACGGTCACCTTCAAGATCGGCCGCAACCAGGTCTCCTACGTCGACGCGAAGACCAAGCAGATGAAGGTCACGCAGGACGGCAAGGTGGTCCGCACCATCCCGATCTCCGCCGGCTCGCCCGAGAACAAGACGTACGAGGGCCAGATGGTGATCTCCGAGAAGTTCAAGGAGACCCGGATGAACGGCGCGACGGTCGGCTTCACCGACGACGACGGCGAAGGCGAGTACGACATCAAGGACGTGCCGCACGCCATGCGCCTGAGCACCTCCGGCACCTTCATCCACGGCAACTACTGGGGTGCCAAGTCCATCTTCGGCAACGCCAACACCAGCCACGGCTGCGTGGGCCTGTCGGACACCAAGGGCGCCAACGACCCGAACACCCCGGGCGCCTGGTTCTACAACAACTCCCTCGTCGGTGACGTGGTCGTCGTCCAGAACACCGGCGACAAGACCATCGCCCCGGACAACGGCCTCAACGGCTGGAACATGAACTGGGAGCAGTGGAAGGCGGGTTCGGCGATCTGACGCCCCCGCACCCGTCCCGCCACGCCGCCGTCCGCCCTCCGGGGCGGGCGGCGGTTTCGCGTCCGCGCCGTCGAGGGCGCGGTGTACGGGGTCGCCGGCGGCCGCCACCGCCCACGGGGGGCGGCGGAGGCGAGGCCCGTCGGCGGTGCGCGCCGGCGGGCCGGGTCCGGGCCCAATCCATCGGTGCGGTAACGGAGTTCGCGCGGTGACGTAACAGTGGGCCGTCGGTTCTCCCACCTTCTCGAACCTCCGTTGAGGCGCATGATCGGCCCCGGCATACTGCCGAGTCCGGGGGTCGCGCAGATGTGCGAGACCACCCCCGGCCGGGTGACGGCAGTCGCCCGGACCTTCCGCTAGGGGGAACGTTGCGCAGACAAGTGAAAAGAGCGTGCGCGGCCACGGTCGCCGCGGCGGCGTCCGTGGCGCTCGCAGCGGGCATGACCGGCCCGGCCGCCGCCGACGGAAAGCCGGCGTCCGACACCGCACGCGGCTCGGTCACGGCCGGGCAGCGCGTCACGCTGATCACCGGCGACCGGGTCGTCCTCGACGCCAAGGGCCGGGTCACCGGCCTGGAGCGGGCCAAGGGCCGGGAGCACATACCCGTCCAGATCCGCAGGGCCGCCGGGCACACCCTCGTCGTCCCGGCCGACGCCGCCCGCCTGGTCGCCACCGGCAAGCTCGACCAGCGCCTCTTCGACGTCACGGAACTGGGCAAGGCCGCCACCCGCAAGGCCCAGAAGAACGGTCTGAAGGTCATCGTCGGCTACCGGGGCGGCGCCGCCGCCACCAAGGCCGACGTCCGCGACGCGGGCACCCTGCGCCGCACCCTGAAGACCCTCAACGCCGACGCCGTCCAGACCCCGCAGCAGGACGTGCCCGAGCTGTGGGACGCCGTCACCGACGGCGAGAAGACCGCCTCCGGCATCGCGCACGTCTGGCTGGACGGCGTCCGCAAGGCCAGCCTGGACACCTCCGTCCCGCAGATCGGCGCCCCCACGGCGTGGGCCGCCGGCTACGACGGCAAGGGCGTCAAGATCGCCGTCCTGGACACCGGCGTCGACACCACCCACGCCGACCTGAAGAACCGGGTCGTCGCCGCCAAGAACTTCTCCGCCTCGCCCGACGCGACCGACAAGTTCGGCCACGGCACGCACGTCGCCTCCATCGCGGCCGGCAACGGGAAGACGTACCGGGGCGTCGCGCCCGGCGCCGAACTGCTCAACGGCAAGGTGCTCAGCGACGACGGCTACGGCGACGACTCCGGCATCCTCGCCGGCATGGAATGGGCCGCCCAGCAGGGCGCCGACATCGTCAACCTCAGCCTCGGCGGCGGCGACACCCCGGAGATCGACCCGCTGGAGGCACAGGTCAACAAGCTCTCCGCGGAGAAGGGCATCCTCTTCGCCATCGCCGCCGGCAACGAGGGCGAGATGGGCGAGCGGACCGTCGGCTCCCCGGGCAGCGCCGCCGCGGCCCTCACCGTCGGCGCGGTCGACGGCAAGGACCGGCTCGCCGACTTCTCCAGCCGCGGCCCCGGCATGGACGGCGCCGTCAAGCCGGACGTGACCGCCCCCGGCGTCGACATCACCGCCGCCTCCGCGGCGAACAGCGTCATCGCCCGGGAGGAGGGCGAGAAGCCGGCCGGCTACGTCACCATCTCCGGCACCTCGATGGCGACCCCGCACGTCGCGGGCGCCGCGGCCCTGCTCAAGCAGCAGCACCCCGACTGGACCTACGCCGAGCTGAAGGGCGCCCTCACCGCCTCCGCCAAGGGCGGCGCCTACACGCCGTTCCAGCAGGGCACGGGCCGCATCCAGGTCGACAGGGCCATCGAGCAGACCGTCGTCGCCGACCCGGTGTCGCTCAGCTTCGGCACCCAGCAGTGGCCGCACGCCGACGACAAGCCGGTCACCAAGAAGCTGACCTACCGCAACCTCGGCACCGCCGACGTCACCCTGAAGCTGACCGCCACCGCCACCGGCCCCACGGGCGAGGCGGCCCCGGCCGGCTTCTTCACCCTCGGCGCGGACACGGTCACCGTCCCCGCGGGCGGCACCGCCTCCGTCGACCTCACCGCCGACACCCGCCTGGGCGGCACCGCCGACGGCGCCTACTCGGCGTACGTCACGGCGACCGGCGGCGGGCAGAGCGTGCGCTCCGCCGCCGCCGTGGAGCGCGAGGTCGAGTCGTACGACGTCACGCTGAAGGCGATCGGCCGCGACGGCAAGCCCGCCGCCAACTACGACATCGACCTGGCCGGCGTCTCCGGGCTCGGCAAGGACACCTGGTTCAATCCGTACGACGCCGACGGCACCGTCACCGCCCGCGTTCCCAAGGGCGGCTACATCCTCAACGCCTCCTTGTACGTCTCCGCCGACCCGGAGAAGTACCAGGGCGCCGACTGGCTCGCCCAGCCGAAGCTGAACGTCACCGGGAAGACCACGATCACCCTGGACGCGCGCACCGCCAAGCCGGTGTCCATCACCGTCCCGGACCGCGCCGCCAAGCCCGCGTTCGCCTCCCCCGACTTCACCGTCGAGACGGGCGACTCCAGCTACGGCTTCGGCTGGTGGCTGGACTCCTACGCCAACTTCCGCACCCGGCACCTCGGCCCGCAGATCACCGACGGCTCGCTGTACCAGCAGTGGGACGCCCACTGGACCAAGGGCGCCACGGAGCAGTACGACACCGTCGCGGGCGGCACCGTCAAGCAGCTCGCCACCGGCTACACCCGCCACTACAAGAAGGGCGACCTGGCCACGCTCAAGGCCGGCCTGGGCGCCTCCGCGAGCGGCAAGAAGGGCGCCGTGACCGCCATGGGCATGCTGCCCGGCAGCACCAGCGGCTCCGCCATCGGCGTCCCGCAGCCCGCGCCCGGCACCCGCACCCTGTACCTGTCGGCCACCGGCGGCGTCCGGTGGGACCTCGGCTTCGAGCAGCAGGGCTCCCCCGACGAAGAGGGCTTCCCGACCACCGAGGCGGTCTACACCTCCGGTGCCCCGCAGGTCTACAAGGCGGGCAAGAGCTACACGACGACGTTCAACACGGCCGTCTTCGCGCCCCGCCTGACCTCCGAGTTCGGCCTGAGCCGCGACGGCGACGCGATCAGCGGCACCATCCCGCTGTTCGCCGACGGCAAGGGCCACGCCGGCTCCTCGCTGTTCACCGCCGTCACCACCACCCTGTACCGCGACGGCAAGAAGGTCGGCTCGCACAAGGACCCGATGTTCGGCCAGGAGACGTTCACCGTCCCCTCCGGTGACGCCGCCTACCGGCTGACCACCTCGGTCAAGCGCAGCCCCGGGGTCGCCGCGGCGGCCACCCGCATCGACGCGAGCTGGACCTTCCGCTCCAAGAAGACCGCGGGCCCGACCAAGCTGCCCGCCTCCACGGCCCGCTTCGGCGCCTCCGTCGGCCTGGACAGCAAGGCCCTCGCCGGACGGAAGGTCACCGTCCCGGTCACCGTCGAGGGCTCCGCCGCGGGCGCGAACCTCAAGTCGCTCACGGTGTACGTGTCGTACGACTACGGCAAGATCTGGAAGAAGGTCACCGTCACCCGGGGCAGCATCACGGTGCAGAACCCGGCGAAGGGCAAGGGCATCTCCTTCCGCGCCGACATCACCGACAAGAAGGGCAACAAGTCGACGGTGTCGGTCTACAACGCCTACCACGGCAAGTAGGGCACCGGATCACCACGGTCCCGGCGGCGGCCTCCCGGCCCGCCGCCGGGATCAGGCCGTTCGCACGGCCGCCGCGGGGATCAGGCCGTGCGCACGGCCGCCGCGTCCGACCCCCAGCTCGCCAGCAGCCGCAGCGCGTCCGCCGACGGGGAGCCCGGCTCGGCGTGATACGTGACCAGCGACTGCTCCCCGTCGTCGGCCGGGCGGAACGTCTCGAAGTACAAGGTCAGCTCGCCGACCAGCGGATGCCGCAGCCGCTTCTCGCCGTGCGTCTTCTCCTTCACGTCGTGCGCCGCCCACAGCCGCCGGAACTCCTCGCTCTTCACCGACAGCTCCCCGACCAGCGCGGACAACTGGGGGTCGTCCGGGTGGCAGCCGGCGTCCATGCGCAGATAGCCGACCATGTCGGCCGCCTTGCCCTCCCAGTCCACGAACAGCTCCCGGCAGGCCGGGTCCAGGAACACCCGCCGCGCCCAGTTGCGCTCCGGCGCCGGCAGCCTGCCCCAGTCGCCGAAGAGGGCCGCCGCCATCCGGTTCCACGCCAGGACGTCCGAGCGCCGCCCCACGACGTACGCCGGCACCCCGTCGATCGACTCCAGGAGCTGCCGCAGCGCCACCCGCACCTGCTGGGTCCGCGCCGCCGCCTTCCTCCGGTGCCGCTTCGGCTTGGCCAGGTGCACCAGATGCTGGTGCTCGGCGTCGCTCAGCCTGAGCGCCCGCGCGATCGAGTCCAGCACCTCCGCCGACACGTTCTGCCCGTTGCCCTGCTCCAGCCGCGTGTAGTACGCCACGGACACCCCGGCGAGCTGCGCCAGCTCCTCCCGGCGCAGCCCCGGCACCCGGCGGAACCGGCCGAACTGCGGCAGACCGACGTCCTCCGGCTTCAGCCGGGCCCGCCGGGTGCGCAGGAACTCGCTCAGCTCGGCCCGGCGGTCCAGGCCGCCGCCGGTCTCCTGTACGTCCATGCATCCCAGTATTCCTGGTCGTACGCACTCGAAGCTGACCCCGCCAGTGGTAGGCACCGCAGACGTACGCAAAGCCGTGACCTGGGTGAATGTCCGCGCGCCCGGCAGGCTGGAGGCCACGCCCGGCCGAAAAGGCAGCCGGGTGCGCACGACCCCGCTAGGAGACCACGGCATGACCACCCCTGTCGCCGCGTACGCCGCCCCCGCCGCCAAGGCTCCGCTGGAGCGCACCACCATCGAGCGGCGGGAGGTCGGCCCGCACGACGTCCTGATCGACATCAAGTTCGCCGGAATCTGCCATTCCGACATCCACCAGGCCCGCGAGGGCTGGGGCGAGGCGATCTTCCCGATGGTCCCCGGCCACGAGATCGCGGGCATCGTCACCGAGGTCGGCTCCGCCGTGACCAGGTTCAAGGTCGGCGACCGGGCCGGCGTCGGCTGCATGGTCGACTCCTGCCGCGTGTGCGAGAACTGCAAGGCGGGCCAGGAGCAGTACTGCGTCGAGGGCAACGTCCCGACGTACAACGGCATCGGCAAGGACGGCGAACCGACCTACGGCGGCTACTCCCAGAAGATAGTCGTCGACGAGAACTACGTCCTGCACATCCCCGAGGGCCTGCCCCTGGACGCCGCCGCGCCCCTGCTGTGCGCCGGCATCACCCTCTACTCCCCGCTCAAGCGCTTCGGCGCCGGCCCCGGAAGGAAGGTCGCGATCGTCGGCCTCGGCGGCCTCGGCCACATGGGCGTGAAGATCGCGCACGCGCTCGGCGCCGAGGTGACCGTGCTGTCGCAGTCCCTGCGCAAGAAGGACGACGGCCTGAAGCTGGGCGCCGACCACTACTACGCCACCAGCGACCCGAAGACCTTCGAGGAGCTGGCCGGCACCTTCGACCTGATCGTCTCCACCGTCTCCGCCCCGCTCGACTTCGGCGCCTACCTCTCGCTGCTGAAGACCCACGGCACCCTCGCCAACGTGGGCGCCCCCGAGGAGCCGGTCGCCCTGAACCTGTTCTCGGTCATCGGCGGCGGCAAGTCGCTGGCCGGGTCCATGATCGGTGGCATCGCCGAGACCCAGGAGATGCTGGACTTCTGCGCCGCGCACGGCATCGGCGCGGAGATCGAGCTGATCGCCGCCTCCGAGATCAACGAGGCGTACGAGCGGGTGCTCGCCAGCGACGTCCGCTACCGGTTCGTGATCGACGCGGCGACGATCTGAGACGGGGCGCCGGCCCGGGACGGGGCGCCGCCCGCCGGAAGGCCCCGGCCGCGTGCCGGGGCCCTGCCGCCGCACGCCGCCGTCCGCCGCCGGGGGGACGCCGGACCGAGGACGGAAGACCGGGAGCGGTCCCGTCGGCAGGCCGATGGTGGGGCTCGGGCGGGCCGCCTAGCGTGGTGAACGCCCTACCAGCCATGAGCCGGCGGCGCGAGCCGAGGGCCGCGCCCGGCAGCAGGGGAGGCCCGCACGATGACCATCGAGCTGAACCACACCATCGTCGCCGCGCACGACAAGGAGGCGTCGGCCCGGTTCCTCGCCGGACTGCTCGGACTGGAGGTGGGACCGCCCTACGGCCCCTTCCTCCCGGTCGAGATCCCCAACGGCGTGACCCTCGACTTCCTCGACACCGAGGGCGAGATCACGCCGCAGCACTACGCGTTCCTGGTCTCGGAGGACGACTTCGACGTGATCTTCACCCGGGTCCGGGAGGCGGGGCTGGCGTACTGGGCGGACCCGTACCACCGCCGGCCCGGCGAGATCAACCACAACGACGGCGGCCGGGGCGTGTACTTCGACGACCCCGACGGCCACCGCCTGGAGCTCCTGACCAGGCCCTACGGCAGCGGCGGCTGAGGCCCCGCCGCCCGGGCGCGGCGTGCCGGACCGGCTCGCGGGCGGGGGCCGGCCGCCGCGGACCCGCCGTCACACCGCGCCCGCCGCGACCCGGGCCGTCTGCGAACGGAAGCCGTGGCCGACCTCCGGGGCCAGACCGTGGTAGTGACGGAAGTTGTAGATGAGCGGGCTCCAGCGGGAAGGGTCGATGTGCTGGGTGCCCGGCACGACGATGCGCTCGTCGGCGTGGACCCGCAGCACCTCGCACTCGACGCTGAGGAACAGCCCCGCCCCGCCCGGGGTCAGCGCCCGCGCCCGCGCCTCGAGCTGAAGGGCGCACTCGGCGACGCGCGGCGGCCCCACCAGGTCCGATCCGGCCGGGGTGAGCCCGGCCGCGGCGAACTTGTCCGGCTCGTACCGGTAGACCGCGCGCTTGCTCTCCGGCACGGGATGGGCGCCGGTGAGGGGCGCGAGCCGCTCCACCTTCTCCCACAGCTCCGGTGACGCCACGTTGATCACCAGATCGGGCCGTGCCGCCAGGTTGCGCGCGGTCTGGCTCTCCGTGCCCAGCCCCAGGACGACATGCTGTCCCAGCGCCCACGCGGAGGAGACCGGGGCGAGGTTGGCGGAGCCGTCGTCGTTCTCCGTGGTCAGCAGGACCACGGGCGTGCCGAAGTAGAGGATGCTCGGCCGGATCACTCGGTGGGTGTCAGTCGTCATGCGCACGACGCTAGGGGCGTGACGTTTCGGCGGAGGCCGAAACGTCGTCGTCGGCGGTCGGCGACAAGGACGGCGTGGCCAGCCCCGAGAGCCCCGGGGACGTCCACAGCCCCGAGAGCCCCGGGGACGCCCACGCCGAGGAACCCGACATCGCCTCCCCGGGCGCGCTGCCGGCCGACCGCACCCGCGCCGCCTTCTGCCCGGCGCTGCCCGACGGCCGCGCCGGGGCGCCGCCCGGCTGAGGCCGCCGTTCCGTCCGGGCGGGCCCTTCCGGCACGGCGGGATCCAGCCCTGACCGCAGGCGCCGGATCCGGCCGCCGCCGGCGGCCGCACCGGCTCCGTGCCGACGGGACCGGGCGCGCGGCCCCCGGCACGGTCACTTCCCGAAGGACGGTGCCTTCCCCGAGGACCGTGCCCCGGGGACGGTGCTCAGCCCTCCGCCTTGACGACCCCGACCGGGCAGGACACGCCCGTGCCGCCGATGCCGCAGTAGCCCGCCGGGTTCTTGTCGAGGTACTGCTGGTGGTACGCCTCGGCCGGGTAGAACGGGCGGCCCTCGGCCGGAAGGATCTCCGTGGTGATCGTGCCGTGGCCCGAGGCCGTCAGCACCCGCTGGTAGGCGGCGCGGGAGGCTTCGGCGGCCGCGGCCTGGGCGGGGGTGTGGGTGTAGATCGCCGAGCGGTACTGCGTGCCGACGTCGTTGCCCTGACGGAAGCCCTGGGTGGGGTCGTGGGACTCCCAGAAGGTCTTCAGGAGCTGCTCGTAGGAGATCACCTCCGGGTCGTAGACGACGCGGACGGCCTCCGTGTGGCCGGTCAGGCCCGAGCACACCTCTTCATAGGTGGGGTTCTCCGTGTAGCCGCCCTGGTAGCCGACGAGGGTGGTCCAGACTCCTGCCGGGAGCTGCCAGAACTTGCGCTCGGCGCCCCAGAAGCAGCCCAGGCCGAAGTCGGCGGTCTCCAGGCCCTCGGGGTAGGGGCCGAGGAGCGGGTTGCCGAGGACGGTGTGGCGGTCGGGGACCGTGAACGCCGGCTCCGGGCGGCCGGGCAGCGCCTGCTCGGGGGTCGGGAGCTGGGGCGTACGGCGGGACAGGAACATGCGGTCTCCAATCGGGGCGACGCCCGGAACAACGCAGGGGGAGCGGGCGGAATTCCGGCCGCCGCTCCGGCCGGGCGGGCCCCCGTGGCGGGGGCCGTGCGCCGGGTCCGCCCGGGGCTCAGTGGGGCAGGCTCGCCGGGCTGCCGCCGTTGGCCTCGAAGCCCGCCACCGCCATCGCCCGGTACACCGCGAACTCGGCCGCCGGGTCCGGGGAGAGCGTCCAGGGCAGGGCGCCCACGTGGCCGTCGATGTGTATGAGCTGGTTCATGGCCTCCGCCCAGCGCTCACCGCGGACCAGGAAGAAGACCAGCAGGTGCCGCACGTGCGCCAGCATCGGGTCGTCGGCGCGGGCCGAGTGGACCGCGTGCAGCGCGCCGTGCACCGCCTTCCGCACGACCTCGCTCTGGTAGAAGCCGCTGACCAGATTCACCTCGGGGAGGTGCTCGAAGACCGCGAACAGCGGCATCGCCGCCAGCAGCGAGCCCCGGGGCGCACGGGCCGCGGCGGCCTCCGCGAAGGAGTACGCCAGCTCGCGGGAGCCGTGCCACTTCTCGCACCAGTAGTGCAGGGCGGCCAGGTGCGCGCCCATGTGCGCCGGGGCCCGGTCGAGGATCTTCAGCCAGAGCTGCTCGAACTCCTCGCGCGAGTAACCCAGGCCGCGGGCCACCGACAGCTCGATGATGTACGGGACCGGGTCACCCGGCGCCAGCAGCGCCGCGTCGCCGCACGCCGCCCTCGCCTCCTCCATGATGATCCGGAACTCGTCCGTGCCGGGCGTCGACGTGCGCCACGCCTGCTGCACCAGGAATTCGGCGTGCACCGCCGCGCCCCCGGGGTCCTTGGGCGCCTCGGTCCGCCACACCCGCAGCCACTGCCCGCCCGGGGCCTCGCCCACCCCGCCGGGCCGCTGCCGCAGCTCCAGCGAGGCGGCGCCCGCGAAGGCCTGGACGCGCTGCCAGCGCAGCTCGCCCTCCGCCTCCGTACCGGCCAGGAGCTGCTGCGCCGCCCGGTAGTCCTGGGTCCGCTGGACGACGTCCAGGACGTCCAGCAGGTCCTCGTCGGGGCCGGGCAGGCGGACGTCGAGCTCCTCCTCGCGCACGAAGCCGTAGTGCGCGGGATCGGCGGCGTCCGGATGGCCGGGCGGCACCTGCTCGATCAGGCCACGCCGGCGCCGCAGGACGGGCAGCAGCACGAAGCCGAGCATGACCAGTGCCATCAGGACCCAGAGAATCTCCATGTCTCAAGCGAACCAGACCGCGCCGACAATTGGCCAACCCGTGCGGCGGCCTTGTGGAAAACCCGCCGGGGCCGCTCGCCCACTACGCTCGGGCCCATGAGCGACAGGCACATCAGTCAGCACTTCGAGACGCTCGCGATCCACGCGGGCAACACCGCCGACCCCCTGACGGGCGCGGTCGTCCCGCCGATCTACCAGGTGTCGACCTACAAGCAGGACGGCGTCGGCGGTCTGCGCGGCGGCTACGAGTACAGCCGCAGCGCCAATCCGACCCGCACCGCCCTGGAGGAGAACCTGGCCGCCCTGGAGGGCGGCCGCCGGGGTCTCGCCTTCGCGTCCGGACTGGCGGCCGAGGACTGCCTGCTGCGCACGCTGCTGCGCCCCGGCGACCACGTGGTCATCCCCAACGACGCCTACGGCGGCACCTTCCGCCTCTTCGCCAAGGTCGCCTCCCGCTGGGGCGTGGAGTGGTCGGTGGCCGAGAGCGGCGACCCCGCCGCCGTACGGGCCGCCCTCACCCCGAAGACCAAGGCCGTGTGGGTGGAGACGCCCTCCAACCCGCTGCTCGGCATCACCGACATCGCCGCCGTCGCCCAGGTCACCCGGGACGCGGGCGCGAAGCTGGTCGTCGACAACACCTTCGCCACCCCCTACCTCCAGCAGCCGCTCTCGCTCGGCGCGGACGTCGTCGTGCACTCGCTGACCAAGTACATGGGCGGCCACTCCGACGTCGTCGGCGGTGCGCTGATCGTCTCCGACCCGGAGCTCGGCGAGGAGCTGGCGTTCCACCAGAACGCCATGGGCGCGGTCGCCGGGCCCTTCGACTCCTGGCTGGTGCTGCGCGGCACCAAGACGCTCGCGGTGCGGATGGACCGGCACAGCGAGAACGCCGCCAGGGTCGCCGAGATGCTGACCCGGCACCCGCGCGTGACGAGCGTCCTCTACCCGGGCCTGCCGGAGCACCCCGGGCACGAGATCGCCGCCAAGCAGATGAAGGCGTTCGGCGGCATGGTGTCGTTCCGGGTCGAGGGCGGCGAGGAGGCGGCCGTCGCGGTCTGCAACCGAGCGCGGGTGTTCACGCTCGGGGAGTCCCTGGGCGGCGTGGAGTCCCTCATCGAGCACCCCGGCCGGATGACCCACGCCTCGGCGGCGGGTTCCGCCCTGGAGGTGCCCGCCGACCTGGTGCGCCTCTCCGTCGGCATCGAGAACGTCGACGACCTGCTGGAGGACCTGCAGCAGGCGCTCGGCTAGCCGTTTCGCGAGCGGGCCCGGCGGCCCGGTCACCAGCCCGGCAGGGGCGGGGTCGTCTCCGACGGCGGCCGCTCCCAGGGCCGGGCGTTCACCGCCCACACGGTGAACGCCAGCGCCGCCGCGCACAGCAGCAGCCACAGCAGGCGCCGGGCCGCCACCCGGCGCCCGAGCATGCGCCGGCCGCGGCGCAGCGCGTCCGCGTACAGCTCCGGCGGCACCCGCGGCGACGACTCCCGCATGATCCGCCGGACGGCCGCCTCCCGCTCCGCCCGGTTCACGGGCACCGCCCCCCGGCGCCGGGCCGCCGCGGGACGGCAGCGCACGCGCGCGCGGGTCTCATGACGACGCCGCCCGGGCCGCCGTCTCCCGCCGTGCCGCCGGCGCGGGGCCCCGGGGCGGGTGGAGCACCGTGGCCACCGCCCGGTCGCAGACCGTGCGGACGTGTTCCCCGGTCAGGCCGAGCAGGGCCGCCGTCTGCTCCTCGGCGACCCCCTCGTACAGCCGGAGGACGAGGATCAGCCGTTCCCGCGCGGTCAGCCGGGCCAGCGGGCCGCGGGGCCGGGGCCGGGCGCGGCCGAGGGCGCCGCGGCGGCCCCGCGCCTCGTGGGCGAAGCGGACCGCCAGATACCGGCGGGCCCGGTCGTAGGGGTCCTCGCCGTCCTCACCGCGCAGGCCGTCCCAGCAGGCGTAGGTGTGCGCCAGGGCGAGGGTCAGCAGGCGCCGCGCCCGCGGGTTGTCGCCGGGCGCCTCCGCGGTCAGCAGGGTGGCGGTGTGCAGCAGCCGCCCCGCCGCGCCCGCGACGAAGACCCGGAACTCCTCGGCCCGGCGGGCGTCCCGCGACGCGTGCCGTCCTCGCACCGTGCCTCCCGCCTGAGGGCGCCCCTGAGGAAACGGGACCCGGGCCGGTACGGGCGTGCCCGCCCGCGACACGGGACCCGGTCTCATATGAGGCCCGCGGCGGGCCGCGGGTCAAGAGCCGCGCGGCAAGCGGAACCCGCGGCTCGGACAGTCCGGGGGCCGGGGAGTCCGGGTCCGGGAAGTCCGAGGTTCAGGGAGTCCGGGGCTCCGGGAGTCCGGGTGCGGGGAGTCCGGGCTCGGGGAGCCCGCGGGGCGGCCGGTGGCGCCCGGTACGGCGCTAGGAGGCCGGGGGCGCCTCGGAGCCCGGTACGCCCTGGAGGGCCATCCGCGCGGACAGCGCGCCGTTGAAACGCGTGAGGAGCGTGCAGAACGCCTCGCGCTCCTCCGGCGCCCAGTCCCGGGTCAGCTCCGCCATCAGCTGCCGTCTGGAGGAACGCACCTCCTCCAGACGGGCGGCACCGCGCGGGGAGAGCTGGAGCACCACCGCGCGTCCGTCCTCGGGGTGCGAGGTGCGCTTGACGAGTCCGGTGTCGACGAGCGGCGCCACCTGCCGCGTGACGGTCGAGGAGTCGATCCCCATGCTCGCGGCGAGCGCCTTGACGCCCATCGGCCCCTCCTTGTCGAGCCGGTTGAGCAGCAGATACGCGGCGCGGTCCATCGAGTTGCGCACCTGCCCGACGCCGCCGAGGCGGGTCTGCTCGGCACGGCGGGCGAACACCGCCACCTCGTGCTGCAGCGTGTCGAGGAGACCGCTGTCACCGACGGTCGTCAGGTCCGTCATGTCAGGTGTTGTGGGCATGGCCGGAGGCTCACTTCGTGGAGGGCTGCTGGTTGGGGGACAGGGTACGCGGCCGGGCGGCGGGGCGTACCGGCGCTGCGCGATGCGGGATCCCGCGGGTTGGTCACCACCCGCCTCGGCGGCGGCGAACTGCGATGCTGGAGCCATGAGCTACAGCACGGTCTCCTCCCTGCGTCCCGTCACCCTCGACGACGTACGCGGCGCCCAGAAGATGCTGGCGGGCGTGGCGCGGGTGACGGCGATGGAGGGCAGCAGGCACCTGTCCCGGCTGATCGGTGCTCCGGTGCATCTCAAGTGCGAGAACCTCCAGCGGACCGGGTCGTTCAAGCTGCGCGGCGCGTACGTCCGGATCGCGGGACTGCTGCCGGAGGAGCGGGCCGCCGGCGTGGTCGCCGCGAGCGCCGGGAATCACGCGCAGGGGGTAGCCCTGGCGTCGACGCTGCTCGGGGTGCGGTCGACGGTCTTCATGCCGCAGGGCGCCCCGCTGCCGAAGATCAGTGCGACGCGCGACTACGGCGCGGAGGTGCGCCTGCACGGCCAGGTGGTCGACGAGACGCTGGCCGCCGCCCAGGAGTACGCGGAGGCGACCGGCGCGGTCTTCATCCACCCGTTCGACCACCCCGACGTCATCGCCGGGCAGGGCACCGTCGGCCTGGAGATCCTGGAGCAGTGCCCGGACGTGCGCACGATCGTCGTCGGCATCGGCGGCGGCGGGCTGGCGGCCGGGATCGCGGTGGCGGTGAAGGAGATCCGGCCGGATGTGCGGATCGTCGGCGTCCAGGCGGAGGGCGCGGCGGCCTACCCGCCGTCGCTGGCGGCCGGGCGCCCGGTGTCGCTGCGCAACCCGGCGACCATGGCCGACGGCATCAAGGTCGGGCGGCCCGGCGACGTGCCGTTCGGCATCGTCGGCGATCTGGTGGACGAGGTCCGCACGGTCACCGAGGACGAGCTGTCGGCCGCGCTGCTGCTGTGCCTGGAGCGGGCGAAGCTGGTCGTCGAGCCGGCCGGGGCCAGCCCGGTCGCGGCGCTGCTGAGCGGGGCGGACGCCTTCGAGGGGCCGGTCGTCGCGGTGCTGTCCGGCGGCAACGTCGACCCGGTCCTGATGCAGCGGGTGCTGCGCCACGGCATGGCCGCGCAGGGCCGCTACCTGGCCGTCCGGCTGCGCCTGACGGACCGGCCGGGCGCCCTGGCCACGCTGCTCGGCGTGCTGTCGGCGGTGGACGCCAACGTCCTGGACGTGAGCCATGTGCGGACCGATCCGCGGCTGGGGCTCACGGAGGCGGAGGTCGAGCTGCACCTGGAGACCAAGGGCCCGGTGCACTGCGCCGAAGTCGGCCGGGCCCTGCGCGACGCGGGCTACACGGTCATGGCCTGAGCGCCCCGGCCCGGCCCGGCGGTCCGGGGGCACGCGCCGCGCGGCGGGCCGGTCGGACGTACCGGACGGCTCCGCGGGCGCGGATGGTGCTGACGGCGCGGACGGCGACGGCGGCGCGGATGGTGCTGACGGCGCGGACGGCGACGCCGCTGACGGCGCGAACGGCGCGGACGGCGTGAGGCGGCCCCCGGCGTCACCCCGGGACACCGGGGACGCCAGGGGCCGTCGTAGGTCCGTCAGCCGTTGTACGGCTCGGCCTTGAGGATCTTCACCGAGGCCTTCTTGCCGTTCGGCAGCTCGTACTCCGCGTTCTCGCCGACCTTGTGGCCGATGACGCCACCGCCCAGCGGGGACTGCGGCGAGTAGGTCTCGATCTCGGAGCTCGCGTACTCGCGGGAGGCGAGCAGGAAGGTCAGCGTGTCGTCCTCGTCGCCGTCGAAGGCGATGGTGACCACCATGCCGGGCGCCACCGCGCCGTTCGACGCCGGGGGCTCGCCGACCTTCGCGTTCTCGAGGAGCTGGGTGAGCTGGCGCACACGGAGCTCCTGCTTGCCCTGCTCCTCCTTGGCCGCGTGGTACCCGCCGTTCTCACGGAGGTCGCCCTCCTCGCGCGCGGCGGCGATCTTCGCGGCGATCTCCGAGCGCGCGGGACCAGTAAGGTACTCAAGCTCGTCCTTGAGCTTGTTGTACGCCTCCTGGGTCAGCCAGGTGACGTTCTCGCTGGTCTGGGTCACAGGTGCTCCTCGTAGGTACTGGGAATACAAAGCATCGCCCTACCCAGAAGGATGTTCCTCCACGGATGGGCGAAACCACGAGCCTAACAATTCAGGGGCGAAAGGGGGAGGACATAAGCCTCGACATCTGCGTCAACGCAGGTCAGCGGGCACGTATTCCGGGTCGTGTCCGTCGGTGTCAGTCGGTGTCCCCCGGTGTCAGCCGGCGTGGCAGCCGAGGAGCTCGGCCGTGGTGCCCTGGGCCTTGGTACGGAGCGTGACGACCCGGTCGATGCGGGTGTCGTCCCCGCCGAAGCGGAAGTCGGCCCGGCCGACCTCCTCGCCGCTCTCCGCCTGCGAGCGCAGGGTGCAGTAGCCGTCGGCGCCGGCGTCCTTGCGGACCTCCAGGTGCACCTCGACCGCGTCCTCGGAGATGTCGAAGCTGATCACTTCGGCGCTGATCTCGTTCTTGCCGACGTAGTGGTAGCCGAAGTAGCCGACCAGGGCGAGCAGCAGCACCCCCAGGACGGCGCCGACGGCCTTGAGCGTGCGGTCGGCCCGTTCGTCCGAGGAGCGGCCGTAGCGGCCCTCGGGAAGTCGCGTGCTCGCCGTGCCCATGATCGTCCTCTCGGCAGGAGCGGGACGGGGTGTCCCGAAAGAGGCCCCGGAGCCCGGCTCCGGAATTATTCGTCCTCCGATTCGGTCACTATAGAAGCCCCCGCCTGCGACCCGAGCGCCGCCCCACACACAGCCCCCGGGGCGGCACCCATTGGACTGCGCCGACACACAGGGCGCCGACTTGACCGAGGATTGAGTCTTGACTGACCAGCTGCGACTGATGGCCGTCCACGCCCACCCCGACGACGAGTCGAGCAAGGGCGCGGCCACCATGGCGAAGTACGTGTCCGAGGGGGTGGACGTGCTGGTGGTGACCTGCACGGGCGGCGAACGCGGCTCCGTCCTCAACCCCAAGCTCCAGGGCGACGCGTACATCGAGGAGCACATCCACGAGGTGCGCAAGAAGGAGATGGACGAGGCCCGGGAGATTCTCGGCGTCAAGCAGGAGTGGCTCGGCTTCGTCGACTCCGGCCTGCCCGAGGGCGACCCGCTGCCGCCGCTGCCGGAGGGCTGCTTCGCCCTGGAGGACGTCGACAAGGCCGCCGGCGAGCTGGTGCGGAAGATCCGCTCGTTCCGTCCCCAGGTGATCACCACCTACGACGAGAACGGCGGCTACCCGCACCCGGACCACATCATGACGCACAAGATCACGATGGTGGCGTTCGAGGGCGCGACGGACACGGAGAAGTACCCGGAGGCCGAGTTCGGCCCGGCCTGGCAGCCGCTGAAGCTCTACTACAACCAGGGCTTCAACCGTCCCCGCACCGAGGCGCTGCACCAGGCGATGACCGAGCGCGGCCTGGAGTCGCCCTACGGCGAGTGGCTCAAGCGGTGGGACGAGTTCGACCGTCCCGAGCGCACCCTGACCACGTTCGTGCCCTGCGCCGACTTCTTCGAGATCCGCGACAAGGCGCTGATCGCGCACGCCACGCAGATCGACCCGGACGGCGGCTGGTTCCGGGTGCCGATGGAGATCCAGAAGGAGGTCTGGCCCACCGAGGAGTACGAGCTCGCGAAGTCCCTCGTGGACACTTCCCTCCCCGAGGACGACCTCTTCGCGGGCATCCGGGACAATGCCTGACATGAGCGCAAGCGCAAGCCTGGCAATGACGCACCTCGTCACCCTCGCCGAGGTCGACAAGGACAAGGTCACCCCCGGTGTCCTCGGCTTCATCGTCTTCGCGGTGATGGCCCTGGCGGTGTGGGGTCTGATGAAGTCGATGAACAGGCACATGGGCAAGGTCGACTTCAAGGAGGCCGCGGACCCCAACGCGGACCCGCGCCCGGACGCCGGCAGCGCCCCCGCCAAGGGCTGAGCCCTCGCAGGGTCGACCAGGACGGGACCGGTAGGAGGCCGCCGCGTCACATGTGTGCCGTGGCGGTCGCCATCCCCGTCCCGCCCCCTCCCGGACACGGCCGGCCATCATGCCCAGCCACCACGCCACGCCGGCCCCAGCGCCGCATCCGCCCATCGTCGGCCGCCACCGCGGCGACGGCGGCCACCGGCAAGGTGGCTTGCGTCTCCTCGGGTGCCGCTGCCGGAGGTGAGTTACCGGGCTCACGTGCGTCCGGGGCGCCGGTGCAGGCGTCGTACTCGTCGGTGGCCGTGTGCGCGAGACCCCGCGCCGTGTGCCCGGGGCACGCGATGTGCCGTTCGCGCGTTCACCGGTGGGCCGGGCTCCTCCACGGCGACAGCAGCCGTTTCGTCTCTGCCCGACCGCTGCCCGGCCTTGTCGCGACCTTCTGCGTCAGGGCTGCCCTCTCTGCCTCCCACGGCTCCTTCCCCGGTTGATCATCGGCCGAGTCTCCTGCCGCAGGTGCGCCCCGTGGAGCGGCCGGAGTGCCGAACCTCCTCCTGAACACGGCCCGTCGACAGCCCGCCCTCGACGGGCTCGTGCTTGCGACCACCCCGGTAACCAATCAGACATATCAGGCAAATGCTGGAATCGGGCCCGGTGAGGAGCTGGAAACCTGCGTTCGGGAGTTCGGCGTCTGGAAGTATTGCTCCAGATATCCTGGTGCGCGCGCGGAGTGGCGCGGCCAGAGGCCCATGCGGCTTCGCCAGGCAAGTGAGACCGGACGGGAGCCTACATGCCACTGGAGCGGTTCTCCCTGGAGAACTACCGCTGTTTCAAGGACAGGCAGGAGGTGGAGCTGGGGAAAATCACCGTGGTGCTGGGCAGAAACAACGCCGGCAAGAGCGCCGTCGTGCGAGCTCTCCCGCTCCTGTCCACCGGCATTCGGACGGACTCCCCCTATCCCCTGGACCTGGATCCGATTCAGGGATTCGCCCCCTCATTTACCGATCTCATTCACGGGTCGTCCCCACACGGCCGTATTCGTGTGGGGCTTTCGTTCCGCACGGCGGACGATCGGACTCTGGGGGTGGACGCCCAGATCCAGAACATCGCCGACCAGGGAACGCAACTGGTCTCCGAATTGGAGATTTCCTGCGGTTCGGAGCGTGAAAAATTTTCCTGGGTTCCTGGCCCCGACGCCTACTCTGTCGAAAAGCGCACCTATCGTGTCGGTGGCAAGGAAAAGCAGCTTTCATTTCGCGGGATTCTGCCCGCCGCCTCTGACTGGTCCGACTCCGTGGGCGGAGTGGATGACGTGGCCGGGAAAATACTGAAGGAACTCGACGAGGTTCGCTACCTGGGCCCGTTCAGGAAGGGACCTGACCGATTCTTCCGGGCCTCGGCCAGACCCTCCGGGAGTGTCGGCAGCAGAGGAGAAAAGGCGCTGGGCATGCTCGCCGCGGACGAGATGCGTGGCCGCGGGCGCGTCACGCACGAGGTGAACCGTCTCCTGGCGGACATGCTGCCCGGGTGGCGCATCGCAGTCACGGACGTCGGGGCGGGCATGTATGTACCTCGTCTGCACTCGACGCGAGATCCCGACCTCTTCGTCCACATCGACGACGTCGGCACGGGCGTGGTCCAGTTCCTCCCTATTTTGATCCAACGCGCCGCGGACAAGGTGGACCCGCCGGCGCATCCGGTGATCGAGATCGTGGAAGAGCCCGAACTCCACCTCCACCCGTCGGCGCATGCGTCCCTCGCCGACCTGTACATCGAAGCCGCACGGGAAACGAATGTCCGATTCCTGGTGGAGACGCACAGCGAGAACTTCCTCCTGCGCCTTCGCAGACGAGTGGCGGAGCAGCGCTTGCGGTCTGAAGACCTGAGCGTCTACTTCGTGGAGCAAGGGGACGGATACGCCTATCTGCGAAGAATCGGTGTCGACCCGCTCGGGAATATCGACTACTGGCCGCGGGGCATCTTCGCGGAAGACTTCGAAGAAGCGCGTGCTCTCGCGGACGCACAGGCGAATCGGTTTGATGATGCGCGTTGAGATCCCGGTCGACCTGCTCAGGGATCAGGAGGGGAACGAGAACGCGGAACTCGTTCTCAAGTTGATCTCGTTCTTCAGAGAGGCGAGGCACGATTGGGTGCTCTCTCCACGGGACGTTGATGCCGTGGATGAGTTCTGTCGCCGTCACGTTCCGACACTCGCGCAGGTTTATCTGCTGCTGGCGCAGAAGGCCAGTGGCATGAATGTCTGGTCGCCGAGTGGGGCGAGCTCCGGTGTCGTCAGGATCACCAGGGAGACGCTGAAGGATGATGTCCGCGACCTGGAACGGCCTGCCGTGCTCGTGGTGGAGAACGCGCTCTACGACTGGCAGATGATCGAGGCCCTGGCTCGCCTGCTGGGCTGTGACGACGTCATCGACGCCAAGGAAGGCAGTCGCCTGGACGTGTACAACGGGGGCGGCAAGGACGGCGCGGCACGGTATGCCGTCGATCAGGTAGCCAGGTTCGCCAGAATCAAACGTGTCGTGCTGGTGATCGATAGTGACAGCTACCACCCCGGACAGCGGACGGAGAATCACAATAAGGCGGATGCCGTGGCGCGTGCGGGTGGGTACTCCCATGTCCTTAGCTTCAGGGAGATGGAGAACTACGTTCCTAACCGGGTGCTGGCTCGGCAGGCGAAGAACTCTGCAGCGCATGCGAACATGGCGAGGCGGCTGGAATCTCTCAAGAGGCTGTCCGCCGAGCAGCGTGCTCACTTCGACATGAAATACGGCTTCAAAGGGAAACCGAAGAAGAAGTCCGAGGAGTCGAAGAAGAAACCCCGACATGCGGGAAAGGTGGCCAAGACTTACCATGTGCCACCTCAACATCGTGGTCTCTATGATGGCGTTGACGAACGCGACCTCATCAACCTTCAGGAAGGGTTCGGAACGGATCTGCCGGGACTTTTCTTGCGGGAAGTGCGAAATGGCGGGATAGCCGAGAGGGATCTCGATGGTCTGGAGCTCGGAGCGACGGAGGAATTGCGGCTGATGTTGCGCAAGATTCGGAACGTGATCTGAAGTTGGGGGAGAGCGAATTGATCAAGGACATCTCGGTCGTTCCTGAAGTCCAGTTCCTGGAAGAAGTCCTGGAATGGATCGGGCGCGGAGAATTGCGAGTACCCAAGTTTCAGCGCCCCTTTCTCTGGCGACCCGAGCAGATGCTGCAGTTGTTCGACAGCATGGAGCGCGGTTATCCGGTGGGCAGCCTCCTGATCTGGGAGACATCAATGCCGCTCGCGAGCCTCGACTCCATCGGCGGCCGCAGTATCCCGCCGGCGCCGGAGGGCGGAAAGGTGGCTTACGTGTTGGACGGCCACCAGCGGCTGTCCACGCTTTTCGGGGTCCTGCATCGCGCGGCGGACGCCCCTCGCTCCACACTCCAGGAAGACTGGATGTGGTGGGTTTACCGGCCACTCGACCGTGCGGAACACGATGGTGTGCGCTATCGCCACTGGAAAAGCGCCGACAAGGTTCCCGAGAGTTACCTGCCCATGAGGTCAGTTTTGCGGACCTTGGATTTTCTTGAGTACGCGCGTCAACTGCCCGACGCATACCCAAGGGACGAGGCTGACCGTCTCACGAAGGAAAGCGAACGCATCGCGCAGCGGGTGAAGAATTACAAGGTCTCCGTCGTGCGTATGCAGGGGGGCACCCTCCAGCAGGCTGTTGAGGTCTTCTCCAGGATCAACAGCAGCGGTCAGAAGATGCGCCCCGACCAGATGGTCTCCGCCTTGACCTACGGAACCACCGGGCCGGAAACGCTGAGCGACAAAATGGAGGAGATCCAGGAGCGCATCGCCGCCGCCGGCTTCGGCGAGATCCCCATCATGACGATCTTCCAGACCGTGCTGGCCCTGTCCGGTGAAGAGGATGTGCAGAACACGTCCTGGGAAGCGATGGCGCGCAAGGTCCAAGGTCAGCTCATGGAGGCGGTGGAGAAGACCGACCGCACCTTGCAGGAAGTAGTTGACTTCCTCAAGGAGGAGGCCCGAGTTCCGCTTGCTCGCCTGGTTCCGTACAACATCCAGATCATGCTGCTCGCGGTCTTCTTCCACTTCTCCGGGGATGCTGGGAAGAAGCAGCGAAGGCAGCTTCGCGATTGGTTCTGGATCACGTCGCTCGCGGGAACGTTCGCCGGAGCGAACACAACGCAGGTCCGCAAGTTCATCGAAGAGATGAAGGCCTTCGCGGAGGGGAATGGTGAGCTCGACTACTCAGGTGAGCGTGCTCGTGCCTTCCCCGAGCGTTTCGATCTGCGCAGTGCGCGGGTGCGCGCCTATCTCCTGTGGGACCTGCAGACCTTCCCGGAGCGGAAGAACCCTGACGGCAGCCCCATCAACGTGGTCGATCAACTGGCGACAGCGCACCGCGAAACGTACCGGCACATCATCACCCAGAGCCGGATCCCGGGGGCTTCCAGCCCGGCCAACCGCATCGTGATGGCGACACCACCCGGTGTATCGATCCGGCAGGCGCTCATCAGACTCGCTGACGAAGGCAGGACCGACATCCTCGATTCACACGGAGTCAGCCTGGCATCGGTCGAACGTCTCAAGGCTGATGACTATGCCGACTTCATCGCTGTGCGTCAGCAGGAGGTGGCGATTCGGGAAAGGGGATTCATCGAGAGCCTGGGGATCCTGCCGTCCGAGCAGGAGTTCGGAGAGGCCGACATCGACACCGAATGACCGGTAGCCGGCGGAGGTCGGCAAGCCCTCACCCCCCGGGCGTGGCGGGCGTGGCACCCCGCCGGGCCGCCACGCCCGCCACCCGGCCTCTTCCCGGCCGCCCTCAGTTCCCGGCGGCGCGGTGCCGCCCGGTGCGGCTGCCGCGGGGAGAGCACGGACGGCGGGCCCGGCGGTGTGCCGTCCGGCGGGAGGCGGGTACTGGGGCAGGATGGACACCATGCCGAACCGACTGGCGCACGAGACGTCCCCCTACCTGCTTCAGCACGCCGACAACCCCGTCGACTGGTGGCCCTGGTCGCGGGAGGCGTTCGAAGAGGCGCGCAGGCGGGACGTGCCCGTGCTGCTGAGCGTCGGGTACTCCAGTTGCCACTGGTGCCATGTGATGGCGCACGAGTCGTTCGAGGACCGGGCCACGGCCGACTACCTCAACGCGCACTTCGTCAGCGTCAAGGTCGACCGCGAGGAGCGGCCCGACGTCGACGCCGTCTACATGGAGGCCGTGCAGGCGGCGACCGGGCAGGGCGGCTGGCCCATGACGGTCTTCCTCACGCCGGACGCCGAGCCGTTCTACTTCGGCACCTACTTCCCGCCCGCGCCCCGGCACGGCATGCCGTCCTTCCGGCAGGTGCTCCAGGGCGTCCACCAGGCGTGGACCGAACGGCGGGGGGAGGTCGCCGACGTCGCGGGCAACATCGTGCGCGAGCTCGCCGGGCGGGAGATCTCCTACGGCGACGCCCAGGCGCCGGGCGAGGCGGAGCTGGCGCAGGCGCTGCTCGGGCTGACCCGGGAGTACGACCCGCAGCGCGGCGGCTTCGGCGGGGCGCCGAAGTTCCCGCCGTCCATGGTGATCGAGTTCCTGCTGCGCCACCACGCCCGCACCGGCTCCGAGGGCGCCCTCCAGATGGCGCGGGACACCTGCGAGCGGATGGCCCGCGGCGGCATCTACGACCAGCTCGGCGGCGGTTTCGCCCGGTACTCCGTCGACCGTGACTGGGTTGTGCCCCATTTTGAGAAAATGTTGTACGATAATGCGCTTTTGTGTCGGGTGTATACCCACCTCTGGCGCTCCACCGGCTCCGAGCTCGCCCGCCGGGTGGCCCTGGAGACGGCCGACTTCATGGTGCGCGAGCTGCGCACCGCCGAGGGCGGTTTCGCCTCCGCGCTCGACGCCGACAGCGACGACGGGACCGGGAAGCACGTCGAGGGCGCCTACTACGTCTGGACGCCCGCGCAGCTCCGGGAGGTGCTCGGCGAGGCGGACGCCGACCTCGCCGCCCCCTACTTCGGCGTGACCGAGGAGGGCACCTTCGAGCACGGCTCGTCCGTGCTCCAGCTCCCGCAGCACGAGGGCGTCTTCGACGCCGGACGGATCGCCTCCGTCCGGGAGCGGCTGCTCGCCGCCCGCTCGCGGCGGCCCGCGCCCGGCCGCGACGACAAGGTGGTCGCCGCCTGGAACGGCCTGGCGATCGCCGCCCTCGCCGAGACCGGCGCCTGCTTCGACCGCCCCGATCTGGTCGACGCCGCCGTCGCCGCCGCCGACCTCCTGGTCCGGCTGCACCTGGACGACCACGCCCGCCTCACCCGCACCAGCAAGGACGGGCAGGCGGGCAGCAACGCCGGGGTCCTGGAGGACTACGCCGACGTCGCCGAGGGCTTCCTGGCGCTCGCGTCCGTCACCGGCGAGGGCGTCTGGCTGGACTTCGCCGGGCTGCTCCTGGACCACGTCCTGACCCGGTTCACCGACGAGGCGGGCTCGCTGTACGACACCGCCGCCGACGCCGAGCGGCTGATCCGCCGTCCGCAGGACCCCACCGACAACGCCACCCCCTCCGGCTGGACCGCCGCCGCGGGGGCCCTGCTGTCCTACGCCGCCCACACCGGGTCCGAGCCGCACCGCACCGCCGCCGAGCGCGCCCTCGGCGTGGTGAAGGCGCTCGGCCCGCGCGTGCCCCGCTTCGTCGGCTGGGGGCTCGCCGTGGCCGAGGCCCTGCTCGACGGGCCGCGCGAGGTCGCCGTCGTGGGCCCCGCCCTCCACGACGAGGCGACCCGCGCCCTGCACCTGACCGCCCTGCTGGGCACCGCGCCGGGCGCGGTCGTCGCCGTCGGCACCGAGGGCAGCGACGAGTTCCCGCTGCTGGCCGGGCGGCCCCTGGTCGGCGGCGCCCCGGCCGCGTACGTCTGCCGCGCCTTCACCTGCGACGCGCCGGTCACCGAGCCCGGGCGGCTGCGCGCCTCGCTGGGCGGCTGAACCGGCGGGCCGCGCCCCCGGACGCCGTCCGGGGGGACAATGACCGCCCGGCGTGCTCAGCCGCGCCGGGCCTCCCGGCTCAGCGCCCGCTCCACGATCGCCTCCAACTGGTCGTGGTGGGCGCCCTTCCAGTAGGCGCGCCCGCAGGCGCGGCACTGCGCGAACACGTCGTACGTCCGCTGCGTGCCGCCCTTGAGCTGGTCGGCGACCTCCTCCTTGGCGGCCTGGCGCAGCAGGCCGTTGCAGGCGGTGCACCGCGTCCACGGGCGCAGCTCGGGCCGGAACCGGTCCAGGACGTCGTGGAGCTGGTCGTCGGGGCGGGTGCTGTAGACGAAGGCGCCCGCCCACAGCTCGCGGCGGCGCAGCAGGCCCCGGTCGCGGCTGAGCATGACCCGCTTCTCGGCGGCGGACCGGGCGGCGAGCGCCGGGTCGCCGATGTCCGTGGACTCGTAGGCGGTGTCCACGCCGAGCAGCCGCAGGCGGCGGGCGAGGGTGCCGAGGTGCACGTCGAGGAGGAAGCGCAGGGGAGCGCCCGGCACCCGCTGCGGGCGCTCGACGCCGCGGACGGTCACCGACTCGCCGGCCGCGGGCACATGGGCGGGCGCCACCTCGCGGCCGTCCACGACGAGCGACCCGACCTCGGTCAGCGGCACTCCGAGGGACTCGACGACATGGCCGAGGGTGGAGACGCCGTCGGTGGCGACCCGGGTGGCGCCGCCGCGGCGGGCCCGCGGGACGAACAACTGCAGGGCGGGGGCGAACTCGACGTGGATCTCCGGACCGTTCACCCCGTCAGGATGTCATGCGGGCCGGCCGCGGCCTCAGGGTTTTCCGGCGGGCAGGCCGTGCTCCAGGACGTCCAGGGCGCGGTCGACCAGAGCGGCCAGATCGTCTTCGTGCTCGTGCTCGGCCCAGTAGCGCGAGACCTCCATCAGACCGCCGATCAGGGACATCGTGAGGACCCTGACCTCCAGGCCGTCGACGTCGAGGCCGGTGCGCTCGGCGATGGCCCGGCCCAGCAGGCGCCCGGTGGCCACCATGCTCTCCATCATCCGCGCGCGCACCGCCGGCACCTCGGCCATCAGCCGGGTCCGCAGCCGGGTCACCTCGGCGCTCTCCCCGACGCCGACACCGACGGCCTTGCGCATCACGTGCCGGACGGAGGCCGGCCACGGCTCGTCGGCGGGCCGGGCGGCCGGCTCCTCCGCCATGACCGGGTCGTACTCGTCGGTGAGGACGATGTCCTCCTTGGTGGGGAAGTACCTAAAGACGGTCGACGGCGAGACCTCCGCGCGCTCGGCGATCTGCTCGATCGTCGTGGCCTCGTACCCCTGTTCCCGCACCAGCGCGTAGGTCGCGGAGCGGATCGCCTCCCGCGTCCTGATCTTCTTGCGCTCGCGCAGTCCCGGCCGGGGTCGGTCGGCGGGGCGGGGGGTGT
>NZ_WYCT01000520.1 GCF_011008945.1 Streptomyces harenosi
GGACTCGGGGTGGGGCTCGGGGTGGAGGCCGCCCCGGGCTGGTTCTCCTTGGGGAGGTGGCGGCTGACCTCGGCCGTCGTCAGGCCCAGGCCGCCCAGTTCGATCGCGTCCCACGCCTGGAGGCGGCGGGTGTCGCGGTCGACGTAGAGGATCGACGCCTGGATCGGGTCGGGGTGCTCGCCCTCGACGGCGCGCAGGCCGCTGCCGCCGGTCGAGCCCTCCACGCGGAGCCGGGTGCCGTACTTCATGACCTCCGTCTTCTGGTGGTGGATGTGGCCGGCCAGCACCAGCGGCACCTCTCCGTCGACCTCGCGGGCCGCCGACGGCTCGTGGGCGATCGCGATGTCGACGGGGGTGCCGGCGGCGCGCTGGTCGCGCAGGGCGGAGGCGAGACGGGCCCCGGCCAGTTCCTGGGACGCCTCGGCGCCCGGCTTCGTGGAGCGGTCGGGGGTGAACTGGGGGTCGCCGATGCCGGCGAAGCGCAGCCCGGCGACGGTCACCGCGCGGCCGCCGTCGAGGACGTGCACGTTCTTCATGCGCTCCAGATAGCGCTGGGTGACCAGCGAGTCGTGGTTGCCGCGCACCCAGACGTAGGGGGCGCCCAGGTCCTCGATCGGGTCCAGGAAGCCGTTCTCGGCGGCCGTGCCGTGGTCCATCGTGTCGCCCGAGTCGACGATCACGTCCACCTTGTACTGCTCCACCAGCGAGGCGACGATCTTCCAGCTCGCCGGGTTGAGGTGGATGTCGGAGACGTGCAGGACCCGGATGGTGGTCGGGTCGGGGGCGTAGGCGGGCAGCGTGGAGGTGGCGTCGTACAGCTTCGTCACGTTCGTCACCAGGCGGGCCAGCTCCTTCTGGTAGACGTCGAACTCGGTGACGATGCTCCGCGCGTTGCCGACCAGGGACGGGGCGGAGGAGAGCAGGCCGGAGAACCTGGGTTCCAGGACCGAGTCGGGGTTCCAGGTGGCGTACGCCGTGCCGCCCGAGGCCGCCAGGAGGGCCAGGGCGAGACCGCCGGCGGCCAGGGCCCGGCGGGGGCGGCGGTACACCAGGAGACCGAGGGCGGTGGCGCCGGTGACGACGGCGACGCCGGAGCGCGCGGCCAGGTCCAGGGTGCCGTGCCCGACGTCCCGGGCGACCTCCTCCTGGAGGCCGGAGAGGCGCTCGGGATGGTCGACGAGGGCCTGGGCGCGGTCCGGGTCGAGCTGGTCGACGTTCACGTCCAGGCGGAGGGGGGCGACGTGGCTGTCGAACTGGAGGGCGCCGAGCGGGGAGAGGTTGATCTTCGTGCCGCCGGTGAGGGAGGGGCGCAGCGTCATCGTCGTGTTCATGGGACCGACCGGGACGCGGACGTCGCCCACGACGAGCAGGCCGAGCCAGGCCCCGAGGACCACGACGGCCACGAGGCCGGCGGCGCGGCGCCAGGGGCGCGGACGCCGGCCGGGCCCGGCCGTGGTGCCGGGGCTCCGGCGGCGGCGGACCGGGACGCGCGAGGCCGTCCGGATCCGGTCGAGCGTGTTCAGGACTGCGGCAGGGACGCGGACCATTGGTCCCCTATGCCCACGTCCCGGGGCCGGTATGCGGGGTGCGGAAGCCTCTCGTGCGAGGGTGTCGTACCCCACAATGAGCGTGTGCTGGAGATGACGCGCGAGGAGTTCGAGGAACTGGTCGCCGAGGCGCTCGACCGGATCCCGCCGGAGCTGACGCGGCTGATGGACAACGTCGCGGTGTTCGTCGAGGACGAGCCGCCGGCGGACGATCCCGAGCTGCTCGGGCTGTACGAGGGGACGCCGCTGACGGAACGCGGGGAGTGGTACGCGGGGGTGCTGCCGGACCGCATCACGATCTACCGGGGGCCGACGCTGCGGATGTGCGAGACGCGTGAGGACGTCGTCGCCGAGACCGAGGTGACCGTGGTGCACGAGATCGCGCACCACTTCGGGATCGACGACGAGCGGCTGCACGCCCTCGGGTACGGCTGATCCCGGCCGGTGCGGCGCGCGTGTCCTCTTGCGGGCGGGGGGAGTTGGGCAGTTCGACTCATTCACCCCGCTCCGGAGGTGGCTTCCCGTGCGCCCCTTGTACGTACCCGTCCGTCTGGCCGCCACGGTCGTCGCCGCCGTCGCCGCCACCGGCTGCATGAACGTGGGCGACGACGCCTCCGGCGGGAGCGTCAGGCCGTCCCGTTCCGCCGGGGAGCGGGGTGCCGAGGAACCCGACGGCGGGGCGGTGCTGCCGGGCGCGGGTTCCGGGTACGGCGCGGCGGTGGCCGGCGAGGGCGAGGGGAGCGGCAAGGGCGACGGGAAGGGCAAGGGCAAGGGGCGCAAGAAGGGCGGCAAGGGCAAGGGCGAGGGGGAGAAGGAGCGGGAGGCCCCCGCCTCGGGCGCGCCGGCCGCCGTCCCCAGCGCCTCCGCCCCGGCGGACGGCGGGCCGGTCCGGCCCGCGCCCACCCGTACGTCCGTGCCGGAACCCACGCGTACGGTCGCTCCCGAGCCGACGCCGACGAGAGAGCCGCCCGCCACCCCGACGCCGGACCCCACGGTGGCCGAGCCGTCGTCGTCGGCGCACGAGCCGCCGGGGCCGCAACTGGCCCAGCGCGAGCCGGCGCCGCAGGCGGGGGCGCCGGTCTGACGGCCGGGGAAGAGCCTGGTGAGGGGGCCGGCTGTCTCTTATA
>NZ_WYCT01000521.1 GCF_011008945.1 Streptomyces harenosi
GGGCGGGCGCCGGGGCCGGCAGCGCGCCCGGCGGCGGGAGCGGGCCCGCGGCCGGGGCCGCGGTGGCGTTCGCGGTGGTGGTCATCGGGTGGTGGCCTCCTCGGCCGCACGGACGAAGTCCCGTATGTGCGGCGCCGGTTCGGGCGAGCGCCGCCAGGCCAGGGACACGGGGGCGGGGGGCAGGTCGTGGACCGGGACGACGCGGACCGTCGCGGGGACGGTGTCCGCCAGCGACACCAGCGACAGGTGTACGGCGGCCCCCTCCGCGACCAGCCGCATCACGCGGGGTACGTCGGTGAACCGGTGCCGGCGGCGGAGCGGCCGGCCGGCGGGGGTGCGGCGGGGTACGACCTCGTCCCAGACGTGGCCGGGGAGCGAGCCGGGGCAGTCGAAGACGTCGTAGCCGGCCACGTCCTCCACGGAGACCGAGGGACGCGTGGCCAGCGGATGCCGGGCGGCCACGACGACGGCCCGGGCGTCGTACGCGAGGGTCCGGCTGGTGGCCAGGTCGGGCTCGCGCGGGCCGAATTTGACGATCATGAGGTCGAGTCGGCCGGAGCGCAGTGCGCGAAACGGGTCGGTGATGTCGTACGTGCGGAGCCGTACCGCGCGCTCGTCGTGTCCCGCGAGCCGGACGATGCGCCTGGCGACCTCGGGCGAACCGTGGTAGCCGAGGCGGACGGCGGTCGTGGCGGCGGCTGCGGCTCGGGGGCGCGTCGCGGACGGGATCGGGTCAGGCATCGCGGGGCTCCTCCGTCAGGGCGGCGGCGGCGACGAGGCGGCCGGGCGCGTGGTCGGCGGGGACGGCGCGTACGGCGACGAGACGTCCGGCCACCTCCGCCAGGTGGGGCCGCTGGCTGATCGTCAGCCGGTCGCCGGGGACGAGGTGCCCTTCCAGGGCGGCCTCGGCGAGGACGTGGTTGAGGTGGACCAGGGCGGCCGAGACCGTGCACCCGGCCGTCGCCAGGTGCAGCCGCCACTGTGCGGGGAGCCGGCCGCCCGGGGGCGGTGTCCCCGGGACGCGCAGGGGGAGGTCCGGATGCGCGGGGACCGGGGCGGGGCCCGGGAAGGTCTTCAGCAGGCGCCGCAGCCCGGCCGACCGTGCCGCCGGGCCGGGAACCGTCCAGGCGGCGGAGCGGTCGGCGGCGATGTGCGCGAAGGCGAACCGGCCGGCGAGGTGGGCCGGGTTCCCCGCCAGGAAGACGGTGCGGGTGAAGGAGTGCCGCCAGCCGGCCGCCGTCTGCGGGTCCAGTCCCAGGGCGAAGGCGCAGGTGCCGCGGGCCCACTCGGCCAGCGCGAGGCGGCTGAGGACGACCACGGCCGTACGGGCCTCGTCCCGCTCCCCGGCCTGCTCGGCGGCGACGGCGGCCCGCACCGCGAGCAAGCCCTCCCACGTGTCCGCATCGTGCCGGGCGGCCAGGTCCGGGCGGAGCGCGCGGATGCGGGCCGCGGTCTCCTTGCGCAGCCGCCGCTGGGTCAGCGGCGTCACCGGCGCCGGGGCCTGCGCGGGGGCCGTCCGGACCGGGGCCGTCACAGGAACACCTCCGTGAGGAGCCCGGGGGCCGGTTCGCGGTTCCGTCTGCCCAGCAGGCTGGAGGTGAGCCGGTAGGGGTCGACGTAGAGGTGGTCCTTGCGGTGCCGGGCCAGCTCGGGCGCGAGCTCGCTCTCGTCGCCGTAGCGGGCCCGCTCCAGCATGCGCTCGGCCCGGCGCAGGCACTGGTGCAGGAGATCGGCGCGGAAGGACTGCCGGTGGCCGGGGCCGAGCACGGCGATGAAGTAGAGCCGCATCCCCAGGTGGACGGCGGCCGCGTCGTGGCCGGCGTCGTACGCGGCGGTCAGCAGGGCGCCGGCGTGGTGGTCGCGCCAGCCGCCGTGGCGCGCGGAGCGGATCCGGCCCTCGATGGGCACCCGGCCGACCGGCACGCGCCGCACGGCCGGGCCGAGCGCCGTCAGGACGCGCGCCAGTTGCCGGTAGTCGGGGTCGAGTTCGGTGTCGTAGACCAGCACCACCTCGTCGAAGCCGGGCGCCAGGGCCATGAGTTCGCGCAGGGCACAGGCCAGGTAGTTGGGGCGCCCGTCCGCCGTGACCAACTGCCGCAGGGGCAGTCCGGCGCGGGTGTGGTCGAGGTACACCGGGCCGCCCGCACCGCGCAGGTCCAGGATCATGCCGAGGGCGTCCAGCCGGGCCAGTGTCTCGTCGAGGGTCAGGCCGGGCGGCTGGTGCTCCAGCAGACCGGGGTCGTGCAGGCCCAGCGCGGCGTAGTGGGCCGACCACAGGTGGAGGATGCGGGTGCTCGCCGGGTGGACCCAGCCGTCCTCGACCGCCTCGGCGTAGGGGCGCAGCGCCTCGGCGCGGGCGCGCGGGCCGGCGGCGCCCGGCCCGCCGGCCGCGGCGGCGCGGTAGGCGACGTACAGGTCGCCGATCTCCTCCTCCGAGAGCGCCCCGTAGTCGAGGTCGCCGTGGGTGCGGTCGAGGAACTCCCAGAAGCCCAGGGTCTGTTCGGTGGGGTGGTACGTGGTGTGGCTGTAGCGGTAGGTGACCGAGGCGAGGGGCTGGGTGGCCCGGTACATCACGTCCGTCCACAGCAGGCCCTTGAGGTGGCTCGGGGTCAGCGGTTTGGACGGTGTGACGGCTGTCTCTTATACCCATCTGACGCTGCCGACGAAGCAA
>NZ_WYCT01000522.1 GCF_011008945.1 Streptomyces harenosi
CCTCTCGGGCTTTCCTCCGGGCGCTTCCCTTCGGTGTTTCCGACTCTATCAGATCTTTTCTCGATCCGATTTCCTCGGTGCTTTCCAGGTTCCCGCTCTCGCGTTTCCCTTTCCGGCGGTTCCGACTCTATCAGATCCTTTCGGGCCTGATTCCCAGTCAGCGGGGGTTGTCTTCCCGGCCGTTGGGCCGTTCCGACGAGTGAGACTTTAGCGGATTCCCGGCTCCCGAGCTAATCGGGGGCCGCGTCCTTTCGAACGGGATTCCTCATTCCGTTAATACGCACGCCGACAGCACGACGTCAGAACGACTGATCGTCGAGAGGGGGTGGTACTCGTGGAATGGCTGTCCGGGGACCGACCAAGATCGGCGCTCACGTCGGACAACTCGGAGAACAGTACGCATCGGCACCCGGCGTGTCAACCTCTGGGCGCGGTGCCTTCCTCGGGCGTACGGTGGGGGTCATGACGACGCGTACGTGCACCCTTCAGTGGTGGGCCGCCTGACCGGCGGCCGTCCTCACGTATGCGCACCACGGCCGCCGCTCCGGCGGCCGTTCTCGTATCTCCCTCCAGGAGGGGCGGCCGGCCGGTGGCGGCGGCCCCGACCAGGAGGTGGAGAGATGACACGGGTCTTCAGCGGGATCAAGCCGACCGGGCACCTGACGCTGGGGAACTACCTGGGGGCCATGCGGCAGTGGGCCGCGGTGGACCAGCACCGGGCGGACGCGCTGTTCTGCATCGTCGATCTGCACGCGCTGACCGTGGACCACGATCCCGCGCGGGTGCGCAGGCTCAGCCGGCAGGGGGCCTCGCTGCTGCTGGCGGCGGGACTGGACCCGCGGTTGTGCACCGTGTTCGTGCAGAGCCATGTGGACGAGCACGCGCGGCTGTCGTACCTGCTGGAGTGCGTGGCGACCGACGGCGAGATGCGGCGGATGATCCAGTACAAGGAGAAGGCCGTACGGGAGCGGGAGCGCGGCGGGAGCGTGCGGCTGTCGCTGCTGACGTATCCGGTGCTGATGGCGGCGGACATCCTGGCCTACGGGGCCGACGAGGTGCCGGTGGGGGACGACCAGGCCCAGCACGTGGAGCTGGCGCGGGATCTGGCCGTGCGGTTCAACCAGCGCTACGGGCACACGTTCGTGGTGCCGCGCGCCACGGTGCCGCGGGTGGCGGCGCGGGTGATGAACCTTCAGGAACCGGCGTCGAAGATGGGCAAGAGCGACGACTCCGGGCCGGGGATCGTCTACCTGCTCGACGAACCGGACGTGGTGCGCAAGAAGGTCATGCGGGCCGTGACCGACAGCGGGCGGGAGGTCGTGTACGACCGGCGGGCCCGGCCCGGGCTGGCGAACCTGCTGGAGATCCTGGCCGCCTGCACCGGCGGGGACCCCTCGGAGCTGAGCGGTGCCTACGACTCGTACGGCGCCTTGAAGAAGGACACCGCGGAGGCGGTGGTCGAGGTGCTCAGGCCCTTGCGGGCGCGGCACGCGGAGCTGTGCGCGGACCCCGGCTATCTGGAGGGGGTGCTGCGGGAGGGCGCCGAGAAGGCGCGGGCGATGGCGCGGCCGACCGTGGACGCCGCCTACCGCGCGATCGGGCTGCTGCCGGCGCCCTGCGACGCGGGCGCCGGGCGGTAGGCGGGCCGGGGGGCGAGGCGTGACGGGCGGTGCGGGCGCGTCGCGGCCTCGCCGCCGGAGCCGGGGGGTGCCGTCCCCTGCGACGGTCAGCCGTTGTTGCCGGAGGCGAGCTCGCGGCTGCGGTCGCGGGCGGCCTCCAGGGCGGCGATGAGGGCGGCCCGTACGCCGTGGTTCTCCAGCTCGCGGATGGCGCTGATGGTGGTGCCGGCCGGGGAGGTGACGTTCTCGCGGAGCTTGACCGGGTGCTCACCGCTGTCGCGGAGCATCGTCGCGGCGCCGATGGCGGACTGGACGATCAGGTCATGGGCCTTGTCGCGGGGCAGGCCGAGGAGGATGCCCGCGTCGGTCATCGCCTCGACGAGGTAGAAGAAGTAGGCCGGGCCGGAGCCGGAGAGGGCGGTGCAGGCGTCCTGCTGGGACTCGGGGACGCGCAGCGTCTTGCCGACCGCGCCGAAGATCTCCTCGGCGTGGGCGAGGTGCTCGGCGGTGGCGTGGGTGCCGGCGGAGATGACGGACATGGCCTCGTCGACGAGGGCGGGGGTGTTCGTCATGACGCGGACGACCGGGGTGCCCGGGGCGAGGCGCTCCTCGAAGAAGGCGGTGGGCACGCCGGCCGCGCCGCTGATGACCAGGCGGTCGGCGGGGACGTGCGGGGCGAGCTCGTCGAGGAGGGTGCCCATGTCCTGCGGCTTGACCGTGAGGATCAGGGTGTCGGCCGTCTTGGCGGCCTCGGCGTTGGTGACCGGGGTGACTCCGTGGCGGGCGCGGAGTTCGTCGGCGCGCTCCGGGCGGCGGGCGGTGACCAGGAGGTCGGCCGGGGCCCAGCCGGCTCGGATCATTCCGCTGAGCAGGGCTTCGCCGATCTTGCCGGTGCCGAGGACTGCGACTTTCTGGGTCATGGCTGGGGGTGCCCTCCGGGAGTTGCGTCGTCGGGGTCATCCTCGCACCGCGGGGCGCGGGCGCTGTCTCTTATACACCTCTGACGCTGCCGACGAAG
>NZ_WYCT01000523.1 GCF_011008945.1 Streptomyces harenosi
ACCGGTTAGCCCGGCCGTCGAGTTCGGCGTACGACACCTCCACGCCGCCCGAGACCACCGCGACCGCCTCCGGCGTCCGCGCCACCTGCGCCTCGAACAGCTCCGGAACGGAACCGGAAGCCACCTCGGCAGCCGTATCGTTCCACTCCGTCAACACCCGGTGGCGCTGGGCCTCGTCCAGCACCTCGACCGTGCTCAGCGGCACGTCCTGGCCGCCCACCAGGGCGGATTCAAGGGCGGCGACCAGGTTCCGCGCGGCGGTGCGCAGGAAGACACCCACGGTCTCCGGGTCGATCGGCGCCACCGCGTCCACGGCGGCCCAGAGGCTGTCGCCGTCGTCGTCGACGGAGACGAGCAGCGGGTAGTTGGTGCGTTCGCGCGAGAAGACCGTCCTGATTCCGGCGAGCGGCTCATCGCGCGTCTCGTCCGCACCGTCACGCTGGTGCTCATGGGCACCGCCACCCGTGTTGTGCCGGTAGTTGAACAAGGCGGTGAAGAGCGGAGTGTTGCCCGACATCCCGCTGGCCTGCTGCGCCAGCGTGAGCGGCGCGTGCTCGTGCTCCAGAAGCTCCGCCAGCTGATCACGCATCGCGGTGACCGCCGCGCGGACTCCGAGTCGATCCGTGAGGAGGCGGACCGGCAGCGTGTTCAGGAAAGGGCCCGGCACGCGGGATGCGCCTTCCCCCGCGTTCATGCGCCCGAACAGGATCGTCCCGAAGACCACGTCCGTCCGGCCGCTGACCGCCGCGAGCACCCGCGCCCACGCCAGGTGCAGCAGCGTCGCCGGGCTCGCGCCCAGACGGCGGGAGACGTCCCGGAGCCGCACGGTCAACTCGTCTTCGAACGGCACCACGCGTCGTGCCGCTTCCGCGCCGTCACCGCGTACGTCGGCGATCCCGAAGGGGGCCGTCGGCTCGGTGACGTCGCCGAGCAGTTCGGCGAAGTACCGCTCGTGCTCCGAGCGGTCGAGCCCGCCACGCGCCTGGGAGACGAAGGTACGGAACGGCAGCGGCTCCAGCAGTTCCCGGCCGCGCCCCTCCAGGAACGCCCGCACCTCCGCGAGCAGCACTTCGAGGGCGGTGTGGTCGCGCACCATGTGGTGCACCCGCACCAGCGCCAGCCACTGGCCCGCCCCCGGGACCCGGCCCGTGTGGACCGTGATCAGCGGCGCCTCGCCGAGGTCCATCGTCGCGCCCCCGGCCGCCACCAGGTCGGCGATCGGATCGGCCATCGGGTCGCCGCTCCGCGTTTCGAGGGCGACCTCGGTAACGGGCAGGGTCGCGTGCCGCCACACGACCTGGACCGGCTCGCGCAGGCCCTCCCACACAATGGACGTACGGAAGATGTCGTGGCGGTCGAGTACCTTCTGGAGCGCGTCGAGGAAGGCATCGAGGCGTTCAGACGAGTCGAACTCGACCACCGTCGGCAGGACGTACGCGTCGTCCCCGCCGTCCGCGAGGAGGTGGTGGAAGAGCAGGCCCTCCTGGAGCGGGGCCAACGGGTAGACGTCGGCGACGTTCGCCGCGCCGCCCGCCACCGATGCGACGACCCGCTCCAGTTCCTCGGCGGTGAGGTCGACGAGCGGCAGCATCTCAGGGGTGATCGTGGTCGCGTCGGCCGGGATCAGGTTCTCCGGCACCTCGATCTGAACGGCGCCGGCCGCGACGGCAAGCCCGGCCGGGGTCGGCGTCTGGAACAGCGCCCGCACCGACACCGTCACCCCGTGGCCGCGCAGGATCTCGACCAGGCGGATCGCCAGGAGGGAGTGACCGCCCAGCCGGAAAAAGTCGTCGTCCACGCCAACCCCGTCCACCCCCAGGACCTCGGCGAAGGCGGCGCACAGGATCTCTTCGCGGGCGTTGGACGGGCCCCGGCCGGCACCGGAGGCGTACTCCGGCACGGGCAGCGCCTTGCGGTCCAGTTTGCCGTTGCCGGTCAGCGGCATCGCGTCCAGGACGACGACCGCCGACGGCACCATGTGACCGGGCAGCCGCCGGGCCACGAACTCGATGACCTCCCGCGGCAGCTCGGCAGCCACCCCCTCGGCGCCGGCCGGGACGACGTAGGCGACGAGACGCCGGTCGCCGGGGATGTCCTCCCGGGCGACGACCGCCGCCTGGCTGACCAGCGGGTGCGCGGCGACCACGCCCTGGACCTCGCCCGGCTCGATCCGGAAGCCCCGGATCTTGACCTGGTCATCGGCGCGGCCCAGGAACACCACCTGACCGTCTGCCGTCCACTTCGCCCGGTCACCGGTGCGGTACATGCGCCGGCCCGACTCGAAGGGGTTCGCCACGAACCGCTCGGCGGTCAGGCCCGCGCGCCCCACGTACCCGCGTGCCAGCCCGGCACCGGACACGTACAGGTCCGCGACCACCCCCACCGGCACCGGTTGCAGGTACGCGTCGAGAAGATAGAAGCGGGTGTTGGCGATCGGAGAGCCGATCGGCACCACAGCGCCGGCGATCCGCTCGGCGGTGAGCCGGGTCGTCGCCACGCCGATCGTGGCCTCGGTCGGCCCGTAATGGTTGTACACCTCCCGCTCACCCGCCGCCGCGAGCAGCTCCCGCAGCCACACCGGCGACGCAGCCTCCCCACCCAGAACGAGGGAACGCCCCGGCAGAACGGCCTCAACG
>NZ_WYCT01000524.1 GCF_011008945.1 Streptomyces harenosi
TCGTGGGCTCGGAGAGGTGTATAAGAGACAGCTCCCGCCCCGCGCGCGGCCGGTGCAGGGTGGCGGGGGCAGGTCTCGAACGCCGCACCACACTGCGAGGGGAACCGTGATCGGAACCGCTGCCCCCGGCGGGCGGCACCGCCTGGGAAGACTGGGCACGTCGCTGCTGTTGCTGGTCCCGCTGCTCGGGGTGACGGCGGCCTCCGGCCGCAGCGACGCCGAGCCCGGGCCGTCGGCCGCCGATGCCGCACCCACCCGTATCGCCTACGCGGGAACCCGGCACCGCAGCCTCGGGCGGGTGGACACGAGCACCTCCAGCAAGCCGCTGTTCAAGAGCCCGGCCCACTACGACCTCCAGCCGTCCGCCCTCGACGACACGCTGGTCTTCACCAGCCGCCGCGACGAGAGAAAGCCGCAGGTCTACCTGCGGGCCGCCGACGGAACGGTCCGCCGGCTCACCGAGGGCCGGGACGCGGCGCACCCCCGGCTGACACCGGACGGCAAGGCGGTGGTGTTCGACTCGGCCGAGCCGGGCGGCGCCGACGGCGGCACCCAGCGCGACCTGTGGATGGTGAGCACCGCCGGCCCCGTCGGCACCGGCCTGACCCGGCTCACCAAAAGCCCCGCGAACGAGGAGAGCCCGACGGTCTCGCCGGACGGGAAGCGGCTGGCCTACTCCGGCGACGCCGACCCGCTGGCCGGGGCGCAGATCTACACGCGGCAGCTGGACGGCGGCACCGCCCCCACCGCCACCCGCATCACCCGTCCCGCGGGCGGCACGGCCACCCAGCCCGTGTGGAACCCGGTCGGCGACTCCGAGCACGCGAACCTCATCGCGTACACCGCCACCACCGAGGCGGAGGGACCGCGGCTGCGGGTGACGGACGGGAGCACCGACCGGCCGCTGCTCGCGGGCGAGCAGGCGCAGTGGGACACCCACGGGGCAGCCTGGCTGCCCGACGGGGACCAGGTGCTCTTCCTGAGCCCCAACCGCACCTGTGAGTGCGAGGGCGACTGGGACCATGTCTTCCGGGTGCCGGCGCACTCGGAACAGACACCCTCGCTGGTGCTCAGCGAGGACCGGGAGGTCCTCTCGCCCACCTGGCTCGGCCCGCTCGACGGCGGCGGCGCGGTGGTGGAGCGCACCTCGGCGCCGGGCCGGCACGTGGTGACCCTCCAGGACATCCGCAGTGACGGGGTCGACCCCCGGGACCTGGGGAAGACGATCCTCGAGGAGGACCCGGCGGCCGACACCAACACCGACCCCGAGAAGGACCCGCTGTTCCGGCCCGCCGACGGTTACGACCCGTGGACCGAGCGGCAGACCTACACCCCCGACGGACGCCGGATCGTGGTGACCCGCTTCGAGGACACGCCCGACGGGCGGATCGAGCGGATCTGGATCGTGGACGCCGACGGCTCCCACGGCGAGGCGCTGCGGCTGGCGGGACGCGGGCCGAAGGACTGGGACACCGACCCGACGTTCTCCCCGGACGGCAGGTACCTGGCCTTCACCCGGACGTCGCCGGGCGGCGTCGCCGGGCCCAGCCGCATCTTCATCGCGGACGCGGCGAGCGGCGAGATCCGCGGCGAGATCACCCCGCCGGACGGGCATCCCGACGGCGGCGACGCCCAGCCCACCTGGTCCCCCGACGGCACCACCCTGGCCTTCACCCGCAACCATGTGATCAACGGAAAGGGCGGCAACAAGCACATCTGGACCGTGCCCCTGGACGATCTGAGAGACCAGGACGACCTGAGCGCCGACGTCTGCCCGGACGCCTGCGAGGTCATCGACGACAGCCCGGCCTTCTCCCCGGACGGGCGCAGCATCGCCTTCAACCGCAAGAGCGGCGGCGGCCTGATCGACGAACGCAACGGCCTCCTCGTGACGACTCCCGAGGGCGAGGACTGCCGGGTCCTGCTGCCCGCCGCCGCCCGCGGCCGGGCCGACGCCTGCCGCCGGGACCTGCCGGACGTCTCGGCCACCGGCCCGTACCAGCCCCGTGACGCCGCCTGGACCGCCGACGGCAACGGCATGGTCCTCAGCATCCGTACCGGCCGCGCCGTCAACAACCCCGAGAAGCTGCACCTGCTGGACGTCGCGTCCGGCGGCCTCACCCCGCTCACCCTGGACCTGCCGGGGCGGCAGAAGGAACCCGCCGTCCAGCAGTCCGTGGACCTCGCGGTCGGCGCGCCCGTCACCGTGCCCCCGGTCTCCGTCGGCTCCTCGGCCACCGTCCGCGTCGACGTGGTGAACAACGGCCCCGCCACCTCACCCGGTGCCCGGCTCACCGTCTCCCCGCCCTCCGGCGTACAGGTCACGGGCATGTCCCGGCCCGGCGGCAGCTGCGGCGCCGTCTCCCTCCAGTGCGATGTCGGGGTGGTGCGGCCCGGCGCCACCGTGCCCGTGGACGTCGCCGTGACCGGACTCACCGCCGGTGACGCCCCGCTCGACTGGACGGTCACCGGCACCGTCCTGGACCCGCGACCGGGTGACAACGCCGGCCGGACCGTCGTCCCGGTACGCGAGGTCACGCCGCCGCCGACCTCCGAACCCCCGACCTCCGAACCCCCGACCTCAGACCCTCCGACGCCGCCGACGTCCGCGC
>NZ_WYCT01000525.1 GCF_011008945.1 Streptomyces harenosi
CACCCCACCCGGCGGCGACACCGCCGCCGGGTGGGGTGTGCGGGTGGGGGACGGACAGGGCCAGCAGAGCCACGTCGTCGCGGGCTATGTCGGGCAGCGAGGCCAGCAGGGTGATGCTGTCCTCGACCAGGGAGGTTGCGGTGACGGGCCCGGTGCGCTGGTGGAGGAAGCCGGTCAGGCCGTCGTCACCGAGCATGACGCCTTCGGTGTTACGGGCTTCGATCAGCCCGTCGGTGTAGAGGAAGAGGCTCTCCCCGGCCGTCAGCGAGAACGTGGTCTGGGCGAAGGACGCCTGGGGAAAGGCGCCGACGAGCATCCCGCCCTGGGGGCGTACGGTCCGCACCCAGACGGCGCCGCTGTCGTCGGGGCGCACGTGGTAGGCCGGCGGGTGGCCGCCGGTGGCGATGGTGACGGTGAAGCCGCCGGCCTCGCGGGGCTCCAGGAGGCCGAAGAGGACGGTGCAGAAGCGGCGGCCGGCGGTGACGTCGGTGAGCAGCACGGTGTTGAGCGCACTCAGCACCGTGACGGGATCGGCGTTGATCTGGGCCGCGGCGCGCAGGGTGTGGCGAGCCAGGGCGGTGACGGTCGCCGCCTCGGGCCCTTTGCCGCACACGTCACCGAGGAAGAACGCCCACCGGTCACCGTCGAGGGGGAAGACGTCGTAGAAGTCGCCGCCCACGTCGTGGACCGAGGCGGTGCGGTAGTGGCAGGCCAGTTCCAGGCCCGGCACCACGGGAAGGGCAGGGGGAAGCAGGGTGCGCTGGAGGGTGGAGGCGAACGCGGCGATGGCGGCCCTGTCCCGCTCCGCCTTCTCCCGCGCCGCCCGTTCCGCCTCGGCCCGCGCCCGCTCCGCCTCGGCATGCCGCTTCTCCGCCTCCCGGCGGGCCTGCTCGTCGCGCAGGGCGCGCAGCGCCGACAGCCGCAGCTCCATCTCGTCCAGCACGATCGCGGCGAGATCGGCGAGAGTGGCGGTGTCCTCCTCGGTGATCGAGCGCGGCCGGGTGTCGAGGACGTTGACCGTGCCCAGCCGGTGCCCGTCCGGGGTGATGATCGGTGCGGCGGCGTAGAAGCGCACCCCCATCTCTCCGGCGACCAGCGGATTGTCCATCGCGACGGGGTCCTGGAGAGTGTCGGGGATGACCATCGTGTCATCGCGCAGGATCGCCGAGCCGCACAGGCCCGGATCACGGCCGATCTCCGCGACACCCTCCAGGCCGTGGGCGGCCTTGAACCAGATGCGGTCGGTGTCCACGATGGTGACGGTCGCCACCGGGACGTCGAAGAGCCGGGCGGCCATCGCCGCCACCCGGTCGAACGCCCCGTCGGGGGGAGTGTCGAGGATGTCGTAGCGGCGCACCGCCGCGATACGGGCCGCCTCCACATCCGGGTCGGGTACCAGCTCGGGGCGGCGCCCGGGAGCCGGGTCGGTGGCCGATGCCTGCTGCATCATCGGCTTTCCTCTCCGTCGATGGGCTGCCGCCGTGACGGCACGAACCGACGCACCCTAAATCGACCACACGCCCGAATGCCAATTCCGCCGCCAGCAGGGCACCCGGCCGCGACCTCCCGTGACATGCGCAGGCCCTCCGCTTCGCGTTCTCGTCGCGTCGGCCGGCGGTGAAGGGGAGGGAGCAGGTGGCCGGGCCGGGATACGCACAGCTCCCGGCCCATCGCTGCGTCGAGATGGCCTGACCGCGCGGGCGGGCGGCCGGCCCCCGGCGCTCATCGGCCGCCCTTGCCGCCCACGCTCACCCGGTCCGTGCCGCCACCGTGCCGACCGGTCCGCCCGGTAGTTCGCCCCGACCTGTACGTGCGGTACTTCCGGGACCTCCAGGCGGTACGCGCCGACGGCCGGCCGCTGACGCCGCAGGCCGACGGCGACGCGATGAGCCGCTGCGCGACACATACGGAACCGCACGTGTGCGGGTCAGCGGCGGATGAGGCCCAGGTCGATGGCCGCGGCGACGGCGGCGGTGCGGGAGTCGACGCCGAGTTTGGCGTAGATGCGGGCCAGGTGGGACTTGACGGTGCCTTCGGTCAGGTGGAGGCGTGCGCCGACGGCCTGGTTGGACAGGCCGTCGGCGACCAGGGCGAGGACTTCGGTCTCGCGCCGGGTCAGGGCGGTGCCGGGGGTGCGCAGGCGGCTCATCAGCCGGTCGGCCACGGTGGGCGCGAGTGTGGTGCGTCCGGCCGCCGCGGTACGCACGGCGGCGGCCAGGTCCTCGGGCGGGGCGTCTTTGAGGAGGTAGCCGGTGGCGCCGGCTTCGATGGCGGGCAGGGTGTCGGCGTCGGAGTCGTAGGTGGTGACGATCAGCACGCGGGGGGCTCCCGGGCGGGCGGTGATCCGGGCGGTGGCTTCGGCGCCGCCCATGCCCTTGCCGAACTGCAGGTCCATCAGGACGACGTCGATGTCGCCTTCGGCGGCGCGGCTGACGGCGTCCTCGGCGGTGGCGGCTTCCGCCATGACGAGGAGGCCGGGTTCGGTTTCCAGCACGGCGCGCAGTCCGGCCCGTACGACGGGGTGGTCGTCGGCCAGCAGGAGGCGGATGGGGGTGTCGTCGGTCACGGGCGGGCCTCGGGCTCGGTCTCGGCGGGCGGGGTGAGGG
>NZ_WYCT01000526.1 GCF_011008945.1 Streptomyces harenosi
GACCAGATCCTCAGGCCCTGGGCGCCCCGGGCCGGGCGGCGGCGCGGACCAGCCCGGCCGGTCGGGGACGAGCGGCCGGCGGCCCGACGCCACGCCCGGCTCGCCCCCGGCGAAGGGCGGCCGGCCCACGACCGCGCCCGGCGCGGCCACCGGCGCCCGCCCGGGCACCGACACCAGGTCCGCCGCCTCGCACCACCCCGCCTACGGCGCCGCCGTACCGGGCGTCCCCACCGCTTCCGCACCGTCCCCGGAGTACCACCTCTGATGGCATCCCGCACCCGCCGTCACGGCGCCCCGAAAAGGGCCCGTGACGGCTCCCGGCGTCCCCGCCTGCCCTTGCGCCTGCTGCTGCCGGCGCTCGTCCTCGTCTCCCTGATGGCGATGCTGATGCTGCGCGGGTACGTGCACAGCGAGATCCTCGCCGACCACCGCGTCCAGCCGCCCGCCCCCACCGACCGGGTGCCCGAGGAGATCCTGGAGGGCGGCCCGGTCATCGACACCCGCGGCGGCCGCACCGCCGGCCTCAGCGTGCCCGACCACCGCCTGGTCCTCACCTTCGACGACGGCCCCGACCCGGTCTGGACGCCCAAGGTGCTGGACGTGCTGAAGAAGCACGACGCGCACGCGGTCTTCTTCGTCACCGGCACCATGGCCTCCCGCTACCCGGATCTGGTCGCGCGCATGGTCGACGAGGGCCACGAGATCGGCCTGCACACCTTCAACCACCCCGATCTCTCCTTCCAGTCCAAGGAGCGCATCGACCGGGAGCTGTCCCAGAACCAGCTCGCGATAACGGGCGCGGCCGGCATCCGCACCTCCCTCTTCCGCCCCCCGTACTCCTCCTTCGCCGACGCCATGGACAACAAGTCCTGGCCGGTCACCGAGTACATCGGCAGCCGCGGCTACCTCACCGTCGTCAACAACACCGACAGCGAGGACTGGAAGAAGCCCGGCGTCGAGGAGATCATCCGCCGCGCCACACCGAAGGGCGGCGAGGGCGCCATCGTCCTCATGCACGACTCCGGCGGCGACCGCCACCAGACCGTGCAGGCCCTGGACCGGTTCCTGCCCGGCCTGAAGCAGCAGGGCTACGAGTTCACCAACCTCACCGAGGCGCTGGGCGCGCCGAGCGCGCACACCCCGGTCCACGGCCTCGACCTGTGGAAGGGCAAGGCGTGGATCTTCCTGGTCCAGGCCGCCGAGAGGATCACCGACGTCCTGGTGGTGGGCCTGGCGGTCATCGGCTCCCTCGTCATCGGCCGCTTCGCCCTCATGCTCGCCCTGTCCGGCGTCCACGCCCGCCGTGTGCGCCGCAAGGGCTTCCGGTGGGGCCCGCCGGTCACCGAACCGGTGTCGGTGCTGGTCCCGGCGTACAACGAGGCCAAGTGCATCGAGAACACCGTCCGTTCGCTCATGGCCAGCGAGCACCCCATCGAGGTGATCGTCGTCGACGACGGCTCCTCCGACGGCACCGCCCGCATCGTCGAGGCGATGGGCCTGCCCGGGGTCCGGGTCGTCCGCCAGCTCAACGCGGGCAAGCCGGCCGCCCTCAACCGGGGACTGGCCAACGCCCGTCACGACATCGTCGTCATGATGGACGGCGACACGGTCTTCGAACCCTCCACGGTCCGCGAGCTCGTCCAGCCCTTCGGCGACCCGAAGGTCGGCGCCGTGGCGGGCAACGCCAAGGTCGGCAACAAGGACACCCTCATCGGCGCCTGGCAGCACATCGAGTACGTGATGGGCTTCAACCTCGACCGCCGCATGTACGACGTCCTGCGCTGCATGCCGACGATCCCGGGCGCCGTCGGCGCCTTCCGCCGCTCCGCCCTGCAACGCGTCGGCGGCATGAGCGACGACACGCTCGCCGAGGACACCGACATCACCATGGCGCTGCACCGCGACGGCTGGCGGGTGGTCTACGCGGAGAACGCCCGCGCCTGGACCGAGGCCCCGGAGTCCGTGCAGCAGTTGTGGTCCCAGCGCTACCGCTGGTCGTACGGCACCATGCAGGCGATCTGGAAGCACCGCCGCGCCCTCGTCGAGCGCGGGCCCTCGGGCCGCTTCGGCCGGGTCGGCCTGCCCCTGGTCTCCCTGTTCATGGTCCTGGCCCCGCTGCTCGCCCCCCTGATCGACATCTTCCTGCTCTACGGCCTGCTCTTCGGCCCCGCCGAGAAGACGATCGTGGCGTGGTTCGGCGTACTGGCCATCCAGGCGGCCTGCGCGGCCTACTCCTTCGTCCTGGACCGCGAGCGGCTCACCCCGCTCATCTCGCTGCCGCTCCAGCAGATCCTCTACCGGCAGCTCATGTACGTCGTGCTGCTCCAGTCCTGGATCACCGCCCTCACCGGCGGCCGGCTGCGCTGGCAGAAGCTGCGCCGCAAGGGCGGCGTCTCCGCCCCGCCGGGCATGGACGCCATCCCCGCGCAGCGGTCGGCGGGGGCCGTGGACGAGCGGCGGCCCGTCGGATGACGACCCCGCACCCCGGCCCCGCGCCGACACCTCCGAGTACCACCACCACCCAGAAAGCCCCGGTCGTGACCTGTCTCTTATACACCTCTCCGAGCCCACGAGACACTCGCTAACCTCGTATGCCGT
>NZ_WYCT01000527.1 GCF_011008945.1 Streptomyces harenosi
CTCTTCCCCCCGCGCCCCGTCCGGGTGACCATGAGAGCAGCAACCCCTGCGACGGGAGGTACGCGTGCGAGTGGGACTGCTGACCCGGGAGTACCCGCCGGACGTGTACGGCGGCGCCGGCGTCCACGTCGAGTTCCTCGCCCGCGAACTGGCCCGTCTGGTCGACCTGGACGTGCACTGCTGGGGCGAGGGCCGCGCGGACGGGGTGGTGCGCCACCGCCCCTGGCCCGGGCTCGACGGCGCCAACGACGCGCTGCGCACCTTCTCGGTGGACCTCGCCATGGCCGCCGCCCTGACGGACCGCCACCTGGTCCACTCGCACACCTGGTACGCGGCCCTCGGCGGCCACCTCGCCAAGCTCCTCCACGGCATCCCGCACGTCGTTACCGCCCACTCCCTGGAGCCCCTGCGCCCCTGGAAGGCCGAGCAACTCGGCGGCGGATACGCCCTGTCGAGCTGGGCGGAGCGCACCGCGGTCGAGGCCGCCGACGCGGTGATCGCCGTCTCCGGCGCCATGCGGGAGGACATCCTCGCCTGCTATCCGGCGCTGGCGCCCGACCGGGTCCACGTCGTGCACAACGGCATCGACACCACGCTCTACCGGCCCGACCCCGCCACCGACGTCCTGGACCGCGTCGGCCTGGACCGCTCCCGGCCGTACGTCCTGTTCGTCGGCCGCATCACCCGGCAGAAGGGCGTGCCCCATCTGCTGCGCGCCGTACGGGACATCGATCCCGCCGCGCAGGTCGTGCTCTGCGCCGGGGCGCCCGACACGCCCGCCATCGACCGGGAGTTCCGCGAGCTGTTCGGCGAGCTCGGCCGGCGGCGCGCGGGCGTGCACTGGATCCCGGGGATGCTGCCGCGCCCGGAGGTGGTGCAACTCCTCACCCACGCCGCCGCGTTCGTCTGCCCCTCGGTGTACGAGCCCCTCGGCATCGTCAACCTGGAGGCGATGGCCTGCGCCACTCCCGTCGTCGCCTCCCGGGTCGGCGGCATCCCCGAGGTCGTGGCAGACGGCGAAACCGGGGTACTCGTGCCCTTGGACGACGACTTCGAGGCGGGGCTCGCGCGCGCACTGGACGGGCTTCTCGGCGACCCGGAGACCGCCCGGCGGATGGGTGAGGCCGGACGGGAGCGGGCGGTCAGGGAGTTCGGCTGGGACGCGGTCGCGCGCCGCACCGTCCGGCTCTACGAGGAGATCCTGGGACGGGCGTAGCGCCCCGTTCCGGGGCAGGCGGAAAACGGCGAGGGTGAGGGGAGCGGCCATGCGGCGTGGGGGTCCATCGGTGCTCGGGATCGTCCTGGCGGGCGGGGAGGGCAAGCGCCTGATGCCCCTGACCGCGGACCGGGCGAAACCCGCGGTCACCTTCGGGGGCACGTACCGTCTCGTCGACTTCGTCCTGTCCAACCTCGTCAACGGGGACATCCTGCGCATCTGCGTGCTGACCCAGTACAAGTCGCACTCGCTGGACCGGCACATCACCACCACCTGGCGGATGTCCAGCCTGCTCGGCAACTACGTGACTCCCGTCCCGGCCCAGCAGCGGCTCGGCCCCCGCTGGTACCTGGGCAGCGCGGACGCGATCCTGCAGTCGCTGAACCTGGTCCACGACGAACAGCCCGACCACGTCGCGGTGTTCGGCGCCGACCACGTCTACCGCATGGACCCGCGGCAGATGCTCGCCCAGCACATCGAGTCGGGGGCGGGCGTGACGGTGGCCGGGATCCGCGTGCCGCGCACCGAGTCGTCGTCGTTCGGCGTGATCACACCCCGGGCGGACGGCCGCACGGTCAAGAGCTTCCTGGAGAAGCCCGCCGACCCGCCGGGCCTGCCGGGGGACCCCGACTGCGTCTTCGCCTCGATGGGCAACTACGTCTTCACCACCAAGGCGCTGATCGAGGCGCTGCAGCGGGACGCCGAGGACGGGGACTCGGCACACGACATGGGGGGTTCGATCCTGCCCCAGCTCACCGAGCGGGGCGAGGCGGCGCTGTACGACTTCGGCTCCAACCACGTGCCCGGCGAGACCACCCGCGACCAGGGCTACTGGCGGGACGTGGGGACCCTCGACGCCTACTACGACGCCCACATGGACCTGATCGCCGAGCGTCCCGCCTTCAACCTGTACAACCGCGACTGGCCGATCTACACGCACTCGGGCCAGTTGTCGCCCGCCCGCTTCAACGCGGGCGGGATCGCCGGGGAGTCGATCATCAGCGCCGGGTGCCTGATCCGCGGTCAGGTCACGCGGTCCGTGCTGTCCCCGGGGGTGGTGGTCGATCCCGGCGCGGTGGTGCAGGGCTCGGTGCTGCACGACAACGTGCACATCGGGCGGGGCGCGGTGGTGCGCGGAGCGGTGCTGGACAAGAACGTCGTGGTGCCGCCGGGAGCGACGATCGGCGTCAACCCGGAGCGCGACGCGGAGCTCTACACCGTCTCCAAGGCCGGGGTGATCGCACTGGGCAAGGGGCAGCGGGTCCGCTGACGCCCGGCCGTCCGGCGGCCCCCGGGGGCCGCCGGACCGCCGCCCCCGGGAGCGGGCGCGCCGCTGCCC
>NZ_WYCT01000528.1 GCF_011008945.1 Streptomyces harenosi
GAGTGCTGACGCGTGCTCTTTCAGGTATATGTTTTGCGATTTACTTTATTTCCTGTGCGAGCTTTTTTTTTTTTTTCAAGCAGAAGACGGCATACGAGTTTAGCGAGTGTCTCGTGGGCTCGGAGATGTTTATAAGAGACAGCCCCGGCGCCCACGGGCCCCTGTCCGTGTGGGAGCTGCGCCTGGCCGAGGCCGGCCGCCGCTGTGGGGCCGGCCACGCCGACGCGGCCCGCGTCGTCATCCTGCACGCGGCCCGCGCCGACGCGGGGGCCCTGACCCGGGTCTACCTGCAGGGCACCGCCGACGAACGCCGCGCCGTCCTGCTGGCCCTGCCCCATCTGGTCCCCGGCCCCGAGGCCCTCCCGCTCGTCGAGGACGCCCTGCGCACCAACGACACCCGGCTGCTGGCCGCCGCCGTCGGTCCCTACACCGCCCGGCACCTCGATGCCCACCAGTGGCGTCACGCCGTACTGAAGTGCCTGTTCACCGGTGTCCCGGTGGACCACGTGGCCGACCTGCCCCGCCGCGCCCGCGGCGACGCCGAACTCGCCCGCATGCTCGCCGACTACGCCGCCGAGCGCACCGCCGCGGGCCGTCCCGTACCGGCGGATCTCCACCGCGTCCTGGCCCTGACCGACCCCACGAGCGCTCCGCCCGCCGGTGACGGCACCCGCGGCGGCGACGGCAAGGAGTCCTGATGCGCATCTTCGACCCCCACATCCACATGACGTCACGGACCACCGACGACTACGAGGCGATGTACGCCGCGGGCGTCCGCGCCGTCGTCGAGCCCGCCTTCTGGCTCGGCCAGCCCCGCACCTCGCCCGCGTCCTTCCGGGACTACTTCGACTCCCTGCTGGGCTGGGAGCCGTTCCGCGCCGCCCAGTACGGCATCGCCCACCACTGCACGATCGCCCTGAATCCGAAGGAGGCCAACGACCCCCGCTGCGTCCCCGTCCTCGACGACCTGCCCCGGTACCTCGTCAAGGACCGCGTCGTGGCCGTCGGCGAGATCGGCTACGACGCGATGACACCCGCCGAGGACACCGCCCTGGCCGCCCAGCTCCAACTGGCCGCCGACCACGGCCTGCCCGCCCTGGTGCACACCCCGCACCGGGACAAGCTCGCCGGTCTGCGCCGCACCCTCGACGTGGTCCGCGAGTCCGCGCTGCCCCTGGACCGGGTCCTGGTCGACCACCTCAACGAGACCACCGTCAAGGAGGCCAAGGACAGCGGCTGCTGGCTCGGCTTCTCCGTCTATCCCGACACCAAGATGGACGAGGAGCGCATGGTCGCGATCCTCCGCGCCTACGGCCCCGAGCGGGTGCTGGTGAACTCCGCCGCCGACTGGGGCAGGAGCGATCCGCTCAAGACCCGCAAGGTCGCCGACCTGATGCTCGCCGAAGGGTTCACCGAGGACGACGTCGACCTCGTGCTGTGGCGCAACCCCGCCGCCTTCTACGGGCTCAGCGGACGCCTCACCCTCGACGTCCCGGCCACGGACGCCACACACGAGGGCAACTCCATCCTCCGCGGCGCCCCGAAAGACCCCTCCGAACAGCCCGGCGCCCCGGCCGCGGGGGCGTGAGCCATGCGCTTCCGCCACCCCGACGGCTCCACCGTCCACCTCGCCTACTGCACCAACGTCCACCCCGCCGAGACCCTCGACGGTGTCCTCGCCCAGCTCCGCGACCACTGCGAACCCGTCCGCCGCCGACTGGGCCGCGACCGGCTCGGCATCGGCCTGTGGCTGGCCAGGGACGCCGCCCGCGCCCTGGTCACCGACCCGTCGGCCCTGCGCGGGCTGCGCTGCGCACTCGACCGGCGCGGCCTGGAGGTCGTCACCCTCAACGGCTTCCCGTACGAGGGGTTCGGCGCGGAAGAGGTCAAGTACCGCGTGTACCGGCCGGACTGGGCCGACCCCGCACGCCTCGACCACACCACCGCCCTGGCCCGTCTCCTGGCCGGGCTGCTCCCCGACGACGTCACCGAGGGCACCATCTCCACCCTGCCGCTCGCCTGGCGCACCGCCTACGACGGCACCCGCGCCGAGCGGGCCCGCGACGCCCTGCGCACACTCGCCGAACGCCTCGACGCCCTCGAGGAACTCACGGGCCGCTCCATCCGCGTCGGCCTGGAACCCGAACCCGGCTGCGTCGTCGAGACCACCGGCGACGCCATCGCCCCGCTCGCCGCGATCGCCCACGACCGCATCGGCGTCTGCATCGACACCTGCCACCTCGCCACCTCCTTCGAAGACCCGCACACCGCCCTGGACGCCCTCACCGGGGCCGGTGTCCCCGTCGTCAAATCCCAGCTCTCCGCCGCCCTGCACGCCGAACACCCCCGTCTCCCCGAGGTCCGCGAGGCGCTCGCCGCCTTCGCCGAACCCCGCTTCCTGCACCAGACCCGCACCCTCACCCCCGCCGGGCTGCGCGGCACCGACGACCTCGACGAGGCACTGCACGGCGGCTCCCTGCCCGACACCGGCCCCTGGCGCTCCCACTTCCACGTCCCGCTGCACGCCGCCCCCGCCGCGCCCCTCACCTC
>NZ_WYCT01000529.1 GCF_011008945.1 Streptomyces harenosi
AGGTGTGTATAAGAGACAGCCCCAGGCGGGCCTGGACGCGCCCGCCGGGGAGGGGCCGGGGCGCGGCGGCCCGTCCAGGCCCGCCTGGGCGATCCGCACGCCCAGCTGGGTGCGGCTGGCCGCCCCCAGCGTCTCCGACAGACGGGCTATGTGGGCCCGGCAGGTGCGGACGCTGATGCCGAGCCGCTCGGCGATCACCGCGTCCTGGTGGCCCTCCGCCAGCAGCGCCGCTATCGACCGCTCCCGGTGCGAGATGCCCTCGATGCCGGTGTCCGGCAGCGGCGCGGTCAGCGGCACCGCCAGCCGCCACAGCCGCTCGAAGACGGTGGCCAGGTAGGAGACGAGGGCCGGGTGGCGCAGCTCCAGCGCCATCGAGCAGTCGGCGTTGGCCGGGATGAAGGCCACCGTGCGGTCGAAGAGGATCAGGCGGTCGACGACCTCGTCCAGGGTGCGCGCCTCCACCGCGTCGCCCATCAGCTCCAGATAGCCGAGCAGGCCCTGGCCGTGCCGCGCCACGTGCGTGTACAGGTCCCGCATCCGCACCCCGCGCCCGCGCAGCGCCAGCGCCCGGTGCAGCCCCTCGGCCAGCTCGTGCTCGCGGCGGATGCCGCCGGGCTGGACGGTGAGCACCTCCGTCGTGCACGCCTGGGTCGCCTCGTCCATCGCCTTCTGGATCCGGGCCAGGCCGTCCAGGACGCGGATCGCGGAGCCCTCCGGGGCGTCCTGGCCGGGCCGGGCGCGCCGGCCCAGGCCCGCGTACCACTCGAAGGCCGCCACCGCCGAGTCCACCCGGCGCTGGCTGGCGCTGACCTCGTCGTGCACCTCCCGCAGCAGGCGGGTCATGACCTCCTGGGGGGAGGTCGGCACGAGCCAGTCCATGTCGTCGGGGTCGGGGTGCAGCAGGGCGAGCTCCAGCAGACAGGGCACCGGCTCGGCGTCCCGGCGGGACACGCGGCCGCGCCGCACGGCCCGGGAATACACGCGATCCCCGGCCTCGCACAGTCGGTCAGCACCGTGTGGATGCCCGTCCGCCCCGTGCCCGGCCATCACCCAGCCCACCCCCGGTTCCAGCCCGTTTCCGCAGCGCAACTATGCGCGGCCGGAAACCGGGTCCGCAACACGGCTCCGGGCGGGGCGGCAGCCGGAAACCACCGGTTCACACCGCTGTGTCCGGGCCTTCGGTCACCGCGGCGGCGCGACCTGACGAACCATCAGGCGGGCTTCCGGGCCGGCGGCTACTTCAGGCCGATGGCCGCGCAGCCGGCCGCGTACGCGGCGGTGCAGATGTCGGACACCTCGTAGATGCCGTCCGCGACCACGGTGCTCTTGATGTTCGACCTGGTCAGGGAGATCACGGGCAGGAGCTGCGCCGGGATGCCCTTGTGAGTGGGGCTGTCGACCTTGTCCCGGGTCAGCGCGTCGAACTGGATGTCCCGTCCCTGCACCTTGGCCACGGCCATCTCGGCGGCGCTCTCCGCCTCCTGCGGGTAGGGCTTGTAGACGCTCATGTACTGCTCGCCGGCGACGATCCGCTGCACCGCGGCCAGGTCGGCGTCCTGCCCGGTGATCGGCGGCAGGTCGGTGACGCCCGCCGCCTTGAGCGCCTTGACGATGCCGCCCGCCATTCCGTCGTTGGCGGAGTACACCGCGGCGATGCCGTCCTTGCCGATCTCGTTGATCGCCTCGGCCATGTGGGCCTGGGCGTTCTCCGGCTTCCAGTCCTCGGTGTCGTAGGACTTGGCGATGGTCACCTTGCCGTTCAGCTCGGACAGCGCGCCCGCCTTGAACTGCTTGGCGTTGGGGTCGGTGGGCGAGCCGTTCACCATGACGACCCTGGCCGAGCCGCCGGCCTTGTCGCCGAGGGCCTCCAGCAGGGCCCGGCCCTGGGCCTCGCCGACCAGTTCGTTGTCGAAGGAGATGTAGGCGTCGATCGGCCCCTCGGCCAGGCGGTCGTAGGCGATGACCGGGATGCCGGCCTCCTTGGCCTTGCGCACGCCCGGCGCGATGGCGTGCGCGTCCACCGCGTCCAGCACGATCACGTCGACCCGGCCGTCGATCATCTCCTGCAGCTGCTCGGCCTGCTTGTCGGCGCTGGCCTGCGCGTTGGCGTACTCGACCTGGCCCTTGCCCCGCGTGAGGGAGGCGACCTTCTTCTTGAAGATGGGGTAGTCGAACTGCTCGTAGCGCGTGTTCGCCGTCTCCGGGAGGAGCAGGCCCACCGTGATGTCGTCGCCCTTGGTGGGGCTCGCCTCGCCACCGCTCTCCGACGCGTTCAGCACGCCGCAGGAAGCCAGCGAGAGAGTCAACGTGGACGCGGCCACGGAGATGGCGATACGACGCATGCAGGGGCTCACTTCTGATGCCTTCCGGACACGGGGGACGCTTTGCACCCCAGGTGACTGAAAAGCCAACGCGGCGGCGCCACCCAGCGTCAAGCGGAACCACTTAACGAGATGACAACACCACGCTCCGCATAGCTTGTGAAGACACAGCGGAATCGTCTCCCGACTCCCTTCACCGGCCCGCCCGTTCGCCCGCCCCGCCCGAAC
>NZ_WYCT01000052.1 GCF_011008945.1 Streptomyces harenosi
TCAGTTGTGTATAAGAGACAGGGCCGGGGGGAGGGCCGGTGCGGGCCGCCGGGTGAGCATCGCGACGGCCGCCGCGTGATGGCCGCCGGGCTGCCGCGTGATCACCGCCGGGGCGCCGCGTGATGGCCGCCGAGCCCGGGCGCCCGCCGCGAGCGGGGCCTGGCCCGGTCACTGGAGCGGCACGGCCCCCGACGCGCAAACGCGCGCGTGGCGCCCGATACGGGCTCCACGCGCGCGTGAGGGGGTTTCCCCGGGTCAGAGGCTGCCGCCGATCTGCGGGTCCACGGGACCGCCGGTCGCACTGCCGCCGTCGTCTCCGCCGTCGCCGCTCGTCGGCTCCGGGGCGCCGGTGGGCTGCCCGTCGGTCGGCTGCTCGTCCGTGGGTTCCGTCGTGGCCGGGGGCGGCGACTCGCCGCCCGTGGGCTCCTGGGTCGGTTCCTGGGTCGGCGTGTACGACGGCGTGTAGGAGGGCGCCTCCGGCTGGGTCCAGCCGGAGTCACCGCCGCTGCCGCCGGTGCCGGGGTCGGTGCCGGGGTCGGTGTTCTCCTCCGTGGCGCCCTCGCTCGGCGTCTCGCTGGGCTTGTCCTCCTCGGTGCTCTGCGTGGCGCTGGGGGACTTGCTCGGGCCGGGCTTCTCGCCCTTGCCCTCCCCGGCGCCGTTCAGCGCCAGCGCGGCCCCGGCCACGATCGCGATCACCGCGAGCACGGCGAGGACCCACAGCTTGCCCCGGCCGCTGCCGCGGTTGCCGTGCCCCTCGAAGCCGCCGTCGTCACCGCCGCTTCCGTACCCGGTGGGCAGGATCGGCTGCGGGATCTGCGTGGTGCCGGCGCCGTGGTCGGAGTGCGGCAGCGCGGTCGTGCCCGCGAGCCCGGGCGAGGGGGCCTGGCGGCCCTCGGGCACACCGACCGGGCCGGTGTTCCAGGTGCCGCTGTGGCCGCCCTGCTCGTAGAGCATCTGCAGCGCGTACTGGACCAGGCCGCGCATCTCCTCCGCGGTCTGGAAGCGGTCGTCGGGCTCCTTGGCCAGCGAGCGCATGACCAGGCCGTCCAGCTCCGGCGGGCAGCCGTCGGACGCCTGGGAGGGGGGCGTCGGGATGTCCTGGACGTGCTGGTAGACCACCGACAGCGGGGTCTCGCCGGTGAACGGCGGGCGCAGCGCGAGCAGTTCGTACAGCAGGCAGCCGGTGGCGTACAGGTCGGACCGGTGGTCGACGGCCTTGCCGAGGGCCTGCTCGGGCGAGAGGTACTGCGGGGTGCCCATGACCATGCCGGTCTGCGTCATGGTCGTGGACGCCCCGTGCAGGGCGCGGGCGATGCCGAAGTCCATCACCTTCACGGCGCCGTTGTGCGTGATGATGACGTTGGCCGGCTTGATGTCGCGGTGCACGATGCCGTGCTGGTGCGAGTAGGCCAGCGCCTCCAGGACGCCCGAGACGATGATCAGGGCCTGCTCCGGGCCCGGGGCCTCGGCGTTCATCAGCAGGTCGCGGATGGTGCGGCCCTCGACCAGCTCCATGACGATGTACGGCACGGACTGGCCGCCGACGAAGTCCTCGCCGGAGTCGTACACGGCGACGATCGCGTGGTGGTTGAGCCCGGCCACCGACTGCGCCTCGCGCGTGAAGCGGGCCTTGGAGACGGGGTCCTCCGCCAGGTCGGCCCGCAGCAGCTTGACCGCCACGGTGCGCCCGAGGCGTACGTCCTCCGCGGCGAACACCTCGGCCATGCCGCCCCGACCGAGCCGGTGGGTCAGCCGGTACCGGCCGTCGCCGACCAGCCCGCCATTGCCCCAGGTCTCCGGCGCGTCTGACATACCGCCGCCAGTCGCCTCGGGGTCGGACGGGCCCTGAGCGCGCTGCTGCTGTGCCATCAGTCCTCGCCGTCGTTTCTGCCCGCGGTGCGCGCGGTGTTGTTACGGTCTCCGTCGGCCACGCTACAGCCTCCGCGCAAGCCTCCGGTCCGGGACGGGCGCCGGGACCGGCACGCGACGGACCGGTCATCAAACCCTGCCCCCGTGTCGCCGTGCAAATTCTGTGCACCGGTCGAACACCTCCGGTAACGCTTCCGCAGCGCTTCTTTCGCGTACGGTCACGGAACGGGCACCTCGCTTGACGTGTCGGCGCCCATCGGCAGACTGGGCCGGGAGCGGCCTCCGCACGGCCCCGGGAAGCGCCGCCGCCGCAAGATCACAGCCGTGGCGAAGCTCACGCGCACCGCCCCTCTCCCCGGACCCGGCGCCGGCGAGGGCGGTCCGCCACGCCCTGGCGCGGATCGCGGCGGGCGTCGGCACGTCCCGCGACGACCCGGGCACGGGCGCGCCTTCCTCGGATCGGGCCCGTGGACCGGGCGGGCGGGCGAGGGCAGGCCGAGGGGGACGGTGAGGCGTCCGGCGGGCGGGCGCCCGGGCCGGTGAGGCGACTGGACCGGGCAGGCGACCGGAGCCGGTGAGACGTCCGGACCGGGCAGGCGACCGGACCGGTGAAGCGTCCGGGCCGATGAGCAGACCGGACCGGTGAAGCGTCAGGGCGATGAGCAGACCGGACCGGTGAGCCGACCGGGCCGGGCAGGCGACCGGAGCCGGTGAGACGACCGCACCCGGTGAGGCGACCGTGCCGGGAGGCGTCCGCACCCGGTGAGGCGACCGTGCCCGGGTGAGGCGTCCGGGCCGGGGACGGACGAAGGCCCGGCAGCCGATGCCGCCGGGCCCTTGCCGTGCCGCGGTCGAAGCGGGTGGCGCGGTGTCCTTACAGGTACGGGCCGCCCGAGCGGCCGCCCGCGAGCCCCTCCTCGCCACCCTCGTGGCCGAGACCCGCCGGCAGCGCGCGGCGCATCTGCTCGAGCTGCGCGCGGGCGGCCATCTGCTGGGCGAACAGCGTGGTCTGGATGCCGTGGAAGAGGCCCTCCAGCCACCCGACCAACTGCGCCTGGGCGATCCGCAGCTCCGCGTCGCTCGGGGTGCCCTCGTCCGTGAAGGGCAGGGAGAGCCGCTCCAGCTCCTCCACCAGCTCGGGGGCCAGGCCGTCCTCCAGCTCCTTCACCGAGCTGGCGTGGATCTCCTTGAGCCGGTTCCGGCTCGCCTCGTCCAGGGGAGCGGCGCGCACCTCCTCCAGGAGCTGCTTGATCATGCTGCCGATCCGCATGACCTTGGCAGGCTGCTCCACCTGCTCCGTCACCGGGGTCTCACGCGCGTCGTCGTCTCCGCCGCCACCACCGCTGAGGGCCATGCCGTCCTGGCCGACGACCAGGATCTGGGGGTTCTCCGGTGACCTGTCGTTCCTCGGCATCTCCATGCCGCCATTGTCTCGTACCCGCCCGCCTCCCCTCCGCCGTGCCCCCGCAGAACACCGATCGCCCGCTTCGAGTGGAGGAACCCGGAATGCCGGAATCACTAACAGATGTGAGGCTTGTTCCGTCGATCTTGGCGACTGGCTAGACCGGGAGGGGGTCACCGACGTGACTCCAAGGCTGCGGACGCGGCTTCGGGCAGGGCACGGGGCAGGGCTCGTACTGGCCCTGGGAGCGGCGCTGGGGACGGGAGCGGGCCTCCACGGGGCCGCCCCGGCCTCCGCGGCGCCGCGGCAGGGCGCCGTGACGGCGCACGGCCCTGCGGCGGCGTACGGCTCCGTGGCGGCGCGGGGTTCCACGGCCGGGTCCCGCCCGGTGGTGGCACGGGGTTCCGCGGCGGCGTACGGCCCCGCGGCCGAGCCGGGTTCCACGGCGGGGCCCCGCCCCGTGGCGGAGACGCCGGGGCCCGGTGCGGCGCGGCGTGCCGGGACCGCGCCTCCCGGCGGCTCCGCGTCCGAGGCGGGGCGGGTGCCGGAGCGGCGGCCGGGACCGGACCGGAGGCCGCGGCCCGACCGGCGGCCCGTACCCGACCGGCGGCCCGTGCCGGACCGGAGGCCCGTGCCCGACCGGCGGTCGCAACCCCCGGCTCCGCCTTCGTCCGCGGCCGCCCCGGCTCCGATCGCCCCGTCCGCCTCCCGCCCGGGAACGGGCACGGCCTCCCCGCCCTCCGCCTCCCGGGGAGACGGTCACGGCCCCGGGCCCGGGGGCGGCACCGCCCGGAAGCCCTCGCCCGCGCGGTCCGCTCCCGCTCCCGCCGCCGAGCCGTCCCGGGCGGGCAGCAGGCCCGGCCAGGGACGGGAGCGGCCGGGACGGCGGCACGGGCCGGGCATCGAAAGGGGCGCCATCACGGACGCGGACCCGGCGTATCCGAAGGCACCGGTCGAGGAGGCCGGGAGCGTGCCCGGCCGCCCGGAGCTCTCCGTCCCGGCCCGGGAGACCGGGCCGGGCCCCGCCGCTCCCCCGGTACGGCGGCAGGAGCCGGCCGTCGCGCACGCGGAGCGGGCGGCCGGGCCGGCCACGCGGCTGCTGCCCCTCGGCAGCGGGCTGGTCCTGATCGGTCTGGGGCTGGGCCTGGCCCTGTTCGCCCTCCGGCTGCGCAGGAGCCAGCGGGCTCAGCAGGCCGGATGAGGGGCGGCCGCCCGGACGGGTCAGGGGGTGACGAGCAGCACCTTGCCGATGTGCCCGCTCTCCTCCACGACCCGGTGCGCGGCGGACGCCTCGCTCATCGGCATCTCGCGGTCCACGACCGGGCGGACGCGGCCGGCGGCGAACAGCGGCCACACGTGCTCGCGCACGGCGGCCACGATCGCCCTCTTCTCCTCCAGGGGGCGGGCCCGCAGCGAGGTCGCGCTGACGGCGGCCCGCTTGGCGAGCAGGGCGCCGATGTTCAGCTCCCCCTTGTTGCCGCCCTGGAGGCCGATGATCGCCAGCCGTCCGTTGACGGCGAGCGCCTGGACGTTGCGGTCCAGGTACTTGGCGCCCATGTTGTCCAGGATGACGTCGGCGCCCGCGCCGTCCGTGGCCCGCTTGATCTCGGCGACGAAGTCCTGCTCGCGGTAGTTGATCAGGATGTCGGCGCCCAGTTCGGCGCAGCGTTCCAGCTTCTGGGCGGTGCCCGCCGTGACGGCCACCCGGGCGCCGACGGCCTTGGCGAGCTGGATCGCCATGGTGCCGATGCCGCTGGAGCCGCCGTGCACGAGCAGGGTCTCGCCGGGGCGGAGGTGGGCGACCATGAAGACGTTGGACCAGACCGTGCAGACCACCTCGGGCATCGCCGCGGCCTCCTTCAGCCCGACGCCGTCGGGCACCGGCAGGAGCTGGCCGGCCGGGACGGCCACCTTCGTCGCGTATCCGCCGCCGCCCAGCAGCGCGCACACCTCGTCGCCGACCGACCAGCCGGTCACCCCCGGCCCCAGCGCGGCGACACGTCCGGAGCACTCCAGGCCGGGGTGGCGCGGCGCACCGGGCGGCGGATCGTAGAGGCCCTGGCGCTGCATGATGTCGGCGCGGTTGACGGCGCTGGCCACCACGTCGACCAGGACCTCGCCCTCGCCGGGCACCGGGTCGGGCACCTCGTCCCAGACCAGTACCTCGGGGCCTCCGGGTTCGGGAATCGTGATCGCATGCATGAGGGGGACGCTACTCCTTGGTCCCGCGCCGGGCCCGCCGGCCTGCGGCCCCGGCCGCGTCATCCGGCGCCGGACGGCCGGCCGAGAGGGCTCCGCCGTGCACCGGCGACGAGTTTGCGCGACCGTGAAAGTCCCCCCTGCGTACCCCGAGCACGCGGAAGGACCCCAGCATGAGCGCGAGCGCGCAGACGTCCGGCCCCGCGATCGAGACGGCGGGCCTGGTGAAGACGTTCGGCGTGACCCGGGCGCTGGACGGCGTGGATCTGGTGGTGCCGGCCGGCACGGTCTACGGCCTCCTCGGCCCGAACGGCGCCGGCAAGACCACCGCCGTGAGGATCCTCGCCACCCTGCTGCGGCCGGACGGCGGTGAGGCCCACGTCTTCGGCCACGACGTCGTGCACGCGGCGGACGAGGTCCGCGGCCGGGTCAGCCTGACCGGGCAGTACGCCTCGGTGGACGAGGACCTCACCGGGACCGAGAACCTGATCCTGCTGGGCCGGCTCCTCGGGCACCACAGGAAGGCGGCGCGGGACCGGGCGGCGCAGTTGCTGGACGCCTTCGGGCTGGCCGAGGCCGCCGGGAAACAGGTCAAGCACTACTCGGGCGGCATGCGGCGCCGCATCGACATCGCCGCGTCCATCCTCAACACCCCGGACCTGCTCTTCCTCGACGAGCCGACGACCGGGCTCGATCCGCGCAGCCGCAACCAGGTCTGGGACATCGTGCGGGCCGTGGTGGCGCAGGGCACGACCGTGCTGCTGACCACGCAGTACCTGGACGAGGCCGACAAGCTCGCGTCCCGGATCGCCGTGATCGACAAGGGCAGGGTGATCGCCGAGGGCACCAAGGGCGAGCTGAAGGCGTCCGTGGGCGCCGGCTCCGTCCATCTGCGGCTGCGGGAGGCGCGGCAGCGGCCGGACGCCGAGCGGGTGCTGCGGACCGCGCTCCTCGCCGAGGTGCAGCGGGAGCCCGACCCGCTGGCCCTGACCGCCCGCCTGGTCGCGCGGAGCGCCACCGCGGCCGACCAGGCCGCCCGGGCCCTCGGTGAACTGACCCGGGCGGGCATCACCGTCGACAACTTCTCGCTGGGACAGCCCAGCCTGGACGAGGTGTTCCTGGCGCTGACCGGCCACGCCACCGGCCACCGCGACGGCACCGGACGGGACCCGGGCGGCCCCGGCACCGGCCCCGGCACGAAGGAAGGCGAGGTGCCGGCATGAGCACGGCCGCGAGCACCGAGAGCAGGGAACTCACCCCGGTCAGCGCCGAGTCGCTGGCCGCCCTCCTGGTGGCCGGGAAACGGCCGCCGAGACCCGGTTCCCTGTCGACCTCGCTGACGTTCGGCTGGCGCGCGGTGCTGAAGATCAAGCACGTGCCGGAGCAGCTCTTCGACGTCACCGCCTTCCCGATCATGAACCTGCTGATGTTCACGTACCTCTTCGGCGGTGCGCTGGCCGGGTCCCCGGGCGACTACATCCAGTACGTGCTGCCGGGCATCCTCGTGATGTCGGTCGTGATGATCACCATGTACACCGGTGTCTCGGTCAACACCGACATCGAGAAGGGGGTCTTCGACCGTTTCCGCTCGCTGCCCATCTGGCGGCCCTCGGCGATGGTCGGCTATCTGCTCGGCGACGCCCTGCGCTACACGATCGCGTCCGTCGTGATGCTCACCGTCGGCCTGATCCTGGGCTACCGGCCGGGCGGCGGACCCGGCGGCGTGATCGCCGGCATCGCGCTGCTGCTGGTCTTCTCGTTCGCGCTCTCGTGGATTTGGACCATGTTCGGGCTCCTGCTGCGCACCGAGAAGTCGGTGATGAGCGTCAGCATGATGGTGATCTTCCCGCTCACCTTCCTGTCCAACGTCTTCGTCGATCCGAAGACCATGCCGGGCTGGCTCCAGGTGTTCGTGAACAACAGCCCGATCACCCATCTGGCGACCGGCGTGCGCGGGCTGATGGCGGGTGAGTGGCCGGCCCACGACATCGCCTGGTCACTGGGGTGGGCGGCGCTCTTCCTCCTGGTCTTCGGGCCGGTGACGATGCGGCTGTACAACCGCAAGTAGCCCACCGGGGCGGGACCGGGCCGCCGCGGAGCGGGCCCTGCTCCGCGGCGGCGACCCCCGCGTCGGCCCCGCGGCAGGGGGCGGGCGTCTGACCCCCGCGTCGGTCCCGTGGCAGGGGGCGGGCGTCTGACCCTCACGTCGGTCCCGTGGCAGGGGACGGACGCCTGGCCCTCGCGTCAGTCGCGCGGCAGAGGGCGGGCGTCGGGCGCGACCTGGCGGCCCGGGGTCGCCCGTACGATCGTGATCAGCCGGTCCGTCAGCTCCAGCCGGGCGACGGCCGGGTCGTCGTAGCCGAGCACCCGGTGGCCCCGGACAACGCTCACCACCAGGCTGTCGACCTCGCGCGGGCTCTTGCCCACCTCCGCCTTTATGACCGGGCGCTCCACGATGTCCAGGCCGCTGCCCTGGTGGATCAGGTCCTCCATGACCATGCCCGCGGCGGGGCTGAGGACGGACAGCCCGAGCAGCCGGCCCGCCGCGCTGGCGCTGGTGATGACCACATCGGCGCCGGACTGTTTCAGCAGCGGGGCGTTCTCCTCCTCGCGCACCGCGGCCACGATCTTCGCGCCCCGGTTGAGCTGCCGCGCCGTCAGCGCCACCAGCACGGCGGTGTCGTCCCGCTGGGTCGCGATGATGATCTGGCGGGCCTTGTGCACCTCCGCCCGCTTCAGGACGTCACTGCGGGTCGCGTCGCCGACGACGCCGACGAATCCGTCGGCGTTCGCCGCATCGATCACCTTGCCGCTGGGGTCGACCACGACGACCTGTTCCTTCTTCAGGCCCGTGGCACAGACGGTCTGCAAGGCCGACCGCCCCTTGGTGCCGAAGCCGATGACGACGGTGTGGTCGCGCAACATGGACCTCCAGCGGTTGAGGCGCCACTCCTCCCGCGTGCGCTCGGTGAGCACTTCGAGTGTGGTACCGACGAGGATGATCAGGAACATCACGCGCAGCGGCGTGATGACGAAGATGTTGGTCAGCCGGGCACCGTCGCTGACGGGCGTGATGTCGCCGTACCCGGTGGTGGAGAGCGTGACGGTCGCGTAGTACCAGGCGTCGAGGAAGTCGACGTGGCCGTCGGAGTTGTCGTTGTAGCCCTCGTTGTCGGCGTAGACGAGCAGCGCGGTCAGCACGAGGACGAACAGGGCCATGGCCAGCCGTTTGGCGACCTGGCGGAGGGGCCGCTCCACCACTCGTCTCGGCAGGCTCACCCGGTGGGTCACGAGATGTTCGTCCGCCTGGCGGGCGATCGCATCCTGGCCCGGAAGTTTCACGTGAAACACACTCCGATTCCGCCGGTGGTCCAGGGCAGGTCGAGCAGTTCGGTCTCCTCGCCCGGCCGGGCGCCGCCCGGGGGTATCACCGCGAGCGCGTCGGCCACGGCGATGCCGCGCAGCATGGCCGGGCCGTTGTAGTGCAGCGGCATCGCGCGGTCGCCGCGCAGGACGACCGGCACCAGCCGGGTGTCGTACGGATGCCCCTGCACCGGCTCCTGAAGCGGCAGCCCGTACGGCTCCGGGGCCGGGCGGGCGGCGAGGGTGCGCAGCAGGGGCTCGGCGAGCGTGAGCAGGCCCGAGACGGCGGCGAGGGGGTTGCCGGGCAGCCCGACGAGATGCCGGCCCTCCCCGACGCGGGCCAGCAGCATGGGGTGGCCCGGCCGCACCCTGACGCCGTCCACCAGGAGTTCGGCGCCGATGCGGCGCAGGGTGGGGTGGAGGTGGTCCACGGGGCCCGCGGCGGTGCCCCCGGTGGTGACGACGACATCGGCGGCGGAGGTCGTCAGGGCGGTGTGCAGCGCCTCGGCGTCGTCACCGAGCCGCCGTACGGAGGTGACGTCGGCGCCCAGCGCCCGCAGCCACGGCGGGAGCAGCGGGCCGAGCGCGTCCCGGATCAGCCCGTCGTGGGGCAGGCCCTCGGTGAGCAGCTCGTCGCCCAGGACCAGGACCTCGACGCGGGGCCGCGGGACGGTGGTGAGGCAGTCGTACCCGGCCGCCGCGGCCAGTCCGAGCACGGCCGGGGTCACCAGCGTCCCCGCGGGCAGCAACCGGTCGCCGCTGCGGCACTCCTGGCCGCGCGGGCGGATGTCCTGGCCCGGCACGACGGCGCGTTCGCGGGGGACGGCGTGCAGGCGGCCCCTGCCGTCGGTGCGGCCGTGCTCGCTGCGGAGCACCGCGGTGGTGTCCTCGGGGATGCGGGCACCGGTCGCGATCCGGACGGCCTCGCCGTCGCCGAGCGGCCGGTGCCCGGCGTGCCCGGCGAGGACGCCGTCCTCGCGTACCTCCCAGGGGCCGGGGCCGGCCACCGCCCAGCCGTCCATCGCCGAGGTGTCGAAGGAGGGCAGGTCGGTCAGGGCGGTGAGGGGCTCGGCGAGGACGAGTCCCAGCGCGGCCTCCAGGGGCACGGAGACCGGGGGAGGAGGGCTGCTGCGGACGGCGGCCCGGGCGGCGCGGGCCGCGATCTCCCGGGCAGCGGGCCAGGGGGTGGCCCCGTGGGTCCGGGGCCCCTTGTGGCCGCGGGGAGCGCCGTCCGGGTCCTGAGCGCGACGTGCCTCGTGAGGGTCGCGGCCGCCGTGAGGGTCCTGAGCGTGGTGCGCGTGGTCGCGCTCCTGGCCGCCCTGGGAGTCGTGGTCGCCGTGCGACTCGCGGCTGGCCTGGGACTTTTGGCCGCCCTGGGACTCGTGGTCGTCGTGGGGCTGGTGGCCGTCCCGCGGCGTGTGCCCCCGGCCGGCCGGGTCCGTCGCGGCGGCCGGTGCCGCGGGCCCGGGCAGGTGGTCCGCCGGGCGGGGTCCCCGGTCGTCGTTCACGAGGGCGAGCACCTCGTCGACGTCGAGGCCCTCGGCGTCCTCGGCGTCCCTCCCGGTGCTGGTGCCGTGCGCGGTCATCCGGCGTCCGGGCGGGTGCCGGGAGTGGCGTCGGGGGCCGCGTCGGACGCGGCCGCCCCGGAGGCGGGCGCGGTCGCTCCGGAGGCGGGCGCGGTCGCTCCGGAGGCGGGCGCGGTCGCTGCGGAGGCGCCGGACGGCGTGCCCGCCGTTCCCGCCGGACCCGCTGTCTCGTCCCCTTCCTCGGCCCAGCGCAGGGCGAGGGCCGCCGCCTTGCGGGCGGCCTCGGCGACGGCCCGGGGATCGCCCCCGGCCCGCCCGGCGGCGTAGCCGACGAGGAACGTGGTCAGGGGCGCCGCCGGCCGGGCCACCCCGTGGGCGGCGTCCCGGGCCAGGTCGAGCAGTACGGCGGTGTCGACATCGAGATCGATGCCCAGTTCGTCCTTGACGGCGGAGATCCATTCATCCAACACGTGCCCATGCTCCCTGATGCGCGCCCTTGCGGTGGCGATGTCGTCCCAGGTGTCGCAGTCGAAAGAGGCGACCGGGTCGGTGATGCGCACGAGGCGGAGCCCGGCGGTCAGCCGGCGCAGGGGCAGCCCGGTGAGGCCGCCGGGCCCGGCGGCGAGCGCGGCCAGCCCGCGGCGCAGCGCGCGGGCGCGGTAGGCGGCCACCAGCGGCTGGTCGCGGCCGTCGGCGTCGGTGAGCAGGACGCCGTCGGCGTCGCTGCCCGGGAGGGCGGCCAGCAGCCCGTGGACGGCCGTCCCGGCGAGGAACGGCAGGTCGGCCGAGAGGACCACCACGTGCTCGGCCGTGGTGTGCCGCAGCCCGGCGTCGAGGGCGGCGAGCGGCCCGGCGCCCGGGGGGTCCTCGCGCGCCCAGGTCACGGCCCGGGCGACGGGCCGGGGATCGGCGACGACCACGGTGGTGCGCGCCCCGGCGCAGGCGGAGAGCACCCGGTCGAGCAGCGGCCGGCCGCCGACCCGGACGCCGGGTTTGTCGGCGCCCCCGAGCCGCCGGGCGGCCCCGCCCGCGAGCACGACGGCGTCGTACGCGGCGGGCGGCTGATAGGCGGTCACCCCCCGAGTATGCGCGTCCGGGCGATCACGGGGAACGCGGGGGAACCCCTCCCCTCTCCTCTCACACGGTGCGCAGCAGCACCGCCGGCTGTTCGACGCAGTCCGCCACGTACCGCAGGAAACCGCCCGCGGTGCCGCCGTCGCACACCCGGTGGTCGAAGGTGAGCGACAGCTGGACCACCTGCCGCACCGCCAGCTCGCCGTCGTGGACCCAGGGCTTGGGCGTGATGCGGCCGACGCCGAGCATGGCGGCCTCGGGGTGGTTGAGGATCGGCGTGGAGCCGTCCACGCCGAAGACCCCGTAGTTGTTCAGGGTGAAGGTGCCGCCGGTCAGATCGGCGGGGGTCAGCGCCCCCGTGCGGGCCGCCTCGGTCAGCCGCGCGAACTCGGCGGTGAGCGACTCGGCGTTGCGGGCGTGCGCGTCCCGTACGACGGGGACGACCAGGCCCCGCTCGGTCTGGGCGGCGAAGCCCAGGTGCACCCGCTCGAACCGGACGATCTCCCTGGCCTCGGTGTCGACGGTGGAGTTCAGCTCGGGGAAGCGGGCGAGCGCGGCGGTGCAGATCCGGGCCAGCAGGGCGATCAGGGAGACCTTCGGCCCCCCGGCGGCGTTCATCGCCGCGCGCGCCCGCATCAGCTCGGTGGCGTCCGCGTCCACCCAGCAGGTGGCGTCCGGTATCTCGCGCCGGCTGCGGGAGAGCTTGTCGGCCACGGCACCGCGGACGCCCTTGAGGGGCGTGCGGACGCCGTCCGCGCCGGCGGCTGCGGTCACGGGTGCGGCACCCCGCGCGGCGGCGGCCTGCGGCACCGGCGCCGCGCCCGCCGCCTCCGGGGCCGGCCGTGCGCCCGGGCGGGGCCCGGCCGGGGCCGTGACCGTGGCCGTACGGCCCTGCGCCGCGGCGGCCCGCAGCGCGTACTCCACGTCCGCCCGCAGGATCAGCCCGTCGGGCCCGGAACCGGTCAGCTCCCGGAGGTCCAGGCCGTTCTGCCGGGCCAGCCTGCGGACCAGCGGGGAGATGACGGGGACGGGCCCGTCCGCCGGATCGGCGGCACGCGCGCGGCCGTTGGCCCCGGCCGGCGGGCCCGGCCGCACCCGGCGCCGCCGCGCGGGCGCCCGGGAGGTGCCGTACCCGACGAGGACGTTGCCGGAGCCCTCGGTGCCCGGGTCCTCGGCGCCCGCGGACGCGCCCGCCCCGCCGGGTGCCGCCGGCCCGGCCTCGGCGCCGGCGGCGACCGGGGCCTGCGCGGGCTGTTCCCGGTGCCCGTCGGCCCCGGGGGCGGCGGGGCCGTCCGCCTCGGGCTCCCCGACGGCCACCGTCAGCAGGGGCGCCCCGACGGGCAGCTCGGTGCCCGCCTCACCGAAGCGGGCCGTGACCACGCCGCCGTAGGGGCACGGCACCTCCACCATCGCCTTCGCCGTCTCGACCTCGACGACGGGCTGGTCGACGGCGACGACATCGCCGACCTCGACCAGCCAGCGCACGATCTCCGCCTCGGTGAGCCCTTCACCGAGGTCGGGGAGCTTGAACTCCAGCACCTGTGCCATCAGCTCTCGGCCTCCCACTGCAGACGCCCCACGGCGTCCAGGATCCGGTCCACACCGGGCAGGTGGTGGCGCTCCAGCATCGGCGGCGGATACGGCACGTCGAACCCGGCCACCCGCAGCACCGGCGCCTCCAGGTGGTGGAAACAGCGTTCCGTGACCCGGGCCGCGATCTCCCCGCCCGGGCCCCCGAAGGAGCCCGACTCGTGGACCACGACCGCGCGTCCCGTCCGCCGCACCGAGGCGCACACCGTCTCGTCGTCGAACGGCACCAGGGAGCGCAGATCGACGACTTCGAGGTCCCAGCCCTCGGCCCGGGCCGCCTCGGCCGCCTCCATGCAGACGGCCACCGACGGCCCGTACGTGATGAGCGTGGCGCTCCGCCCGGAGCGCCGCACCACCGCGCGGCCTATCGGCTCAACGGGCGCCGGGTCCTCGGGGTTCCAGGCGTCCTTCGACCAGTACAGGCGCTTGGGCTCCAGGAAGACCACCGGGTCGTCGGAGGCGATGGCGGCGCGCAGCAGCCCGTAGGCGTCCGCGACGGTGGCGGGCGTGACGACATGGAGCCCCGGAGTCGCCATGTAGTACGCCTCGGAGGAGTCGCTGTGGTGCTCCACGCCGCCGATGCCGCCGCCGTAGGGGACGCGGACGGTCAGCGGCAGGGGCATCGCCCCGCGCGTGCGGTTGCGCATCCGGGAGACATGGCTGACGAGCTGCTCGAACGCCGGATAGGCGAACGCGTCGAACTGCATCTCGACCACCGGCCGCAGCCCGTACATCGCCATGCCGACGGCCGTGCCCAGGATGCCGGCCTCCGCCAGCGGGGTGTCGGTGCAGCGGTCCTCGCCGAACTCCTCGGCGAGCCCGTCGGTGACCCGGAAGACACCGCCGAGGGCGCCGACGTCCTCCCCGAGGACGTGGACGCTGTCGTCGGCGGCCATGGCGTCGCGCAGCGCGCGCGTGAGGGCCTGCGCCATGGTGGCCGGCCGGACGGCGACGGTGCTCATCGCAGCGCTCCTTCCGGCCGCGGCGACTGCCCGGCCTCGGCCTCGGCCTCCAGCTCGGCGCGGAGCTGCTCACGCTGCTCCCTCAGCTGCGGGGTGGGCTCGGCGTACACGTGGTCGAACAGGTCCATGGGTTCGAGCACCGGGTCCTGGTGCATCCGCGCGCGCAGATCGGCGGCCATGGCCTCGGCGTCCTCCCGGGCCGCGCGCATCCCGTCCTCGTCGATCAGGCCCCGCGCGGTCAGCTCCCGTTCCAGCAGCAGGATCGGATCGTGCTCCCGCCAGGTGTCCACCTCGGCGTCCCCCCGGTAGCGGGTGGCGTCGTCGGCGTTGGTGTGCGCGTCGACCCGGTAGGTGATCGCCTCCACGAGCGTCGGGCCGCCTCCCGCACGCGCGTGCCGTACGGCGTCGGCGAGGACCTCGTGCACGGCCGCGGCGTCGTTGCCGTCCACCAGGCGGCCGGGCATGCCGTAGCCGACGGCCTTGTGGGCCAGCGACGGGGCCGCGGTCTGCTTGGCGAGCGGGACGGAGATGGCGAAGCCGTTGTTCTGCACCAGGAAGACGACCGGGGCCTGCCAGACGGCGGCGAAGTTCAGCGCCTCGTGGAAGTCGCCCTCGCTGGTGCCGCCGTCGCCGACCATGGCCAGTGCGACCACGTCGTCGCCCTTGAGGCGGGCGGCGTGCGCCAGGCCGACCGCGTGCGGAAGCTGGGTGGCCAGCGGCGTGCACAGGGGGGCGACGCGGTGCTCGCGGGGGTCGTAGCCGGTGTGCCAGTCGCCGCGCAGCAGGGTGAGGGCCTGGACGGGGTCGACGCCGCGGGCGACGACGGCGAGCGTGTCGCGGTAGCTGGGGAAGAGCCAGTCCTGCTCCTCGAGCACCAGCGCGGCGGCGACCTCGCAGGCTTCCTGACCGGTGCTGGAGGGGTAGACGGCGAGGCGGCCCTGCTTGGTGAGGGCGGTCGCCTGCGCGTTGTAGCGGCGGCCACGGACCAGGTGGGCGTAGAGCGTCCGCAGCAGCTCCGGGTCGGCCTGGGCGGCCGCCTCGGTGCCGAGGACGCGGTGGGGCTCCGGGTCGGGCAGCAGCGGCGCGGGGTCGGTTCGGGGCTGCCAGGCGGGCGGCGGTGATGGCCGGTACGCGCCCCGCTGCTCCATGACCGTCATGACGGCACCTCCTCGTGGGAGCGGCTTCGCGGCGCGCCACGGATATGTGATGCGCCTCACCTACCGATTGTTCGGTCGCCGGCACATTTTGGCTACAGGCACCCTCAGGCTGTGGACAAACGGTTCTGCACACCCTGAGATGAACGCAGTACGTCCATGGTAGGGAGGCGGGGGGACATGGCATCTGAACGAATGGCCGAGTCCGCCGCACGTCACGGGGAGGCCGCCGAGCGGCGCGCGGCCGCCGCCGAGCGCCCGGACGAGGCGACCGAGCGCCACGACGCCGCGCCGCTGCCCCCGCCGCGCCCGCTGGACGCCGTCGACCAGGACATCCTGCGCATGCTCCAGGCGGACGGCCGCGCCTCGGTGCGGTCGGTCGCCGAGCGGGTCCACGTCTCGCGCGCCAACGCCTACGCCCGCATCAACCGGCTGGTCGAGGACGGTGTCATCCGCGGCTTCGGCGCCCGTGTCGACCACGAGCGCGCGGGGCAGGGCACCTCCGCGTACATCACCCTGAAGATCGTCCAGAACTCCTGGCGCACGGTGCGCGAGCAGCTCCGGCGGCTCCCCGGCGCCGCCCACATCGCCCTGGTGGGCGGGGACTTCGACGTCCTGCTGCTGGTGCACACCCCCGACAACCGGTCCCTGCGCGAGCTGGTCCTCACCCGGCTCCAGGCCATCCCCGAGGTGCTCAGCACCCGTACCCTGCTGGTCTTCGAGGAGGAGGACGTGGAGCCGCAGAGCTGACCGGACCGGCGCCCCGCCCGGCCCGGCCACCGTCCCGTCCCGGGCCGTCAGGCCCGGGTCAGCCCGGAGAAGACCAGCCGCACCACCGCGTCGGCCACGTCCCGCTCGCCCATGCCGCGCCCGTCGGGGCGGTACCACTCCACGATCGAGTTGATCATGCCGAAGACCAGCCGGGTCGCCAGCCGCACCTCGACGTCGCCGCGCACGTCCCCCTCGGCGGCCGCCGCCGACAGCAGCTCGGCCACCCGGTGGTCGAACTCGCGCCGCCGCTCCAGCGCCCACCGCTCGGTGCCGGTGTTGCCGCGCACCCGCAGCAGCAGGGTCACGTACGGCAGCTCGGCTATGAGCACCTCGACCATGCGCCGCACCACGTACTCCAGGCGCTCCACCGCGCGCCCCGCGCGCGCGTGCTCCTCGTCGAGGATGCCGAAGAGCTCGTCCAGCGCCCGGCTCACGGCCCGGCGCAACAGCTCCTCCTTGCCCGTGACGTGGTGGTAGATCGACGACTTGGAGATCCCGGCGGCCTTGGACAGGTGCTCCATGGAGGTGCCGTCGTATCCGCGCTCGTTGAAGACGCGCACGGCGACGCCCAGCAGCGTCTCCGGGGTGTAGGTGTCGCGCCTGGCGGTGGTCATGAGCTGCTGCCCTCCCGCTTGTCGGAGGCGTACGAGTGGCGGTACAGCGCGAGGGACGGCGCGTAGCGGCCGCAGGGGTCGCACGCGTGGAGCTCGTCGAGCAGCTCGTACGCCCAGGTGCGGCCCAGCCGGCGGCTCCACTCCAGAGGTCCCAGCGGGTAGTTGACACCCAGCCGCATCGCGGTGTCGACGTCCTCCTCGGTGGCCACGCCCTTGGCCACCGCGTCGTGCGCCAGGTCGACGATCCGCGCCACCGTGCGGGCGACGATCATGCCGGGCACGTCACCGATGACGCTGACCTTCTTGCCGAGCGCCTGGAACAGGCCGGTGGCCTGGGCGAGCGCCGCCGGGGAGGTGTCCTGGGAGGCGGCCAGCGCGATGCGGCCGGCCCTGCGGTAGTCGAGCGCGAGGTCGAAGTAGACCATGTCCCGGAACTCCACGGAGGTCCGCCCGTCGGCGAGCGCCAGGTGGCCGCCGCCGGGCAGGACCAGCCGGGTGCCGTTGTCCTCCGGCTCCTCGCGGACCTCGATGCCCGCCTCGCGGATCAGCGCGAGCAGCTCCCGCGCGGGGCCGAGGCCGCCCTCGGCGACGACGTACGCGGGCGGCTCGGCCGGCTCGGCGGTGTGCGGCTCGGGGCGCTCGGCGCCGTCCCGGTAGTCGTACCAGCCGTGCCCGCTCTTGCGGCCGAGCCGGCCGGACTCGACCAGGCGGCGCTGGGCGAGCGACGGCGTGAAGCGCGCGTCCTGGAAGAAGGACTGCCACACCGAGTGGGTGACGGACTCGTTGACGTCCTGGCCGATGAGGTCGGTGAGCTCGAAGGCGCCCATCCGGAAGCCGCCCGACTCGCGCAGCACCGCGTCGATGGTGGCCGGGTCGGCGGCCTGCGCCTCGTAGACCGCGAAGGCCTCGGCGTAGAAGGGCCGCGCGACGCGGTTGACGATGAAGCCGGGGGTGTCGGCGCAGGCGACCGGGGTCTTGCCCCAGGCCCGGGCCGTCTCGTACGCGCGCGTGGCCGACGCGACGTCGGTGGCGAACCCGGAGACCACCTCCACCAGCGGCATCAGCGGCGCCGGGTTGAAGAAGTGCAGGCCGACCAGGCGGCCGGGCGCGCGCAGGCCGCCGGCGACGGCCGTCACGGACAGGGAGGAGGTGTTGGTGGCGAGCAGGCAGTCGGCGCCGACCACGTCCTCCAGCTCGCGGAACAACTCCTGCTTGACGTCGAGCCGTTCGGCCACGGCCTCGACGACCAGGGCGCTGCCGGCCAGTTCGGCGAGGCTTGCGGCGGGCCGCAGCCGGGCGCGCGCGGCGTCCCGGTCGGCGGCGGTGAGGCGCTCCTTCTCGACGAGCCGGTCGAGGCGGGCGCCGATCGCGTCGGCCGCCTCGCGGGCACGGCCGGGGACGGCGTCGTACAGCCGCACGGGATGGCCCGCGACCAGCGCGACCTGGGCGATGCCCTGGCCCATGGTGCCGGTGCCGACGACTGCCACGGGGCTGCTGAGGTCGAGTGCTGTCATGTGCGCGATCCTCCCGCACGGGGTTTTCCACAGATGCGGCGGTCCCCCTTGTCCCGACCGATCGTTCGGTTACTCTAACCCTGTCCGGCTGTTCCCGCCCAGGTTTCCGCCCAGGTCATGAGCTCGACGAAGAGTTCACGAGACGAGGAGTTGGTCCCCATGGCCGCCGAACTCACCGCGCCCGCCCTGATCGCCCGGCACCGGCCCACCCTCGACCGGGCACTGGAGACGATCCGCACGCGCGCGTACTGGTCCCCGCACCCGGAGCACCCCAAGGCGTACGGGGCGGACGGCAGCCTGGACGCGGCGGCGGGCAAGGCCGCCTTCGACGCCCTGCTCGGCACCCGCCTCGACCTCGGCCAGCCCGGCACGGACGACTGGGTGGGCGGCGAGGTCTCCCCGTACGGCATCGAGCTCGGCGTCACCTACCCGCACGCGGACCCCGACGTGCTGCTGCCCGCCATGAGGGCCGGGCAGCGGGCGTGGCGGGACGCCGGGCCGGAGCTGCGCGCGGCGGTCTGCCTGGAGATCCTCAAGCGGATCAGCGACCGGACGCACGAGTTCGCGCACGCGGTCATGCACACCTCCGGCCAGGCGTTCATGATGGCGTTCCAGGCGGGCGGCCCGCACGCCCAGGACCGCGGCCTGGAGGCGGTGGCGTACGCGTACGCGGAGCAGGTCCGCACCCCGGAGTCGGCCGAGTGGACCAAGCCGCAGGGCAAGCGCGACCCGCTGGCGCTGACCAAGCACTTCACGCCGGTCCCGCGCGGCATCGGCCTGGTGATCGGCTGCAACACCTTCCCGACGTGGAACGGCTATCCCGGTCTGTTCGCCTCCCTGGCCACCGGCAACGCGGTCCTGGTCAAGCCCCACCCGCGCGCCGTGCTGCCGCTCGCGCTCACCGTGCGGATCGCCCGCGAGGTGCTCGCCGAGGCCGGCTTCGACGCGAACCTGGCCGCCCTGGCCGCCGAGCGCCCCGGCGAGGGCATCGCCAAGACACTCGCCACCCGCCCCGAGGTCCGGATCGTCGACTACACCGGCTCCACGGCCTTCGGCGACTGGCTGGAGGCCAACGCCCGCCAGGCGCAGGTCTACACCGAGAAGGCCGGCGTCAACACGGTGGTCGTGGAGTCGACCGACGACTACCGGGGCATGCTCGCCAACCTGGCCTTCTCGCTGTCGCTGTACAGCGGCCAGATGTGCACCACCCCGCAGAACCTGCTGATCCCCCGCGACGGCATCCGCACCGAGCAGGGCCCGAAGACCTACGAGGAGGTGACCGCCGACCTGGCGCGGGCCGTGGACGCGCTCCTCGGGGACGACGCGCGCGCGGCGGCGCTGCTGGGCGCCATCGTCAACCCGGACGTCAGGGCCCGCCTGGAGGCCGCCGCCGGCCTCGGCGAGCTCGCCCTGGCCTCGCGCGAGGTGACCCACCCGGACTTCCCGGACGCCGTGGTGCGCACACCGGTGATCGTGAAGCTGGACGGTGCCAAGCCCGACGACGAGGCCGTCTGGACGAGCGAGTGCTTCGGGCCGGTCTCCTTCGCCGTGGCCGTCGACTCCGCCGACCACGCCGTGGAGCTGCTGCGCCGCAGCGTCCGCGAGAAGGGCGCGATGACGGTCGGCGCGTACACCACCGACGAGGAGGTCGAGCGGGCCGTGCGGGAGGTCTGCCTGGAGGAGGCGGCCCAGCTCTCGCTCAACCTCACCGGCGGGGTGTACGTCAACCAGACGGCCGCCTTCTCCGACTTCCACGGCTCGGGCGGCAACCCGGCGGCCAACGCGGCCCTGTGCGACGCGGCGTTCGTCGCCAACCGCTTCCGGGTGGTGGAGGTCCGCCGGGAGGCCCGCGGCTAAGAGGGGCGCGGCCCGCCCCCGGTGGCGCTCCAGTGGTACAGCGTCATGGCCACGCTGGTGGCCAGGTTGTAGCTGGAGACCTGGGGGCGCATCGGCAGCGACAGCAGGTGGTCGGCACGGGCGCGCACGGCCGCGGACAGTCCGCTGCGCTCCGACCCGAAGGCGAGGACGGCGTCGTCCGGCAGCTTCACCCCCCGCAGGTCCTCGCCCTCCGGGTCCAGCGCGAACAGCGGCCCCGGCGGCAGCTCCCCGGCGTCCAGCCGCTCCACGGCGGTGGCGAAGTGCAGCCCCGCCCCGCCGCGCACCACGGTGGGGTGCCACGGGTCGAGCGTGCCGGTGGTGACGACGCCGGTGGCGCCGAAACCGGCGGCCAGGCGGATGACGGCCCCCGCGTTGCCCAGGTTGCGCGGCTGGTCGAGGAGGACCACCGGCGCGGTGCGGGGCGTGCGGGACAGCGCCCGCAGGGCGGCGGCGCGCGAGGGCCGTACGGCCAGGGCGGCCACGGCGGTGGGGTGCGGGCGCGGCACGAGGGAGGCGTACGCGGCGTGCGGCACCTCCGTCAGCAGGGCGGCCAGCGTCTCCCGCACGTCGGGCGCCAGCTCGTCGGCGAGGGCCAGGGCCGCCGCGCGGTCGGCGGTGACGGCCACCGGCACCTCGGCACCGAAGCGCAGGGCGTGCTTGAGGGCGTGGAAGCCGTCGAGCAGCACCGCGGAGTCGGCGGCGGAGGCCAGTCGGCGCCAGGCGGCGAGGGCGTCCAGGGCGGCGTCGGTCATGCCCCGAAGCCTACGTGCGGGCGCCGCTCGTCCTCCCGGCCGCGCTGCCCCGGCACGGGCGCCGGGCCGCCCCCGCCGGGCGCGAGCCGCCCCCGCGCGCGTGCCGCCCGGCCGAGCCCGCCGCGCCCGGGCCGTCCGCACACGCGTGCCGCCCGGCCGCCCAGGCGGCGCAGGAACGGGGTGGGCAGGAAGACCGCGTCGGCCGTGATCATCGCCAGGGAGAAGAACGGCAGCCCGAGCACGACCGCGATCCCGGCGTGCTCGGTGATCATCACGGCCAGCAGGACGTTCTTCACCCGCCGGTTGAACAGCGTGAACGGGAAGGCGACCTGCGCGATCACGGTGCCGTAGGTGAGGAGCATGACCAGCGTGCCGCTGGCGGAGAGCAGCCCGGCGAGACCGGGCCACGGCGAGAAGTGGTCCAGGTGCAGCGGGTAGTAGACCGCGGTGCCGTCCTGCCAGCGCGCCCCCTGCACCTTGTACCAGCCCGCGGTCGCGTAGATCAGGCACGCCTCGGCCATGATCACGAGCAGGGCGCCGTTGTGCGCGATGTTGGCCACGACGTCGAGGAGCGTCCGCGTCTGTCGCGTCCAACCGCCCTGCGCACGGCGCCCGGCCAGCCACCACAGCGCCTGGGCGAGCCATGCTCCGCCCAGCAGCGCCGGCACGAACGGGTCGCCGTCGAGCCGCCCCGCGACCGCCGCCGCGATCAGGACGAGGCCGAGCACGCTCCACAGGACGGGGCCGGTCCGGTCCCGTACCCGGGCGCCTCCCGCGCGGGCCGCCCGCGCGCGCCCCTCCCGCCGCGCGTCCAGCGACCAGACCCGGCCGCAGCGGGTGAAGACGAGGTAGACGCTCATCAGGTGCAGGACGTTGTCACCGCCGTCCCCGACGAAGACGCTGCGGTTCTGCAACGACAGCACGCCCACCATGAACAGCACCGACGACGTACGGGTGCGCCACCCCAGCACCAGCAGCGCGGCGGACAGCACCGCCACCGCGTAGACGGTCTCGAACCAGGCGCGCCCGTCCAGCCACAGCAGCGCGGTGAAGGAGCCGTTGCCCGCGACGAGCTGCCCGGCGAGCTCCCGGCTCCAGGGGCCGTCGGGACCGTAGAGCTCGTGGCGGTGGGGGAACTCCCGCAGCAGGAAGAGCAGCCAGGTCGCGCCGGTCCCGATGCGGACCACGGCGGTCTGGTACGGGCCGAGGGCGGAGCCGGTGACGTGGGCGACGCCCCGCGCGAGCGACGAGGCCAGACGGTTCACTCCGCTCCCCCTTCCGCCTCGCGGCCCTCGCCGGTCCCCGCGGCGGGCACCGCCCACCAGGGCAGCACCCGGTGGACCGGCCGGGCGGGGACCTTCTCGTGGCTCCAGGCGGGCGGCGGCACGCTGGTGGTCCGGGAGCGGAACTGGACCCGCTCGAGGACGCCGCCCGGCCCGGCCGCGCCGTTCCGCTCCAGGCGGAGCACCGCGATACGGCGCAGGTAGGTCTCGGCCAGCGCCCCGCGCAGGCCCACCGGGCGGTCGCGGGAGTCGTGGGTGGCGACGTAGAAGTCCCAGGCCCGGCGGAGCTGGTTCTGCCGGGTGTGGCTCGGCAGCGGATCACCGTCGATGGCCCGGCCGTCCTCGGCGGACAGGTCGTACCAGCCGGTGGTGCGGACCCCGCCCTCCGCCGTGCTCACCTCCGCGCGGACCTGCACGGCGATGTTCTGCTGCAGCGGATCGGGGGCGAACAGCTTCCAGTTCTGCTCGAACTCGGGGTAGATCCACGCGTCGACCGCGTCCCCGTGCCGCTCGGTGAGCGTGTTCGCCGGCGCGACGTGCAGGAAGAGCATCCCCAGGTGGACGCAGACGGCCACCGCGGCGAGCGCGAGCGCGCACGCGGCCACGATCTGGTACCGCGGGGAGAGCGCGGCGACGCCGGCGGGGGAACCGGAGGCGGCCTCCAGCGGATCGGCGGCCTCCGCCGGACCGGCGTCCACGGGCGGCCCGACCTTTCCGGACGGCCCGGCGGCCTCCAGCGGACCGGCCTCCACCGAGGCCCCGGCGGGGGCCTCGACCGGACCGGTGGCCTCCAGCGACCCGGCGTCCACCGACGGCTCGACGCCCCCCGACGGCCCGGCGGCCTCCAGCGAACCGGCCTCCACCGAGGCCCCGGCGGGGGCCTCGACCGGACCGGCGGCCTCCGCTCGACCGGCGTCCGCCGACGGCCCGGCGGCCTCCAGCGACCCGGCGCCGACCGCCCCGGAGGGCGGGCACGGTGCCCCGGCGGGGGTTTCGACCCAACCGGCGGCCTCCAGCGACCCGGCGGCCTCCAGCGACCCGGCGTCCACCGCCACGGAGGGCGGGCGCGGTGCCCCGGCCGTGACCGGGTCCGCCCCGGAAGCCCCCGGCCGTTCCCCGGCCCCGGCCGCCTCTCCGACCACCTCCCCGGCCGGAGAGGCGGCCTCCGCCTCCGCGCGGACGACGGGCGGCTCCGCCCCCGGCGGCCCGGACTGCTCCTCCGGCTCCGCCGCCGTACCGGCCCCGCCCGGCGTCCCGGTATCGGCGCAGTGCCGTCGACCCGGCCCGTCCGGCCCCCGCCGGGTGCCCGCGCCCGTGCCGTACGCGTCCATGCCACCTCGTCCCATCGATCCCGCGCCGAACCCCGGTCGGTCCGCCCGATCCCGCATCGGCCCGCACCGGCCCGCCCGTTCCGCATCGGCCCCGGCGGTCCGCGCCGATCCGGCGCCGATCCGGCGCCGATCCGCCGTCGATCCCGTGCGCACCGGTCCGTTCTCCCGCCGCCGCGCTGCACGGCCCGCGCCCCCGCCGCCCGTCGCCGCCCCCGGCCGCCGGGCGCCGTGCCACCCGCGCTCGCGGCCCCGTCCGCGCCCGCCCGCGCCCCTTGGCGGCACCCGCACCGGAACGGTACTCAGCATCACCGCGCCGTACCGGCCCCTTGGCCGGCCCGCCACCGTTCGTCCACAGACCGCCCCGGCGGGTCGTCCACAGCGGTTGACACCTTACGGCGCCCGTCTCACCATGGAAGCGCACGAACCGAACGATCGGTCGGGAGAGGTTCCGGGCAGAGGTCGAGGGGGACCCATGGCGACAGCAGCAGCCGCGCAGGACACGGACCGCGGCACGGACCACGGCACCACCGCCCGCCAGGGCGTCTTCGACGCGGCCGTGGCGGCCGACGAGCGCATCGAGCCGCGCGACTGGATGCCCGACGCCTACCGCGCGACCCTCGTCCGGCAGATCGCCCAGCACGCCCACTCCGAGATCATCGGCATGCAGCCGGAGGCCAACTGGATCTCGCGCGCGCCATCCCTGCGCCGCAAGGCCATCCTGATGGCCAAGGTCCAGGACGAGGCCGGTCACGGCCTGTACCTGTACAGCGCCGCCGAGACCCTCGGCGTGAGCCGCGACGAGCTGCTCGACAAGCTCCACACCGGCCGCCAGAAGTACTCCTCGATCTTCAACTACCCGACCCTGACCTGGGCCGACGTCGGCGCGATCGGCTGGCTGGTGGACGGTGCGGCGATCACCAACCAGGTGCCCCTGTGCCGCTGCTCCTACGGCCCGTACGCGCGCGCGATGGTCCGGATCTGCAAGGAGGAGTCCTTCCACCAGCGCCAGGGTTACGAGCTGCTGCTGGCCCTCAGCCGCGGTACGCCGGAGCAGCACGCGATGGCCCAGGACGCGGTCGACCGCTGGTGGTGGCCCTCGCTGATGATGTTCGGGCCGCCCGACGACGCCTCCCAGCACTCGGCCCAGTCGATGGCCTGGAAGATCAAGCGTCACTCCAACGACGAGCTGCGCCAGCGCTTCGTCGACATCTGCGTACCCCAGGCCGAGTCCCTCGGCCTGACCCTGCCCGACCCGGACCTGAGGTGGAACGAGGAGCGGGGGCACTACGACTTCGGCCCGATCGACTGGACGGAGTTCCGGGAGGTCCTCAAGGGCAACGGACCGTGCAACGAACAGCGGCTGGACCAGCGCAGGCGCGCCCACGAGGAGGGCGCCTGGGTACGGGAGGCGGCCGCGGCCTACGCCGGCAAGCACAGCGGGACCAGCGAGACGGGAGCGACGCGCGCATGACGACCACCGACTGGCCGCTGTGGGAGGTCTTCGTCCGCTCCCGGCGCGGCCTCTCCCACACCCACGCCGGAAGCCTGCACGCGCCGGACGCGGAGCTGGCCCTGCGCAACGCCCGCGACCTGTACACCCGGCGCGGCGAGGGCGTCTCCATCTGGGTCGTGCCGTCATCCGCGATCACCGCCTCCTCCCCCGACGAGAAGGACCCGTTCTTCGAACCGGCCGCCGACAAGCCGTACCGGCACCCGACGTTCTACGAGATCCCCGAGGGGGTGAAGCACCTGTGACGGCCACCGTGACCGCCACCGCCGCCCTCGCGCTCGGCGACGACGCCCTGGTGCTCTCCCACCGGCTCGGCCAGTGGGCCGGCCACACCCCCGTCCTGGAGGAGGAGGTCGCCCTCGCCAACATCGCCCTGGACCTGCTCGGCCAGGCCCGGGTCCTGCTGTCGATGGCCGGCGACGAGGACGAGCTGGCGTACCTGCGCGAGGAACGCGCCTTCCGCAACGTGCAGTTGGTGGAGCAGCCCAACGGCGACTTCGCCCACACCATCGCCCGCCAGCTCTACTTCTCGGCCTACCAGCACCTGCTCTACGACCGGCTGGCCGAGGGCGGCGGCCCGTTCGCCCCGCTCGCCGCCAAGGCCGTCAAGGAGGTCGCCTACCACCGCGACCACGCCGAGCAGTGGACCCTGCGGCTCGGCGACGGCACGGACGTCAGCCACGAACGCATGCAGCGGGCGTGCACCGCGCTGTGGCGGTACACCGGCGAGCTGTTCCAGCCGGTGGAGGGCCTGGACGCCGACTGGCCCGCGCTGGAGGCGGCCTGGCTGGAGCGGGTGGGGGAGGTGCTGCGCCGGGCCACCCTCACGGTCCCCGAAGGCCCGAGGTCGGGCGCGTGGACGGCCGGCGCGGGCCGCCAGGGCCTGCACACCGAGCCGTTCGGCCGGATGCTCGCCGAGATGCAGCACCTGCACCGCAGCCACCCGGGGGCGTCATGGTGACGGTCACCCCGCTGGAGGCGGAGCTCTGGGAGATCGCCGGCTCGGTCCCCGACCCCGAGCTGCCCGTCCTCACCCTGCACGAGCTGGGCGTGCTCCGGGCGGTACGCGTCCGCGGCACCGGCGCGGTCGAGGTCGAGCTGACCCCGACCTACACCGGCTGCCCGGCCGTCGAGGCGATGTCCCTGGACATAGAACGGGCGCTGCGGGCCCGGGGCATGCCCGAGGTCACCGTCCGCACGGTGCTCGACCCCGCCTGGTCGACGGACGACATCACGGACGAAGGCCGCCGCAAACTGCGGGAGTTCGGCATCGCCCCGCCCCGCGCCCGAAGGGACCGCGAACCGGTGCCGCTCAAGCTGGGGCCCACCCGCACCCGTGCGGACGACGCCGGTCCCGTCCGCTGCCCGCGCTGCGGCTGCGCCGACACCGAGCTGCTCAGCCGCTTCTCCTCCACCGCGTGCAAGGCCCTGCGCCGCTGCCTCGGCTGCCGCGAACCGTTCGACCACTTCAAGGAGTTGTGATGGCCCGCTTCCACACGCTCCGGGTGGCCGAGGTCGACCGGCTCACCGACGACTCCGTCGCCCTCACCCTCGACGTGCCCCCGGAGCTGCGCCCGGAGTACCGGCACGCCGCCGGTCAGCACCTCACCCTGCGCCGCACGGCGGACGGCACGGAGATCCGGCGCACCTACTCGATCTGCTCCCCGGCCCCCGGCCCCGGCGAGGACGGGCCGCGCACCCTGCGCGTCGGGGTGCGGCTGGTCGAGGGCGGCGCGTTCTCGACGTACGCGCTGAAGGAGATCGGCGCCGGTGACGAGCTGGAGGTCATGACCCCGGCGGGCCGCTTCACCCTCGACCCCGCGCCCGGCCTGTACGCGGCCGTCGTCGGCGGCAGCGGCATCACCCCGGTGCTGTCGATCGTCACCACGCTGCTGGCGCGCGAGCCGGCGGCCCGGTTCTGCCTGATCCGCAGCGACCGGACGGCGGCCTCGACGATGTTCCTGGAGGAGGTCGCCGACCTGAAGGACCGCTACCCGCAGCGGCTCCAGCTCGTCACGGTCCTCTCCCGGGAGGAGCAGCAGGCGGGCCTGCCGTCCGGGCGGCTCGACGAGCACCGGCTGACCGGGCTGCTGCCGTCGCTGCTGCCGGTGGCACAGGTGGCGGGATGGTTCCTGTGCGGGCCGTTCGGCCTGGTGCGCGGGGCGGAGCGGGCCCTGCGCGGGCTCGGGGTGGAGCGGACACGCGTCCACCAGGAGATCTTCCATGTGGACGGCAGCGCGGCGGCGGCCCCGGCCTCCCCGGCCCCGGCACGCAGCACGGTGACCGCCCGGCTCGACGGCCGCGGCGGGACCTGGCCGGTCCGGGAGGGCGAATCGCTCCTGGAGACGGTGCTGCGCAACCGGCCCGACGCGCCCTACGCCTGCAAGGGCGGGGTGTGCGGGACCTGCCGGGCCCTTCTGGTCGCGGGCGAGGTGCGGATGGACCGCAACTTCGCGCTGGAACCGGAGGAGACGGAGGCCGGATACGTCCTGGCGTGCCAGTCGCACCCCGCCACGGAGCGGGTGGAACTGGACTTCGACCGCTGACGAACCGGACGGCGGACGAACCGGACCCCGACCGGCCAAGCCGCCGACGAACCGGAGCACGGACCGATCAGACCGCCGACGGACCAGACCCGGGCGCCGCGCCGCGACAGGCGACCCGGCGCGCGCGTCCGCCTACAGCACGAAGCCGTCCCCGCCCTTGTCGTCGACGACGGGCCGCCCCGCGGCGGCCCACTCCTGCATGCCGCCGTCGACGTTCACCGCGTCGATGCCCTGCTGGACCAGGTACATGGTGACCTGGGCCGAGCGCCCGCCGGAGCGGCAGATCACATGGACCCGCCCGTCCTGCGGCGCGGCCTCGGTCAGCTCGCCGTACCGCGCCACGAACTCGCTGAGGGGGATGTGCAGCGCCCCCGCGGCGTGTCCCGCCTGCCACTCGTCGTCCTCACGGACGTCCAGCAGGAAGTCGCCGTCCTTGAGGTCCGCGACCTCGACCGTGGGCACACCAGCTCCGAAACTCATGCCCCCGACGCTACCGGACCGCCCGCACCCGCGGCGCCGGACCGGAACCGCCGCCCACGCGCCGCACCTCCCCGCCCCCGCCCGACGACCCGGCACCCGGCGCCCCTGCTCATGGGCCCCGGCCCTCCTGACGAGAAGCGCGCGTCTGACGAGAAGCGAGCGGCCTCCCTGACGAGAAGCGCGCGCCCCCTCTGATCAGGAATCCTGCCCCAGCAGCGCGGCCAGCTCCGCCTCCCGCTCGGCCACCTGGCCCCGCAGCTGCCCGGCGATCTCCTCCAGCAGCCCGTCGGGATCGTCCGGGGCCAGCCGCAGCATCGAGCCGATGGCGCTGTCCTCCAGCTCCTTGGCCAGCAGCGTCAGCAGTTCCTTGCGCTGGGAGAGCCATTCCAGGCGGGCGTACAGCTCCTCGCCGCGGTCGGGGCGCGCCGCGAGCTCCGGCCCGGCCGCCCACTCGTCCGCCAGTTCCCGCAGCTCCGCCTCGTCGCCCCGGGCGTAGGCCGCGTTGACCCGGGTGAGGAAGTCCTCCCGCCGCTTGCGCTCGGCTTCCTCCTGCGCCAGGTCCGGATGGGCCTTGCGGACCAGCTCGCGGTAGAGCCTGCGGGCCTCCTCGCTGGGCCGCACCCGCTGCGGAGGCCGCACCGGCTGCTCCGTGAGCATCGCCGCGGCCTCCGGGAAGAGGCCGTCCCCGTCCATCCAGCCGTGCAGCAGCTCCTCGACCCCCGGGATCGGCGTCAGACGGGCCTGCGCCTCGTCCGCCCGGCGCCGGTCCTCCGGGTCGCCGGTGCGGTCGGCACGGGCCTTGAGGATCCGGGCGTCCAGCTCCTCCAGCCGGGCGTACATCGGGCCGAGTCTCTGCTCGTGCAGCCGGGAGAAGTTCTCCACCTCGACGCGGAAGGTCTCCACGGCGATCTCGTACTCGATCAGGGCCTGCTCGGCGGCCCGCACGGCGCGCTCCAGCCGCTCCTCCGGGCGGGGCTGTTCAGCTTCCGGGGTCGTCACCCGACCAGCCTAGGCCACGGCCCGTGCCCAGCTCCCGCGGTCCGCCCCCGGCCCGCGTGACACCCCGAACGCGCCGGCCATCCGCCCCGGCCCCGCGTCACACCCCGAGCTCGGCGGCGATCCGCCCCGCCCGCACCGCCGCCACCAGCTCCGCGTGGTCCGCCTCGGTCCGGTCGGCGTAGGCGACGGCGAACGCGGCCACCGCCTCGTCCAGTTCGCCGCTCTTGCCGCAGTACCCGGCGATCAGCCGGGGATCGGCGGTGTGGGAGTGGGCGCGGGCCAGCAGGGCGCCGGTCATCCGGCCGTAGTCGTCGATCCGGTCGGCGGCCAGGGCGGCCGGGTCGACGCTGCCCTTGCGGTTGCGGAACTGCCGCACCTGGAAGGGCCGCCCGTCGACGGTCGTCCAGCCCAGCAGGGTGTCGCTGACGACCTGCATCCGCTGCTGCCCGCGCACCACCCGGCGCCCCTCGTGCCCCGCCGCGGGCACCCGGAAGCCGGCACCGGCCAGATGCGGCACCAGCGCCGAGGCCCGGGCCTCCTTGACCTGGAGCACCAGCGGTTCCCCGCGATGGTCCAGCAGCAGCACGACGTAGGAGCGGGTGCCGACGCTGCCGGTGCCCACGATCCGGAACGCCACGTCCTGCACCGCGTACCGGGCCAGCAGCGGCAGCCGGTCCTCGGGCAGCGTCGCCAGATACCCCTCCAGCGACGACACCACCCGCGCCGCCTCCGCGTCCGCCACCCGCCGCAGCACCGGCGGGGCGTCGACGAAGCGGCGCCCGCCGTCCCCGGTGGGCTCGGTGGACCTGGCCGCGAAGCGCCCGCTGGTGTTGGCCCGCGCCTTCTCCGCGACCCGCTCCAGGGTGCCGGCCAGATCGCGGGCGTCGGCGTGCGAGACGAGCTCCTCGTCGGTGATCGCGTGCCACGCCTCCAGCACCGGCATCCTGGCCAGCAGCCGCATGGTGCGCCGGTAGGACCCGGCCGCGTCGTACGCCGCCCGCCGGCAGGTGTCCTCGTCGGCGCCGGCCTCCCGCCCCGCGACCACCAGCGAGGCGGCGAGCCGCTTCAGATCCCACTCCCAGGGGCCCGGCACCGTCTCGTCGAAGTCGTTCAGGTCGATGACCAGGCCGCCCCGCGCGTCACCGTAGAGGCCGAAGTTCGCCGCGTGCGCGTCGCCGCATATCTGGGCGCGTATCCCCGTCACCGGGGTAGCGGCCAGGTCGTGCGCCATCAGGCCCGCGGCACCCCGCAGGAACGCCAGCGGGGTCGCCGCCATCCGCCCCACCCGGATCGGCGTCAGCTCGGGAATCCGGCCGCGGTTGGACTCCTCGACCGCGGCCAGGGCCCCGGGACGCCCGGTGCCTCCGCCCGGCTCCGCGTGCGCCGACCTCGGCACCCGCCCGCGCAGCGCCTTGCCCTCCGCCTTCGCCGACCCGGCGACGGGCCACCGCGCGAACCCCGGCACGCCGGGCACGCGCACTCCCGCCCCGCCCGTCTCCGTCCCGCTCATCCCTTTCTCTTATACACAACTCCGAGCCCCCGAGACACCCGC
>NZ_WYCT01000530.1 GCF_011008945.1 Streptomyces harenosi
GCGAGGACGAACCCCAGGTCGTGGGGGGCGCGGGCCGGGCCGCCGGGTCCGGGCGCGCGGTAGGGGGCGGTGCGCAGGCCGGCGGCGCGCAGGGTGGACTCGACCGTCCAGAACGCCCGGGGCCGGGAGGAGACCGGCCCGGCGTGCACCACCAGCCGCCCGCCGGGCGCCAGGGCGCGCCGGGCCAGTCCGTAGAACTCCTGGGAGTACGGCTTGGCGCCGGCCGTGGCGTCCGGGCCGGGCAGGTCGCAGACGATCACGTCGTAGGCGCCCGGCGGCACCCGGCGCAGCCGGTCGAAGAGGTCCGCGGTGTGCAGGCGCACCCGCGGGTCCCGGTAGACGTGCCCGTTGAGCGCCGCCAGGGCGGGGTCGCGCCGGGCCAGCCGGGCGATCTCCGGGTCGCGCTCGACGACGTCGACGCGGTCGACGCCCGGGTGGCGCAGCACCTCGCGGGCGGCCAGGCCGGTGCCGCCGCCCAGGATCAGCACGCGCCGGTGCGGGCCGGTCATCGCCGGGTGGACCAGCGCCTCGTGGTGGCGGCGCTCGTCCGTGCCGAACCGCAGCCGCCCGTCGAGGAACAACCGCAGCGGGCGGCCGTCCGTGCCGCCGGCGAGCACCACCTCCTGCACACCGGTCTGCCGGGCCACGCGGACGCCGCCGCCGTAGACGGCGTGCCGGGCGGCCCGCTCGAAGTCGTCCACGCAGACGGCGGTCAGGGCGAGCACGGCCAGCACGGTGGCGTTGGCCGCCCGCAGCAGCCGGCGGGCGCGGCGCGACAGGTCGCGCCGGAACAGGCCGAGCACCAGGGCGGCGCCGACGACGGTGTTGACGGCGCCGGTGAGCAGCGCGCCGGTGAGCTGGCCGAGGAAGGGCAGCAGCAGGAACGGGAAGGCCAGGCCCCCGGCCAGGGCGCCGACGTAGTCCGCCGCGAACAGGTCGGCCACCGCCCGGCCCGCGTCCTGGCGGCGGATGCGCTGGATCAGCTCCATCAGCAGCGGCACCTCGGCGCCGATCAGCAGGCCGATGACGAGGGAGAAGACCACCAGGAGGCAGCGGGGGCCGTCGGCCCACAGGCCGCCCCGGTCGCCGGTCCAGGCGAAGACGGCGTACAGGGCCATGGCGCTGCATCCGCCGACCAGGGCGAGCAGGGTCTCGATGACGCCGAAGCCCGCCGCCGCGTGCCGGCGCAGCCGCTTGGCGACGAGCGAGCCGACGCCCATCGCGAAGACCATCACGGACAGCACGACGGAGGTCTGGGTGACCGAGTCACCGGCCAGGTACGCGGCGACGGCGACCAGTTCGAGCTCGTAGACCAGGCCGCAGGCCGCGCAGACGAAGACGCCCGCGAGAACCAGGAACCGCCCGGTGCCGCGCCCGACCGGCAGCCGCGCGGGGGGCGTCCCGGCGCCGCCGGGGACAGGCCGGGACGGCGAGCCGGGTGGGGCTGAGGCATGCGGCTCGATCATGCTGTGACGTTACGTCACTTGGCCGCTACGCTGTGCCACCCACACGTGTGAAAACAGCGTCCGGTGGGGCGGCGCGCGTTTGAAACGCGGAAAGGCGCCGCGGACGCGCCGTTCACACCCCCGAGGGGCTGAGCCGCTGGGCGGGCACGCGCACGCCCACCCGCGTGCGGGTCGCCACGAGCTGGCCGTCCTGCGGGTAGGCGTGCCAGGTCCGCCAGTGCACATGGCCCTCGTGCCGCTGGGCCAGCAGCGCGGTGAAGGCGTGCGGGCTGCCGGGGAAGACGCCGGCCAGACCGTGCGGATGGTCGGAGACGAGGGCCAGCAGCTCCTGGGCGCGGCCGGCGAACGATCCCGGCGAGAGCTTCTCCACCCGGGCCGCGAACTCGTACTCCCAGTCGCCGACCCGTTTGGCCACTCCCAGCGGCAGCGGGGTGCTGCTGCCCGGGATGCACGCGACCGTCTCCGAACAGCTCCCCCGCTCGTCCTCCAGGAGCACCTGGTGGGAAGCGCCGAGCAGCCTCAACTCCATTTTGGCGTCGCCCAGTTCGAGTCCCAGCGTGGCGAGGGCGGGGAGTGGTTCACGCCCCAGGGCCCAGGCGAGGTCGGACGCGCGCGTATCGGTGTAGGGGGTCTTCAGGGTCGTGAGCATGGATCGGCTCCGCAAGCACACAAGGAGAGGACGGTGTGGGTCCTGCGACCCCCGTTCGCGCCGGGGATGCGGGCCCGTCAGCCCGGTCGGTCGGCCAAGAGGGTCCGCGGGGATGCCGAGGGGCTGCGTGGTGTCTGAGAGGGAATCACGAACCGGGTTGTTGCCACAGCGTTTTTACCCAACATCATGGTATTTCCATCCCTCAGGGGGCCCCGGAGCGCAACTGTTCAACCCAGGCGTACGCCTGTGCGGATCACCGCGCGCCGGGCGCCCGAACGCCCGCCGGGCGCGGTGCCCGGCGGGCGTTCTCGTTGTCGGCCGCGGTGGCGCGGGGCCGTCCCTTCCGGGAGCGGCCCCGCGGCGGGGACGGCGGCCCCCCTGCGGAGCTCGGCTGCCCCGTGTCTGTCTCTTATACACCTCTCC
>NZ_WYCT01000531.1 GCF_011008945.1 Streptomyces harenosi
AGCCACGGCGGGGGCGAGGCGGTGGGGGTGGCCAGGACGACGCCGATGCCGTTGCCGTGCATCAGGTCCATCAGGCGGTCCAGCCAGCCGAAGTCCCGCTCGCCGGGGCGCGGTTCCAGCTTCGACCAGGAGAAGACACCGAGGGTCACGGAGTTGACGCCGGCGTCCTTCATCAGCCGGACGTCCTCGTGCCAGGTCTCCTCGGGCCACTGCTCGGGGTTGTAGTCGCCGCCGTAGAGCAGGCGGCCGCGGGTCGCGTCGCTCAGGTTCGGCATCAGACCGGCTCCCCGTACTGGATGCCGCGCCCGTTGGTGGCGAGGTAGACGCGGCCGTGGACCCGGGGGTCGCCGGTGATGGTCTCACCGGTCCAGCCCCACTGGTGGGCGTCGTCGTTGATCCGCGTCCAGCTCCTGGCCTCGTCGTCGGAGCGGTAGACGGCGGTGAGGCCGGGCCGGAGGGAGCCGACCTGGTAGAGCGCCGGGTAGGCGGCGCCGTCGGCGGCCTTGCCGAAGCCGAGGGTGTGGCAGGCCCGGCAACTGGTGATCCGCCGGAAGGCGGCGCCGCCGTCCGTGGAGCGGTACAGCCCGTTCTCCTTGGTGCTCAGCCACAGGTCGCCGGAGCGGCCGGGCGCCGCGACCAGCTCGTACTGGCCGTCCCCGGCGGGCAGGCCGCTCGCGCGGGCGGTGAAGGTGAGGCCGCCGTCGGTGCTGGCGTAGAGCGTTCCCGTGCCGGTGTCGTAGGCGTAGAAGCGGGCGGGGTCGGCCGGGTCGGCGACGGGTGTGGCGCCCTTGGGGAAGGTGGGGACCTCGGTCCAGGTGGCTCCGTCGTCCGCCGAGCGGTGGGCGGCGTGCCGGGTGCCGTCCCAGTGCACGAAGGACCACAGCAGCACGCTGCCGTCGGCGTTGGCGGCGATCGGCCCCGGGGCGTCCCTGGCGATGGCGGGCTGGGTCGCGAAGGGCGTCCAGGTGCGGCCGCCGTCGGTGGAACGGGCGCCGTTGCCGTGGTCGCCCCAGCCCGCCCGGACGACGTACGCCGGCCGGCGGGCCGCCTGCGCGAGTCCCGTGGCCGACCCGAAGACGGGGTTGGCCGCCATGCCGCGCGAGGGCGAGGCGGTGAGCCGCTCGTGGTACATGACGCCGATGTCCCGGGAGCCGCTGAGCAGGTGCGCCGGCCCGGTGGGCGGGGAGAGGAGGTGGGTCACGGACGTCTCCTCCAGGCCGCGGATCTCCGGCGCCCAGTGGGTGAGGTCCCGGGTGCCGTACAGGGTGGCTCCGGTGCCGTAGACGATGTGCCGGGAGTCGTAGGGGTCCACGGCCAGGGCCTGGATCCACCAGCCGAACTTGGGCTGGTCCCCGCCCCACTTGAGGTACGGCGTCTCGGACACGTCGAGGACGGCGGAGTCCTTCAGGGAGGTCCAGGTGCGTCCGCCGTCCGTGGAGCGGTACAGGGTGTCGACGGCGGCCCAGCGGTTGTTGGTGGAGACGACGACGGTGCCGGGGCGGCGGGCGTCGACGGCGACACCGCCGTAGCCGAAGGTGTCGGCGGAGCCGTCGGGCCGCGCGGGCGTGACGTCGGTCCACGTGCCGGTGGCGGTGGCCAGCTTGTGCACGCTGCCGTCGGTCTGCCCGTTGGGGCCGGGCGCGTCGGCGTACGTCACGTACAGCGCGCGGGTGTGGCGGTCGTACGCGGCCCGGATGGGGACCCTGGCGGAGGCGCCGCCCGGCTGTCCGGGGACGGGCGACCAGGTGGTGCCGTCGGCCGTGCGGTAGAGGCCGGCCGAGGCGCCGTCGCCCCAGCCGGCGTAGACGGCGCGCCCCGCGGCGACGAGGAAGGTGACGCCCTGCCCGGAGGCGGAGGGGGCGGGCGGGAATCCGGCCACCGGCGCCCAGGTGGCGCCCCGGTCGGCCGACTTCAGCAGTCCGTCGTGCCGGGTGCCCAGCCACAGGGTGTCGCTGTCGCGCGGGTCGACCAGCAGGCGCTCGCCGGTGCCCCGGCCGTCCTCGTTGGCGCCCAGCTTGACGGTGAGGTCGGTGCGCTGCCAGGTGGCGCCGCGGTCCGCCGAGCGCAGGACGGCGCCGTTGCCGGCCCAGGGCTGGGCGTAGGTGCCCAGGGCCAGGTAGAGCCGGTCCGGGTGGGCGGGGTCGACGGCCATCGCCTCCACGCCGAGGAGGTTCCAGTCGTCCCAGCCGAGGTGGTCAAGGAGCGGCACCCAGCGCGCGGCGCGGCTCTCCCAGCGGTAGGCCCCGCCGATGTCGGTGCGGGCGTAGGCGAGGCCGCGGACGGCGGGGTGGAAGAGGACGCCGGTGACGAAGCCGGTGCCGCCGATGACGACGTTGCGCCAGCGGTAGGCGGTGGCGGCCGGGGCCGCGCCTTCGGCGGCCCGCGCGGGCGCTGCGGCGAGCGGGACGGCGGTGAGCGCGGCGGACGCCGCGGTCCCGGCGAGAACGGCGCGGCGGCTCAGGCGGGACGCGTGCATGACATACCTCGTTCTGTGCGGCTCGCGGGGGCGAGGGGCGGGTCGGAGGACGCGGTGGGAG
>NZ_WYCT01000532.1 GCF_011008945.1 Streptomyces harenosi
ACCCTGCTGGACGGCGACACCCCCACCCCCGACGGCCGGGCCTTCGCCAAGACGCTCACCGGCGAGGAGTTCTTCCTGCGGGACCACGTCGTCGGCGGCGCGCCGATGCTGCCCGGCGTCGTGTACCTGGAGATGGGGCGGCTGGCCGGAGAACTCGCCACCGGCGGCCGGGCCTGCGGCGTGGACGATCTGGTGTGGGCCGCACCCGTCCGGCTCGCCCCGCGCGGCGGCGGGCACCGGATCGCGGTGCGCGTCACGCCCGAGGGCACCGGGGCGTCCTTCGAGGTGCGGACCGCCGGGGACGGGGCACCGGTGCACGCGCACGGCACCCTGCGCTTCGGCGAGCCCGGCGCCCGGCCCGCCCGCGTCGACCTGGCCGGGGTGCGCTCGCGCTGCACGCGCCTGCACACCGGCGCGAGCTGTTACGAGGTCTTCGCCGGCTTCGGCTTCGACTACGGCTCGAGCTTCCAGGTGATCCGCGAACTTGCCGTGGGGGAGGGCGAGGCACTGGCCGAGCTGCGGCTGCCGGCGGCACGGGCCGCGGACGCCGGCGCCTACGTGTTCCACCCCTCGCTGCTCGACGCCGCCCTGCAGACGGCGGGCAGGCTCGCGCCCGGCGCCGACGACCCGGCGACCCCGCTGCCGTACCTGCCCTTCTCCCTCGGCTCGGTCCGCCGCCACGCCGCGCTCCCCGACGAGCTGTACGCCTACGCCACCCGGTCGGCGCGCCCGGCCCCGGCCGGATCGCTCGCCTTCGACATCGCGCTGCTCGACCGGAACGGCGACCCGGTCGTCACCATCGACACCTTCACGCTGCGCGCGGTCCCCCCGCAGGACGCCGTCACCGCGTTCGAGCCGGGGTGGGAGCCCGCCCCGCTCCCCCTGCCCGCCGGGCAGCCGGGCGGGACGGTGCTGGTGCTGGGCGGCGGACCGGAAGGACCCGTGGCCGGCGCCGCCCTGACGGCGGCCGGCCACGCGGTGCGGCCCATCACGGCGGGCCCCGGCTTCGACGCCGCCGCGGTGGTCCGCGCGGTGCCGGCCGGCCCCGTCGCCGTCGTGCACCTGGCCGGCGCGGACCCCGCGCCCGGCGGCGCGGTGGAAGACGGCTTCCACACGGCCCTGGCGTTCCTCCAGGAGTGGCAGCGGGAGCGGCGCGGCCCGCTGCGCTACCTCTACGCGCACCGCGACCCGGCCGCCTCGCCCGCCCAGCCGGCGATGGCCGCGTTCGCCCGCTCGGTGCGCCGTGAGCACCCCGCGGTCGACTTCGGCGTGCTGGCGGTCGCGGACGGCTCGCTCGCCGATGCGGTGACCGCCGAACTCGCGGCCGGGGGCGAAGCCGAGGTACGCGTCGAGGCGGCGGTCCGCACCCGCCGGGCCTGGCGCCAGGTGACCCTGCCCACGGCCGCCGCGTCGCCCTTCACGGGCCCCGGCGCCCATGTGATCACGGGCGGCACCGGCGCCCTGGGGCTGCTGCTCGCCGAGCACATCGCCGCCGCGCGGCGCGCCGCGGGGCTGCCGGACGGCGGGATCGTCCTCGCGGCGCGCGGCGTGCCCGGCGCCGCCGCCCGGGCCCGGATCGAGGCGATCGGCGCCCGGGTGGTGCGGGCCGACGTCTCCGACGCGGCGGCGGTGCGCGCCCTGATCGCCGAGGCCCGCCGCCTCCACGGATCGGTGCGCGGCGTCCTGCACGCGGCCGGGGTGCTCAGGGACGGCCTGCTGGCGGGCAAGCGGCGCGCCGACGCCGAGGCCGTGCTGGCCGCCAAGGTGCACGGGACGGTGCTGCTCGACGAGGCCACGCGGGACGAACCGCTGGACTACTTCGTGGCCTTCTCCTCGGCCGCCGCCGCGTTCGGCAACGCCGGCCAGACCGACTACGCCTTCGCCAACGCCTTCCTCGACCACTTCGCCGAGGAGCGGGAGCGGCGCCGCCGCCAGGGAACGCGGCGGGGCCGCACCCTCGCCGCGGCCTGGCCGGTGTGGGCGGACGGCGGGATGGGCGTCGACGCCGCCGGTGAGGAGTACATGGCACGCCAGGCCGGGCTGCGCCCGCTGCGCACCGCGCCCGCGCTGGCCGCCCTGGACCGCGCGCTGGCCGCCACCGCCCCCCGGCTGCTGCTCGCCGCGGGCGACCAGGCCAGGATCCTGGCGGCTCTCAACGCGCAGGCGCCCGGCTCGCGGCCGGATTCCGCGGCCCCGCGCACCGAGGCCGCCGACGGCGTCCCGGCCGCCGGCACCTCCGCCCACGCCGAGCGCCTCGTGCTCCAGATCCTGGCGGAGGAGCTGAAACTCCCCGCCGAAGAGATCGCCGTGGCGGAGCCCTTCGACCACTACGGCGTGGACTCGCTGATCACGCTGAGCGTGACCCGGCGGCTCGAGGAGCGCTTCGGCCCGCTGTCCAAGACCCTCCTCTTCGAGTACGTCACCGTCCGCGAGCTGGCCGCCCACCTGGCCGCCGCACACCCCGGGGCGTTCACCGGGGCCGACCCTGCCGGCGCCCCCGACGCCTCCGCGCCCGCCGCCCCGGAAC
>NZ_WYCT01000533.1 GCF_011008945.1 Streptomyces harenosi
AGCGAGTGTCTCGTGGGCTCGGAGATGTGTATAAGCCACAGGTCCAGGACGGCCTCTTCCGGCCCCGGGGTGCCGGGTTGTTGCGGCCCCGGGTGAGGAACGGGTTTGTTCTGGCCCCCACCCAGGACCTGTTGCGAAAGTAGCGGTAGTTGCTGCTGTGAGTGGGGATGCGGCTGGCTGCTACCTTCCGGAGCCATGACCGACAGCGTGTATGTGGGCAACGCCGGCAGGGACGCGGCACTGGACCGGGGGTGGCTGCTGGGACATTTCAAGGACGCCTCCGATCCTCGGCATAGCGAGGACGTGGAGATCAAGTGGGGCGTCCACCCGCAGGGCGATGAGCGGGCCCGGTGGGTGACCGGCGAAGAGCGCACCGCCCTGCTGGTCCTCATCAGCGGGCGCTTCCGGGTGGAACTGCCCGGGCGCAGTGTTCTCCTGGCCGAGCAGGGGGACTACGTCGTGTGGGGCCGGGGCGTCGATCACTCCTGGTGTGCGGAGGAAGAGTCTGTGGTTCTGACGGTCCGCTGGCCTTCTGTCCCCGGCTACAAGGTGATCGATGAGGACGATTCCACTGCTGGCCACAGCCATTCGTTCAGGACCGCGACCAGCACGGTGGCCTCGTAGCGGACGGCCAGCTTGTCATAGCGGGTGGCCACCGCATGGTGGCGCTTGAGGCGATCGATCCCGTATTCGACCGCGTGGCGTTCGCGGTAGTCGGTCTTGTCGGACTTCGGCGGCCGACCGCTGTGAGAGCCGAGGTTCTTGCGGTTGCGCACCCGGTCCGCCGGGACGGGAATCGTTGCCTTGATCCCGCGTCGGCGCAGGGAGGCGCGGTTCTTGCGGGATTCGTACGCCTTGTCGGCCCACACCCGGTCCGGGCGCTTGCGGGGCCGTCCCAGGGCGAGCCGGGGTACCCGGATTGCCTCCAGGACCGGCTCGAACTGCGGGGAATCCCCGCGTTGTCCGGCCGTGATCACCACCGACAGCGGCTTTTTGCCCCTGCTCGACGGCGAGGTGGATCTTGGTGGTCAGCCCGCCCCGGGAGCGTCCGAGCCCGTGGTCGGCTGGCTCGACGGCGATGCCGCCGGGCGGCTCCTTCTGCAGGTCCCCTTTTTCGATGCCCCGGCGGCGTGCTGGTGGGCCCTGCAGACGGCGGAGTCGACGTTCACGTCCCAGGTGATCAGTTTCTTCGCGTCGGCCTCGGCCTGCAGCTGGGTGACGATCCTGGCCCAGGTGCCATCGCGCTGCCGGCGCCGGAACAGGTCATAGGCCCGGTCCCAGGGACCGTAGCGTTCCGGCACATCGCGCCAGGGAGCGCCGGTCCGGGTCCGCCACCGTATGCCGTCTATCAGCTGTCACCGCGTCCACACCGGCGGACGGCCCGGCTTGATGCCTTTCGGCAGCAACGGCTCCAGCCGGGCCCACTGGCTGTTCGTCAGGTCCCCACGTCCCACAAAGCTTGATCATCTACGGTCAAGATCCACTTTCGCGACAGGCCCTAGCCCCCGTCTCTTCGGCCTGTCGCTCCTTTGCGCCGCCTTTTCTGTTCCCCGCCGCCGGACGGCAGGATGGACGGATGCCGATGAGTGGGACGGAACTGCCGGGCCTTCTGCGTGAACGTGACGACCCCGCGCGGCTGGGGTGGCCGCTGGACCATGACCGCGCCGCGGCGAGCCTCGCGTCCGGCAGGCTGATACGGCGGCTGGGGTGCGCCGGCCGCAGATGCGCGAGGAAGCCGAGCGGGCCCGGATACCGGCCGAGGGCATGGTTGCGCAGTTCCACCACCCCGGCAAGGAGGCGCCAGGCCGGCGCCGGGGCGGCAGCAGAAGGCGCCGAAGCGCGCTGGGGTGGGATGTGAACCGACGGCTGTCCGGCCTGGCATGTGCACTGATCCTGGTGGCGTCCGCGGGTGCGACCGGTTGCTTCGGCGACCCGTACTCCTCATGTCCGGGGGCGGGCGGGCGGCCAGAAGGACTCAGCACGCGGGATATGGTCGGCGCCTATCGCAGCTCTGCCGCAGGCCTGGTCCTCCGCAGCGACGGGACGTTCACGACGGTCGGGTGGCCCACAGACCTGGATGGTGCCGTCAGCGACCCGCAGAGCAGAACCGGAAGCGGGACCTGGGAACTGACTGCCGCCGACGACTCGGGCTGGCCTGTCTCCTTCAGCTTTCACAAGATCAGCGGCTACTGGGACAGCGATGTCCGCGGCGGGTACTACGAAGACGGCCTCATGGTCAGCGGCAGCCGGGACCATCCACGCCTTTACGCATTCGCCGGCGACCCCGACAGCTGTGACCTTGTCACCTTCACGCGCGGCAGCTGAGGCGCATCTGCGGCGGCTTGTGCCGGCCAGTGCGTGTGCCGTCTCCGCGTGAGCCACCGCGTCCGAGGACGCCGGTTAAGGCGCCCGCCCGTCCGCGTTCCGGTCAGGAAAAGCGGCCGGGCGGGCTCCGCGGGCCACCCGCTACCGGCCGCCGCGGACCACGGTCACACCCGCGCCCCCCGGCCCCAGGACACC
>NZ_WYCT01000534.1 GCF_011008945.1 Streptomyces harenosi
GACCCGCTCGGGGGCGGTCGCCGGGGTCAGCGCAGGGGGCTCGCGGCGCTGCAGACACGCAGCAGGTCGATGTGGCGGCGGGAGGTCAGAAGGGGAGACGGACGGCGCGTGCGCGCCGCACGCTCGTCGGCCGGCTCCGGGCGTCCCATGTTTCCCACCGATTCGCTAGGGATTCTGCTCGCAGTGTCGTCCCGCCCGCGGACCGCGTCAAGAGAGCGGGACGGCCGGACGGGCGCGACGGCGCGGGCCGCGCGCGCCGGGAGCGGCCCGGGCGGCGGTCAGGGGTTGGTCCACGCCTCGCGGTCCTCGGCCAGGTCCACGACCTCCTCGGGCAGTGCGGCGGCGGCCACGTCCGCGAGGGTGACCTCGTCCAGGATCTTGCGCACGTTGGCGCGTACCGCGATCCACAGGGGCAGCAGGGACTGGGCCGGTCCGGTGTAGGACAGTTCCGGCGGGCGCACGCCCCGCACCGAGACCAGCGGCCCGTCGGCCGCGCGGATCACGTCCGCGATCGCGATCGTGTCCGCCGGGCGGGCCAGCCGGTAGCCGCCGTTGCCGCCGCGGCGGCTCACCACCAGCCCGCCCCGGCGCAGATCGCCGAGGATGCCCTCCAGGAACTTGTGCGGGATGCCCTGCGCCGAGGCGATCGTCTCGGCCTTGAGCGAGATGTCGTCCCCCGCCGCCGCCAGCTCCAGCGCGGCGCGCACCGCGTAATCCGCCTTGGCCGAGATTCGCATGCCGTGATTATCCGCCATGGCCGGGTCCGCGCGGCACCGGCCGCCCACCGTGCCGGAGAAGGGCGCGCGCGGTCAGAGGGGCAGGGCGAACGGAGGGTGGGCGCCGTCGAGGAAGTGCTCCCCGAGTTCGCGCAGCCGGTGGGCGCCGGGCGCGCGCAGCGTGTGGGTGCGGGCGTCGCGCCAGAAGCGGTCGAACCCGTGCCGTGCGGCGGCGGCGCCCGGGCCGACGGCGTCCAGGGCACGCGTGGTGACCTCCTCCACGGCGCGGAAGGCCGCCGCCTCGGCCGCGCCGGCCAGCACGGCCGTCTCCGCGCACTCCTCGTCGTCGAGGTCCTCCCCGCGCGCCAGGGAGCGCACCAGCGCCTCGACCGCCTGGTCGGCGAGAGCGGCGGCGGAGCGGACGGCGACGACGAGCTCCCCGCAGGCGCTCAGCACGTACGGGTCGGGGGACGAACCGCCCGGCCACGGCTGCCGGGGCAGCGGCCGCCAGGGCGTGTGCGCGGCCCGGCGGTACTCGCGGGCCTCGGCGAGCAGCCCCTCGGCGACCCCGAGACAGAACTGCACGGAGAACAGCCGCGCGGCGGGTGCGGCCAGGCAGGCGAAGGGGGACAGGACGCCCTCGTCCGGGGAGAGCGAGCCGAGCACGTCGTCGGCCGCGACCGTCACGGAGTCGAACTCCACGCTGTCGCGGGCCGCCAGCCGCTGGCCGAAGGTGTCCCCGTCGTTGCCGGGCACGACCCCGGGGCGGGCCGGGTCGACGAGGACGGCCAGGGGTTCCCCGGTGCCGGGCCGTGCCGCGCGGACGACCAGCCGGTCGGCGACCCTGGCGGCGGCGACCTGCCCGCGGCGCCCCTGCAGCGCGTAGCCGTCCCGGACGGGGGTGAGCACCAGCGGCGGCTCGTCGGATGCGAGGCCGCCTCCCCAGCACCACCCGCCCGCCGCCGACTCCCGTTCCACGCGTGCGGCGACGGCCGGGCGGGCGAAGAACCGGGCGGCGCAGGACAGGAAGTAGTGGCTGCCGAGCAGGTGGGCGACGGCGCCGTCCGCGGCCGCGATGGTGCGGACGACGGTGTAGGCGGTGCGCCAGCCGGCGCCCGCCCCGCCGTGCTCAACCGGCACCAGCAGGGTCAGCAGCCCGGCCTCGCGCAGCCGCGTCACCTCGTCCACGGGCGGCTTGCCGGCCTGTTCGCGTTCGACGGCGTCGGTGGCCAGGTCGTCCGCCATCTCCCGGGCGATGTGCGGCCAGTCCTGCGCGGTCACCTGGTCGTCCTGCGGTGCGGTGGTCATGGCGGTCTTCCTTCGCGAGCCGTGGAGAACCGGTCGGGGGGCGCCATGCTCACTCGCCCCGCGGACCGGCGTCAATATTTCCCTAGTAAATCGATAGGGAAACTAGGGATATGGGCCGCACGTCGGCCGACTCCCGTCCCTGCGTGGCCGGTTGGCGTCGGGTCAGGACTTCGTGCACCAGCGGACATCCGCATCGGGAGGGCCCGCTCGGGCCCGCTGCCGGCGGCTCTCGTCCGGTACTGGTCCGGGCAGCGCCGGCGGGTCCGGCCGGCCGCCGGACGCACCGGTGTCCCCGGGCGGCGGGCCGGGCGGCGCGGCAGCCGGGCGGTGCGGGAGGCGGCGCAGGGGCTCGCGCAGCCGGACCGGACGCGGGCCGTGCGGGGACCTCCCGGGCGGCGCCGCGGGCGGGGCGGCGGCGCACGGGCGCGGACGGACGAGGGGCCCGGACGGCACCGGCGCGGGGCCGGGCGGGAGG
>NZ_WYCT01000535.1 GCF_011008945.1 Streptomyces harenosi
CCGCGGCGCGGCCCCACCGACCCCCCGGGCGACACACCCACCGAAAACCAGACAGTGGATGTCCGGTTGGCGCGCCACACTCACCGTATGGCCGACACCTGGAAAACCTTCGCCGCCGCCGAGCCCGCCCTCGCCGCCACCGTGGAGGCGCGCTTCGGTGCCTACACCCACCACGTCCTCGCGACCCTTCGCAAGGACGGCTCACCGCGCACCACCGGGCTGGAGGTGCGGTTCCTCCACGGCGAGCTGTGGCTCGGCATGATGCCGAACTCGCTGAAGGCCCTCGACCTGCGCCGCGATCCCCGTTTCGCGCTCCAGGCGAATCCCGGCAGCGGCACCGACCTGGGCGGCGGAGACGTCAGGATCAGCGGACGGGCCATCGAGGTCGACGACCCGGGGACGAAGGCCGCATACGTGAAAGAGGTGGAACCGCCGCAGCCGTTCCACCTCTTCCGCACCGAGCTGACGGAGGTCACGAGGACCTACGTGGAGGACGACACCTACCTCGTCGTCCAGGTCTGGAAGCCCGGTCAGCCCCTGCGCACCGTCAAGCGCACCTAGGCACTACTCCCACTCGATCGTGCCCGGCGGCTTCGACGTCACGTCGAGGACGACCCGGTTGACGTCCTTGACCTCGTTGGTGATCCGGGTGGAGATCCGGGCGAGGACGTCGTACGGCAGCCGCGACCAGTCGGCGGTCATGGCGTCCTCGGAGGACACCGGGCGCAGCACGATCGGGTGGCCGTAGGTCCGGCCGTCGCCCTGGACGCCGACGGAGCGCACGTCCGCGAGCAGGACGACCGGGCACTGCCAGATGTCACGGTCGAGACCGGCCGCCGTCAGCTCCTCACGGGCGATGGCGTCGGCCTCGCGGAGCAGGTCGAGCCGCTCCTTCGTCACCTCGCCGACGATCCGGATGCCCAGGCCGGGGCCGGGGAACGGCTGGCGCTGGACGATCTCCTCCGGCAGGCCGAGCTCCTTGCCGACCATCCGGACCTCGTCCTTGAACAGCTTGCGCAGCGGCTCGATCAGCTTGAACTCGAGGTCCTCGGGGAGCCCGCCCACGTTGTGGTGGGACTTGATGTTGGCGGTGCCGGTGCCGCCGCCGGACTCCACCACGTCGGGGTAGAGCGTGCCCTGGACCAGGAACTCGACCGCCGGGCCCTCGTCCGCGATGATCTCGGCCTGGGCCTGCTCGAAGACCCGGATGAACTCCCGGCCGATGATCTTCCGCTTCTCCTCGGGGTCGGTGACCCCCTTGAGCGCGTTCAGGAACCGCTCGCTGGCGTCGACGACCTTGAGCTGGACGCCGGTCGCGGCGACGAAGTCCTTCTCGACCTGCTCCGTTTCGCCCTTGCGCATCAGGCCGTGGTCGACGTAGACGCAGGTCAGCTGGGAGCCGATGGCCTTCTGGACCAGGGCGGCGGCGACGGCGGAGTCCACGCCGCCGGACAGGCCGCAGATGGCGCGCTTGTCACCGACCTGCTCGCGGATCGCGGCGACCTGCTCCTCGATCACGTTGCCGGTGGTCCAGTTCGGCCGGAGGCCGGCACCCCGGTACAGGAAGTGCTCCAGCACCTGCTGCCCGTGCGTGGAGTGCATCACCTCGGGGTGGTACTGGACGCCGTACAGCTTCTTGTCGTCGTTCTCGAACGCGGCGACCGGGACGACGTCGGTGGAGGCGGTGACGGCGAAGCCCTCGGGGGCGGCCGAGCAGGCGTCGCCGTGCGACATCCACACGGCCTGCTCCTCGGGGGTGCCCTCGAAGAGGGTGGAGGACGCCTTCGCCACGTGCAGGTCGGTGCGGCCGTACTCACGGGCACCGGTGTTGTCGACCGTGCCGCCGAGCGTCTGGGCCATCAGCTGGAAGCCGTAGCACATGCCGAAGACGGGGACACCCGCCTCGAACAGCGCGCGGTCGACGGTGGGGGCGCCCGGCTCGTAGACCGAGGAGGGGCCACCGGAGAGGATGATGGCCGCCGGGTCCTTGGCGAGCATCTCCTCGACCGGCATGGTGCTCGGCACGATCTCGCTGTAGACCCGCGCCTCGCGGACGCGACGGGCGATGAGCTGGGCGTACTGCGCGCCGAAGTCGACGACCAGAACGGTGTCGGGGTTGGCGCTGGCAGCGGGAGTCGCTGATGACACAGGGTGCCTTCCGGCGGTTTGGGCGGGGGTCTTCATCACCGATTCTAACGGTGGGGGCGCCCGAGACCTTCCCGTCACCCATGTCTCACCATGCGACCCGCGTTGGCCTCGCCCGCACCACAGGGCATACTGGGCCCATGCTCACGCACCAGACCTACGTCTTTACCTATGGCATCCGGCCCGCCGGCTGCCATGGTCGTGCTGCTTGAGCAACTGACAAGCGACTTCCCAGGCGCCCCGGGCCGACAAGGCCCGGGGCGCCTGTCGTTCTCCCGGGTCCTGTCGTTCCGGGGCGGCCCCGCCACCCGACGAGGAGCCCGACGTGACCGTCACCACCCCCGCCACC
>NZ_WYCT01000536.1 GCF_011008945.1 Streptomyces harenosi
CCCCCCTGGCCGAGCTGATGGCCCGGCTCGCCGGCCCCGCCCGCACGGTCCTCGACCCCGCCTGCGGCGCCGGTGCCCTGCTGTGCGCGGCCGCCCCCGGCCCCGAACAGTCCGCCCGGGCCGCCCAGGAGCTGTACGCCCAGGACGGCGCCCCCGAACTCGCCGCGCTCACCGCCCTCCGGGTCGCCCTGCACACCCGCGCCGCCGTCCACGCCGCCGCCGGCGACACCCTGCGCGCCGACGCCCACCCGCACCTGCGCGCCGACGCCGTCCTGTGCCACCCGCCCTTCAACGAGCGCAACTGGGGGCACGACGAACTCGCCTACGACCCCCGCTGGGAGTACGGCTTCCCGGCCCGCACCGAGTCCGAGCTGGCCTGGGTGCAGCACGCGCTGGCGCGCCTCGCGGACGGCGGCACGGCGGTCGTGCTCATGCCCCCCGCCGCGGCCTCCCGCCGCTCCGGCCGCCGTATCCGCGCCGACCTGCTGCGCCGGGGCGCGCTGCGGGCCGTCGTCGCCCTGCCGGCCGGTGCGGCACCGCCGTACAACATCCCCCTCCACCTGTGGGTGCTGCGCCGGCCCGGCAGGTCCGTCGCGCACCCGGAGGTGCTGCTCGCCGACGCCGGCCGGTTCGCCGGCGAGGGCCGCGGCGGCCCGGACTGGCCGGGCGTGCGGGAGGCGGTGCTCGGCGCCTGGCGGGCCTACGACCGGTCCGGCCGCCTGGACGAACGGCCGGGCCTGGCCCGCTCCCTGCCCGTGATCGACCTGCTCGACGACGACGTGGACCTGGCCCCCGCCCGCCGTCTGCCGCCCCCGGCGGCGGCCGACGGCGCCGAGCAGCTCGCCGGTGTGCGCGAGCGCCTCGGCGAGACCCTGCGGCTGACCGCCGAGCTGACCCCGCCGCCGGCCGAGGCCGCCGGGTCCGCGCCCCGCTGGCCGCTGACCACCGTCGGCGAACTCGCCCGCGGCGGCGCCCTGGTGCTGCGCACCGGCGGGAACGGCGGCCACGCGCGCGTGCCGGTCCTCACCGACCACGACGTCCTCGCCGGAACAGCTCCTTCCGGCACGTTGCCCGAAAGCGACGAGGAGGCGGTGCTGACCCAGCCCGGTGACGTCGTCCTGCCGGTGCTCGGCGGCGGCGCGGTGGCGCGCGTGATCGACGAGGCGGCGAGCGGCGCCGCGCTGGGCCGCAACCTCGTCCTGCTGCGCCCCGACCCCGCCGCCCTCGACGCCTGGTTCCTCGCCGGCTTCCTGCGCGGCACCGCCAACAACCGCCAGGCCAGCAGCTACGCGTCCACCGCCACCCGCCTGGACGTGCGCCGCCTGCACCTGCCCCGGCTGCCGCTGGCCGAACAGCGGCGCTACGGCGCCCGGTTCCGCGCCCTGGACGAGTTCGAGCGGGCGCTCAAGCAGGCGGGCCGCCTCGGGGAGCAGCTCGTGCGGGGCATGTACGACGGCCTCACCGACGGCTCGGTGACCCCCGGCTGACGACCCGCCGGCCGCCCGCGCGACCCCCGGAACGGCCCCGTGACGACGCCCGCGCGGCCCATAGCTCCGCCCGTACGACGCCCGCACGGCCCGGTGGTGACACCCGGCCGGCACCGGTGCACCACCCGGGGGCACTGGGGCGCCCCCCGGGGTGCCGCCCGCGCGGCGCCGCCGCGGCGCCCGCGCGGGGTGCCGGAGTCCACCCGCGGCGAGGACCGCCGCCCCCGGCAGCGGACCGTGCGGCCCTCGGCAGCGGACTGTGCGGCCCCCGGCGGCGGACCGTACGGCCCCCCGGCGGCGGACTGTACGGCCCCCCGGCAGCGGGCCGTGCGGCCGTGCGGCAGCGGGCCGTGCGGCCGTGCGGCCCGCCGGGCCGTCCGCCCGGCCGGCCGCCTCGGAACCGCGGCTGCGCGTCCCGCCGGCCGGCCGTCGCCGGGGGCGACGTGACCAGCGCGACAACGGTTCGGTACAACCCGGGACCGGTTGTCCGTGTCGGCCTATACGCTCGGAGCGACCTCGCACGGCCGGCCGGTGCCGTCACCGGCCGCGTCCGCACGCCCAACCTCAGGCATCAGGAGCAGCCATGCACGGCCACGGCTACACGCAGCCGGTGAAGCAGCCGCCCCCGACGGGGTGGCTGGTCTTCCTGCGCGTGCTGTTCGTGACCCTCTCCATCCTCAGCCTCGGGTTTCTCACCTGGACGATGCTGCTGCGGCTGGCCATCGTGACCCGCAAGGCGCTCGACTGGGGCCTGTTCGCGGCCGTGCTGGCGGTCGACATCCTCAGCATCGTCCTGCTGGGCAGCGAGCCCGGCGACGAGATCCACACCGCCGGCGGCTGGACCGGCCTGGGCCTGCTGCTCGGCACACTGGTGATCGCGATCGCCTACTACCTCGCCGCGGACGTACGCCACTTCCACCAGCTCCGCTACGGCGCCTACCTCCCGCACCCGGCACCGGCACCGGCGTACGGCTACCCGCAGCCGCCGGCCCCGTACCCCGC
>NZ_WYCT01000537.1 GCF_011008945.1 Streptomyces harenosi
TCTTGTGGGCTCGGAGATGTGTATAAGAGGTAGGTGAGGGTCTGGGTGGTGGTGTGGAGTTGTTCGAGGAGGGGTTCGGTGTGGGGGGAGTGGAAGGCGTGGTGGGTGGTGAGGGGTTTGGTGGTGATGCCTTGGTCGTGGCAGGTGGTGGTGATGTGGTGGATGGTGTCGGGGTCGCCGCTGATGACGAGGGAGTGGGGGCTGTTGACGGCGGCGATGGTGGCTTTGCCGGGGTGTTGGTCGAGGAGGGGTTGGATGTGGTCGGGGGTGGTGTGGAGGGTGGTCATGGCGCCGGGGGGCATGGTGTGCATGAGGTGGGCGCGGGTGGTGATGAGGCGGGTGGCGTCGGGGAGGGTGAGGATGCCGGCGAGGTGGGCGGCGGTGATTTCGCCGAGGGAGTGTCCGGCGAGGTAGTGGGGGGTGATGCCGTAGGTTTCGGTGAGGAGGTGGTGGAGGGCTTTTTGGAGGGTGAAGAGGGCGGGTTGGGCGTAGAGGGTGTGGGTGAGGAGGTCGGTGGTGGTGTCGGGGTCGAGGAGGAGGTCGCGCAGGGGGTGGTCGAGGTGGGGGTCGAAGTGGGCGCAGGTTTCGTCGAGGGCGGCGGCGAAGGCGGGGTAGGCGTGGTAGAGGCCGGCGGCCATGTGGGGGCGTTGGGTGCCTTGTCCGGAGCAGATGAAGGCGATCTTGTGGGTGGTGCCGGGTTCGGCGGGGGGTGTGTGGACGAGGTTGGGGTGGGTGCGGCCTTCGGCGAGGGCGGTGAGGGCGTCGAGGATGCCGGCGCGGTCGGGGGCGATCAGGGTGGCGCGGTGCTCGAAGAGGGCGCGGGTGGTGGCCAGGCTGTAGCCGATGTCGGCGGGGTCTTGTTCGGGGTGGTTGAGGGTGTGGGCGTGCAGGGCGGTGGCCTGGGCGCGTAGCGCGGCCTGCGACCTGCCCGACACCACCCACACCAACGGCACATCCACCAACGCGGGACCCTGCCCGCCGCCCACCGGCACTGCACCCGGTTCCGCTTCTTCCGCCTCGGCCGACGCGGGCGCGGGCGCCTCCTCCAGGATCACGTGCGCGTTGGTCCCGCTCACCCCGAACGACGACACCCCGGCCCGCCTCGGCCGCTCCCCGTCCCGCGGCCAGGGGCGGGCCTCGGTCAGCAGGCTCACCGCCCCCGACGACCAGTCCACCTGCGGTGAGGGCTCATCCACATGCAACGTCCGCGGCAACGACTCATTGCGCAACGCCATCACCATCTTGATGACCCCGCCCACACCCGCCGCCGCCTGCGCGTGGCCGATGTTCGACTTCAGGGAGCCGAGCCAGAGGGGCTGGTCCGCATCGCGTTCCTGGCCGTAGCTGGCGAGCAGGGCCTGCGCCTCGATGGGGTCACCCAGCTTGGTCCCCGTGCCGTGGGCCTCGACGGCGTCGATGTCGGCCGGGGCGAGATTCGCGTTGGCCAGGGCCTGGCGGATCACGCGCTGCTGGGAGGGGCCGTTGGGTGCGGTCAGGCCGTTGGACGCGCCGTCCTGGTTGACCGCGCTGCCCCGCACCACCGCCAGAATGCGGTGCCCGTTGCGCTCGGCATCCGACAACCGCTCCACCAGCAGCATCCCGGCCCCCTCCGACCAGCCGGTTCCATCGGCCGAGGCGGAGAACGCCTTGCACCGGCCGTCCGCCGCCAGCCCCCGCTGCCGGGAGAACTCCACGAAGGCGGTGGGCGTGGACATCACCGTCGCGCCGCCCGCCAGCGCCATGGTGCACTCGCCCGAACGCAGCGCCTGACAGGCCAGATGCAGAGCGACGAGCGACGATGAGCACGCGGTGTCCACGGACACGGCGGGGCCTTCGAGTCCGAACGTGTAGGCGACCCGGCCCGACGCCACGCTTCCGGACGTGCCGGTGAGAACGTACCCGTCGACATCGGCGGCGACATGGTGCCGGGAGCGGGACGCGTACTCCTGAGGCATGACACCGGCGAACACGCCTGTCTGGCTGCCCCGTACGGCACCGGGATCGATACCCGCCCGCTCGAACGCCTCCCACGTCGTCTCCAGCAACAGCCGCTGCTGGGGGTCCATCGCGAGCGCCTCACGTGGGGAGATCCCGAAGAAGCCCGCGTCGAACTCCCCGGCGTTGTAGAGGAATCCGCCATGTCGGGTGTACGAGGTGCCCCGCTGCCCGGGCTCCGGGTCGTAGAGCGCCTCCACGTCCCAGCCACGGTCGGCCGGGAACTCCCCCACCGCGTCACCGCCGGATGCGACGAGTTGCCAGAGGTCCTCGGCCGAGGCAACGCCTCCCGGATACCGGCACCCCACACCGATGATCGCGATGGGCTCGTACTGTCCGGCCTTCGAATCGGCGGCGGCCGGTGCCGGGGGCGTCTTGAGGTCGTTCGGGTTGAGGAGGGTGGTGAGGTGGTGGGTGAGTGCGGTGGGGGCTGTCTCTTATAC
>NZ_WYCT01000538.1 GCF_011008945.1 Streptomyces harenosi
GGCGTGCCCGGGGGCGGCGGGTGGTGAGCCGCGGTTCCTCGAAGGTGACGGATCTGGCGTCGGACACCGGCACTCCTGCCTCTCCAGGGGGCAGGATCATCGGGGACGCCGTCGAACGCGCGCCGCCGGAAGGCTCAACTCCGGGCGAACGGGGGGCGAACGGCGGCCGGGCCGGGGCCCGGGGTCGTTTCCCGGCCCCGGGTTTCACCGGTGGGGCGCGGGCAATCCGGGAGGTATGTCCCCTCGATATCGCAACGGTGCGAGCGGCGCCGGCCGGGCCATCGCGGCGGTCGCCGACGTCATGGCGCTCATCCTGGGTCTGTGGATCCTGATGTACCTGCTGGACGCCAACCGCGGGAACGACCTCGTCCGGTTCGTCCACGACGCCGCCCGGTTCCTGGCCGGCTGGTCCCACGACCTGTTCACCTTCGACGCGGCCTGGGCCCGTGTGGTCTGCGGCTACGGTCTCGCGGCGGTGGTGTACCTGCTGGCCGGCCACGCCCTGGCCGGCCGGGTCCACCGGCGCTGACGGTCAGTCGCAGCAGTCCGGGTCCAGTCCGCTCGGCAGGCGGTCGCCGCCGAAGACGGCGCAGGTGGCCTCGTGTCCGCCGAGGGCTGCGACCGCGAGGAGGAGGGAGCCGGCCGTCCAGGTGGTCAGCTCCCTGGGCCAGATCGCGTCGTCCTCGAAGACGTAGCCGGTCCAGTACAGGCCGCTGTCCGCGTCCCGCAGGTGCTGGATGGACTGGAGGATCTCCAGGGCGCGGTCGGACTCGCCCATCGCCCACAGCGCGAGGGCGAGTTCGGCCGACTCCCCGCCGGTGACCCACGGGTTCGGCACCACGCAGCGCACGCCGAGGCCGGGGACGACGAAGCGGTCCCAGCCCTCCTCGATGCGCGCCTTGGCCTCGGCCCCGGTCAGCGCGCCGCCGAGCACGGGGTAGTACCAGTCCATCGAGTAGCGGTCCTTGTCCAGGAACCGCTCCGGGTGGCGGCGGATCGCGTGGCGCAGCGCGCCGGCGGCCAGCTCCCAGTCGGGCTGGGGTTCCTCGCGCTGCTCGGCGATGGCGAGCGCGCAGCGCAGCGCGTGGTGGACGGAGGAGCAGCCGGTCAGCAGGGCGTCCGCCGCGGGCGTGCCGTCGTCGTCGCGCCGCCAGCCGATCTGCCCGCCCGGCCGCTGGAGCCGCAGCACCCACTCGACGGCCGCGTACACCACCGGCCACATGCGGTCCAGGAAGGTGTCGTCGCCGGTGGAGAGGTAGTGGTGCCAGACCCCCACGGCGACGTAGGCGACGAAGTTGGTCTCCCGGCCCCGGTCGGTGACCCGGTCGTGGGCGCCGTCGGCGTAGGCGGCGTACCAGGAGCCGTCCTCGTTCTGGTGGCGGGCCAGCCACGCGTACGCCCGCTCGGCGGCCTCGGGTTCGCCGGCCGCGTCCAGCGCCATGGCCGCCTCGACGTGGTCCCAGGGGTCGAGGTGGTGGCCGCGGAACCACGGGATCGCGCCGTCCTCGCGCTGGGCGGCGAGGACGCCCCGCACGGTGGCGGCGGCCTGCTCGGCGGTGAGGACCCCGGGCAGGACCAGGTGTTCCGTCCGGGGGGTCGTCACGCGGCGTCCACCCGGGGCAGGTGGGGCTTGGTCGCGTAGGCCACGAAGCTCTTGCCGATCAGCGGGTTCAGTGCCCGCTCGGCGGCCCTGGTCGCCAGCGGCTTCTTCATGATGTCCCAGACCAGCAGCTTGTGGTACGCCCGCACCGGCAGCGCCTTGTCGTTGTCGACGCCGAAGGCGCACTTGAGCCACCAGTACGGCGAGTGCAGGCCGTGGGCGTGGTGGGTGCCGTAGGGCCTGAGGCCGGCCTCGCGCATCCGGGCGAGCAGCTCGTCGGCCTTGTAGATGCGGATGTGGCCGCCCTCGACCTCGTGGTAGGCGTCGGACAGCGCCCAGCAGACCTTCTCGGGGCCGTAGCGCGGGACGGTGACCGCTATGCGCCCGCCCGGCTTGAGGACGCGGACCATCTCCGCGAGCACGCCCTTGTCGTCGGGGATGTGCTCCATCACCTCGGAGATGATGACGACGTCGAAGGACTCGTCGGGGAAGGGCAGCGCGAGCGCGTCGCCCTCCATGGCCGTGGCGGTGGCGCCCTCGGGTGCCTCGCCGGCCTCCTTCATGGCCGCGAACCACTTGGCGACCTCGCGGATCTCCTCGCCGTTGCGGTCCAGCGCGACGACCCGGGCGCCTCTGCGGTAGCACTCGAACGCGTGCCGGCCGGCCCCGCAGCCGAGGTCCAGGACGCGGTCGCCCGGGGCGAGCGGGAACCGGGAGAAGTCGACGGTCAGCACGTGGCCCTGCCTTCGGGATAGACACCGGTGACACTGGTGGGGACGCAAGACCCGGGGGCGGAGCCGTCCGCCGCGGCCGGGGAGGGCGCGGCCGGGGGC
>NZ_WYCT01000539.1 GCF_011008945.1 Streptomyces harenosi
CACCACAACCCCACCCACCACCTCCTCACCGCACTCGCCCACCTCCACACAACCGAACCCACCGGCCCCAACATCTGGCACCACCACTACACCCGGATCCACCCCACACCCCGCCACGTCGACCTGCCCACCTACCCCTTCCAACACCGGCGCTACTGGGTGCAGACGTCCGCCCGTGCGGGTGATGTATCGGCGGCCGGACTTCAGCGGCCGGACCATCCGCTGCTGGGCGCGGTGATGGAACTCGCCGACGGCGACGGGATCGTCCTCACCGGACGTCTGTCCTTGAGTTCTCATCCCTGGCTTGCCGATTACAGTGTCGGCGGCGTCGTCCTCGTCCCCGGCACCGCTTTGCTGGAGCTGGCTTTTCAGGCTGGCCTGCGTGCCGGGTGTCCTCGTGTCGACGAGCTCACGTTGCACGCTCCGCTGGTGGTTCCGGAGGTGGGGCATGTGGTGGTGCAGGTGTCGGTCTCGGCGCCGGATGAGGCGGGTCGCCGTGCCGTGAATGTCTACGGGCGGCCGGCCGAGGCCGAGGAGACGGACGGGGAGTGGACGCGGCATGCCGAGGGTGTGCTGGGTCCGTCGGCCGACGACGGGCCGGACGCGGAAGCAGCGGTGGCCGGGGAGTGGCCGCCACCCGGCGCTCAACCCGTCGACCTCGACGACCTCTACGGCCGTTTGGCGGGTGGGGGTTTCGTCTACGGCCCGGTGTTCCAGGGCTTGTGCGCGGCCTGGCGGGTCGGGGACGAGGTGGTGGCCGAGGTGCGTCTGCCGGATGAGGGGCTGGCCGACGTCGCGGGTTTCGGGGTGCATCCGGCGCTCCTGGACGCGGCCGTGCAGACGGTCACCCTCCTGCTGCCCGAGGACCAGGAGGCCGGGCTCGTGCCCCACACCTGGAACGGTGTCTCGCTCCATGCCCGGGGCGCCACCGTCCTGCGCCTGCGCATGACGCCCACCGACGCCACCGCCACCACCGTGCGCCTGGACGCCACCGACGAGACCGGAACACCCGTCCTCACCCTCGACTCCCTCCTGCTGCGCCCGGTCCCGTTGGAAGGGCTGGGGGCGGGAGTGCGGCGTGGCGCGTTGTTCGAGCTGGGCTGGGTGCCGGTGGAGGAAACGCCGACCGGGGCGTCCGGAGGCGGGGAGCTGGTGGTGTGGGAGTGCCCGGGCGGCGGGGTGGCCGAGGCCACCGGCGCGGCGTTGGGTGTGGTGCAGGACTGGCTGGCCGAGGAGCGGGCGCAGGACGCGCGGCTGGTGGTGGTGACGCGCGGTGCGGTCGCCGTGGAGGTGGATGAGCCGGTGCGGGACATGGCGGGAGCCGCTGTGTGGGGGCTGGTCCGCTCGGCCCAGTCCGAGCACCCCGACCGGTTCGTCCTGCTCGACCTCGACCCCCACACCGACACCAACACCGAGCCCGGCCCCGACCCCGACTCCCAGCCCGGCCCCGCGTCCGGTCACGGCCCCGAGCCCGCGTCCGGTCACGGCCCCGCGTCCGACACCGGCCTCGAGTCCAGTCACTGCCCCGCGTCCGGTCAGGGCTCCGGTTCCGGCTCCCGGTCCGGTTCCGGCTTCGGGTCCGGCGTGGGTGCCGGCTTGGACGTCGGCACCGGCGCAGGTATCGACGATGCCGCCGTGGCGTCCGCTGTGGCCCGCGGTGAAAGCCAGCTCGCCCTACGCGGCGGAACAGTCCGCGCACCACGGCTGAAGCGGGTACCGGCCCCACCGAAGTCACCGGATGCCGTCCCCTTCGCTCCGGAGGGGACGGTGTTGGTGACGGGTGGTACCGGGACTCTGGGTGCGGCGGTGGCGTGTCATCTGGCGGCCGAGTACGGGGTGGGGCATCTGCTGCTGGTGAGCCGGCGGGGGATGGCCGCTCCCGGTGCTGCGCAGTTGTGTGCCCGGCTGGGCGAGTGGGGGGTGTCGGTGTCGGTGGTGGCGTGCGATGTCGCCGACCGGGCCCAGGTCGCCGCCCTGCTGGAGCAGGTGCCGGGGGAGCATCCGCTGACGGCGGTGGTGCACACGGCCGGTGTCCTGGACGACGCGACCGTGACCGGCCTGGACCGGGACAGGGTCGACACGGTGCTGGGGGCGAAGGTGGACGGTGCCCTGCACCTGCACGAGCTGACCGCGCACCTGGACCTGTCGGCGTTCGTGCTGTTCTCCTCCGCCGCCGGGATCCTGGGCTCGCCCGGGCAGGGCAACTACGCCGCCGCCAACGCCGCGCTGGACGCCCTGGCCCACCAGCGCCATGTCGCGGGCCTGCCCGCGCTCTCGCTGGCCTGGGGACTGTGGGAGGAGGCCAGCGGCATGACCGGGCACCTGGACACCGGTGACCGCCAGCGCATCACCCGCTCCGGCCTGCACCCCCTGACCACCCCCGACGCCCTCGCCCTCCTCGATGCCGCCCTGACCACCGGCCGCCCCGCCCT
>NZ_WYCT01000053.1 GCF_011008945.1 Streptomyces harenosi
CGGCCGGGGTGTGGCGGGCGCGGACCAGCAGGGGCAGCGCTTCGGCGAGCGGGAGCGCCAGCGCGGGGGTGGTCCCGCGCCGTACCCCGGTGCCGTGCCGCCGTACGACGGTGAGCTCCGTGTCCCGGGCGGGCAGCTCGCCGCCCTCGGGGTCCCAGAAGGCGATCCGGCCCTCGCGCGGGAGGGACGCGGGCAGGAAGACGGCGGCGAGCCGGAGGGGGACGTCCGGGACGGACTCCCCCGCCGCCTCGGCGGGCGCCGCCGGCGCGGCCCTGTCGCTCATACGTCCTGTCACCTCCCGCCCGTGTGTCCGATCGGATGTCTTCGACTGTACGGGCGGGGTCTGACAATCGGCTCCGGAGGTGGTCGGCGCCCGGCCGGACGTCCCGCGGCCGGGGCGCCGGCGCGCCACCGGTTTGGTGACGGCCCGGGCCCCGGGGTCGCCGGTTCCGGGCCCCGGGCCCGGGCTCCGGGCCCGGGCTCCGGGCTCCGGATCAGGGAACGGTGCGGGAGACGACGTACACCATCGGGCGGTCCGGGTCGGCCGTGTTGACGACTATGTCGTGGGTGGGGGCGGGGTTCTCCTGCTCGTGGACGAGTCCCTGCCAGGGGCCGGGCCCGGTGAAGTCCCAGCCGGTGATCCGCTGGTCGCGGGCGCTGATGGTGATGCCGTCCGGCTCCAGGTCGTCCCGGTGGACGCCCACGCCCGCGAGGAAGGCGTCCAGTCCGGCGCCGGTGGTCTCGAACTGGACGTACAGACGGCTGGTCTTCCAGTTGTTCGTCTCGTAGTACGCGACCTCGGCGGCGGGGTGCGGCACCGGCACCTGGTACAGGCGGCGCTGCAGCTTCGACGGCCAGCCCGTGGTCAGGCCGGTCGCCGAGTACTTCTCCTCCTTGTCCCGGCCGCTGTCGCGGCTCTGGTTGGCGGAGATCACCAGATATCCGGCCGGGATGCCGATGAGCAGCACGATGATGAGCAGCGTCAGGGCCCGGCGGCGGATCACCCGGCGGCGCCCCTCGGCGGGCCTGCCGGAAGCCTTGGGTGAGCGGGCCTGGTGCGGTAGGTCACCGGTCACGACGCCTCCCGGGCCGAGCGGCGGGCCTCCACGTACTTCTCGTAGCGCTCGTGCCGCTCCACGCGGCGCCGCTTGGCCCGGCGGAAGCGGCGGGCGACCAGGCGGGCCAGGTCTGCGGCGCCGACCATGCCGGCCTCGGGGCCGAGCTGGGCGCGGACGATACGGGCCTCGGGACGGTAGCCGCGGCCGGTGAGCTGGCGCTTGAAGGCGTCGCGCGCGGGTCCGATCAGCAGGTCGTCGGCCGCGCTGACCCCGCCGCCGATCACGAAGCAGGACGGGTCGAGGGCGGCGGCGAGGTTGGCGATGCCGACGCCGAGCCACTGCCCGATGTCCTGGAGCAGCTCGATGCACATGGCGTCGCCCTCGCGCGCCAGCTCGGTGATCATCGGGCCGGTGATGTCGGAGATCTGGCCCTTGACGTGCTCGATGATCCCGTACGCCACCGGCGAGTCGGCGGCGGCCAGCTCGCGGGCCTCGCGGACCAGGGCGTTGCCGGAGCTGTACTGCTCCCAGCAGCCGCGGTTGCCGCACGGGCAGCGGTGGCCGCCGGGGACGACCTGCATATGGCCGAACTCGCCGGCGACGCCGTACTTGCCCCGCTTGACCTGCCCGTCCTCCAGGATGGCGCCGCCGATTCCGGTACCCAGCGTGATCATGACGAGGTGGTCCTCGCCGCGGCCGGCGCCGAAGCGCCACTCCGCCCAGGCGGCGGTGTTGGCGTCGTTGTCGACCAGGACCGGCACCGAGAGGCGGCCGGACAGGCGGTCCCGGAGGGGCTCGTTGCGCCAGGACAGGTGGGGCGCGAACAGCACGCGGTTGCGGTCGGCGTCGACCCAGCCGGCCGCGCCGATGCCGACCGCGTGCACGTCGTGCCGGTCGGACAGGTCCAGGACCAGCTCGACGATGGTGTCCTCGACGACCTTGGGACTCTTGGACTTGTCCGGGGTCTCGGTGCGCAGCTTCTCCAGGATGTTGCCGTCGGCGTCGACGACGCCCGCCATCACCTTGGTGCCGCCGATGTCGATGCCGACGGTGGGCACGCGGGGCGCCGTCAGATGCGAGCGGCGCTCCCGGGTGCCCACCGTGCGCAGCACGGTGGCCCGGCGGGAACCGATGGGGGCGGTGAGGTCGCGGTAGGTGCTCATCGGGCCCGATTCTGCCGTACGCTCACGCTGCGTGTCGTACGGGGAGCGGCGGGGCGGTGCGCTCGGTGGCGTCCGCGCGGGGCGGCGTGCCGGACCGCGAGGTTCCGTTCTCCCCCGGCGGGTGTCCGCGAAGTCGCGGGCGAGTGCCGTGACTTCGCGGACGCGCCTACGGGCGCTGGAGCTCGTGCCGGAGGTCGTCCAGCTCGTTGCCGCCCGCCATCTGGCGGGTCAGCTCGTCGAGCGTGATCTCGTCCCGTGTGTGGTTGCCCACCATCGCGCCCCGCTTCAGGAGCACGAACCGGTCGCCGACCAGATACGCGTGGTGCGGGTTGTGGGTGATGAGCACCACGCCCAGGCCACGGTCCCGGGCCGCCGCCACGTACTTCAGCACGACGCCGGACTGCTTCACGCCGAGCGCCGCCGTGGGCTCGTCCAGGACCAGCACCTTGGCGCCGAAGTACACCGCGCGGGCGATCGCCACGCACTGGCGCTCGCCGCCGGACAGGGTGCCGATGGGCTGGTCCACGTCGCGCAGGTCGATGCCCATGCGCAGCAGCTCGGCGCGGGTGGTCTCGCGCATGAACTCCACGTCCAGGCGCTTGAAGGGACCGGTGCCCTTGCGCGGCTCGGAGCCGAGGAAGAAGTTCCGCCACACCGGCATGAGCGGGACGACGGCCAGGTCCTGGTAGACGGTGGCGATGCCGCGGTCCAGGGCCTCGCGCGGGGAGGACAGGCGGGTCTCCTCCCCCTCGACCGCCAGCGCCCCGGCGTCGTGCTGGTGCAGCCCGGCGATGATCTTGATGAGCGTGGACTTCCCGGCGCCGTTGTCGCCCAGCACACAGGTGATCTCGCCCGCGTGGACCTCCAGCGAGACCCCTTCGAGGGCGCGGACGTTCCCGTAGTGCTTGCCGACGCCGGACAGCTCGACGAGCGCCGTACGCGGTGCGGTCTGCGTCACTTGGTGGCCTCCGCGCGCTTGCGGACCCAGGCGTTGAGCAGGGTCGCCAGGAGCAGCATGGCTCCGAGGAAGAACTTGAACCAGTCCGGGTTCCACTCGGCGAAGACGATGCCCTTGCTGGTCATGCCGAACAGCAGCGCGCCGACCGCCGAACCGATGGCGCTGCCGTAGCCGCCGGTGATCAGACAGCCGCCGATGACGGCGGCGATGATGTAGGTCAGCTCGTTCCCGACGCCCTCGCCGGACTGCACGACGTCGTACGAGAAGAGCAGGTGCTGGCCAGCGACCCAGGCGCCGAAGGCCACGCCCATGTAGAGACCGATCTTGGTCTTGTTCACGGGGACGCCGACGGCGCGGGCCGCGTCCTTGTTGCCGCCGACCGCGAAGATCCAGTTGCCCGCGCGGGTGCGCAGCAGGATCCAGCTCGCCACGGCGACCAGCGCGAGCCACCACACGATGGTGATCTTGATGTCGACGCCGCCGACGCCGAGCGTCGAGGCGAAGACCTCGCGGGCGGAGGGGAAGCCCTCCATGTCGGCGATGGTCTTGGTGGAGACGGTCCCGTCGATCAGCTTGGTGAAGCCGAGGTTCATGCCGGTCAGCATCAGGAAGGTGCCGAGCGTGATGATGAAGCTGGGCAGTTTCGTCCGGGTCAGCATGAAGCCGTTGAAGGCGCCGATCGCCAGGGTGACCAGCAGGGACACCCCGACGCCGACCCAGACGTTGGCGGTCATCTGGTAGCTGAACATCGACGACACCAGCGCCGACGTGGTGACCATGACGCCGGCGGACAGGTCGAACTCCCCGCCGATCATCAGCAGCGCCACGGGCACGGCCATGATGCCGATGGTGGAGGCGGCGTACAGCACCGTGCTGAGGCTGGAGGCGCGCAGGAAGCTGTCGGCGACCAGGGCGAAGAACACGAAGACCGCGAGGGCGCCGACGACCGAGCCGAGCTCGGGACGGCCCAGCAGCCTGCGCAGCGGCGAGGTCCGCAGAACCCTTTCGTCCCTCTGGCCGGAGGGCCTCTCGCCGGAGGGCTTCACATCGATGGTGGCGCTCATCGCGTCCCCCGCCTGGTGAAGTCCGCCAGCGCGTCGGCCTGGTCCTTGGTGATGATCTGCGGGCCGGTGAGCACCGGCCGGCCGCCGCCGAGGACGTCGGCGTTGTACTTGTACAGCCACAGCAGGTCGACCGCCTGGTAACCCTGGAGGTAGGGCTGCTGGTCGACGGCGAAGCCGAGGGTGCCGTCCTTCAGCCCTGCGGCCACCTTGGCGTTCAGGTCGAAGGTGTCGATCTCGGCGTCGCTGCCGGCTCCCTGCTTGGCCTTCACGGCGGTGTCGGCGTAGGGGGCGCCGAGCGTGACGACGGCGTCGATCGACTTGTCCGTCTGGAGCTTGGCCTCGATGGCGGACTGGACGTCCGGCATGCTGGTGCCGTTGACGTACAGCCGCTGGACGGTGCCGTCGAAGGTCTTCTCCACGCCGTCGCAGCGCTGCTCGTGGCCGACGTTGCCCTGCTCGTGCAGGACGCAGACCGCCTTCTTCCGCTTGCGCTGGTTCAACTGCTCGCCGACCGCCTCGCCGGCGATCGTCTCGTCCTGGCCGATGTGGGTGAGCGCGCCGAACTCCTTGGACTCGGCCGAGCCGGAGTTCACGGTGATCACCGGGATGCCCGCCTTGCGGGCGCGGGCGACGGCCGCCTTCATCGCGTCGGGCTTGGCGAGCGTGACGATGATCCCGTCGACCTTCTTGTCGACCGCCGCGTCCACGAGCTGCGCCTGCTGCTGCGCCTCGTCGTCGTGCGAGTAGAGGAAGTTGATGTTGTCCTTGACGGCGGCCTGCTCGGCGCCGCTCTGGACGATGTCCCAGAACGTGTCGCCATCACCGGAGTGGGTGATCATCGCGAAGGTCCAGCGCGGTGTGTTCACCGCCGCCCTGCCCTGGGCCGCCGCGGCCTTGCGGGCGTCCTCGGCGCGCTTGCCGCCGGTGCTGCTGCAACCGGCGAGCGACAGCGACAGCGCTCCTGCCACCGCGATGCCTACCCAGGTCCGAAACCGTGCCACGAGGCCGTGCCCTTCTTGCCGTGCTCTGTCGTAGGTGAGAGGGCCGGCTCTGCGACCGGCCACAAACGCCCCATTGTCGGACATGGGCGTCCGCGGCCACACCTCCGGGGAGCATACGCCAGTCGTTTTGTCATTACATAAGGACCAAATGAGCCACGGATCGCGGGCTCCCGACCGGAACGGAAGCCCCGGCGGAGACCGGAGACCGGGAGCCGGGATCCGGAGCCGGGACCGGGACCAGGGCCAGGGTCAGGGCCGAGACCGGGGCCCGGCCCGAGACCGGGGCCAGGACCCCGAGCCGGACCGGGACCGCACGACCGGAGGGGGAACCGCACGACCGGAGGGGGACCGCACGGCGAACGGGGACCGGCGATGATGCCGAACACCCGGAGCGTTTCACGAGCGCACGAGCAGCTGGAACTCGAAGGAGTACCGGGACGGCCGGTAGATGTGGCTGGCGAACTCCACCGCGCGCCCGGTGTCGTCGAAAGTGGTGCGCTCCATGGTCAGCAGCGGGGCACCCTCCGCCTCGCCGAGCCGCTCCCCCTCGGCGGCGGTGGCCGCGCGGGCCCCGATGGACTGGCGGGCGCTGTGCAGCGTGATCCCCGCCGCCCGCATCAGCCGGTACAGGCCGGTGGCCTCCAGCTGCCCGGTGCCGAGATCGAGCAGGCCGGGCGGCAGGAAGTTGCACAGGTACGCCATCGGCTCCCCGTGCGCCAGCCGCAGCCGCTCCACCCGGTGCACATCGCCGCCCTCGGGGACGGCGAGGGCGGCGGCGACCTCCGCGGTCGCGGGGACCACCGTGTTGACCAGCACCTTGGTGGCCGGGCGCTGCCCCGCCGCCTCCAGGTCGTCGTAGAGGCTGCTGAGCTCAAGGGGGCGCTTGACCCTGCTGTGCACGACCTGGGTACCGACCCCGCGGCGGCGCACCAGCAGGCCCTTGTCGACGAGCGACTGGATGGCCTGGCGGACGGTGGGCCGCGACAGGCCCAGACGCGCAGCCAGTTCGATCTCGTTGCCCAGCAGGCTGCCGGGCGTCAGGTCCCCGCGCTCGATCGCCGCCTCCAGCCGCTGCGCCAACTGGAAGTACAGCGGCACCGGGCTGCCACGGTCCACGGTGAGGTCGAGCGACACGGTCGGGGCCCCTTCTGATTTCGGCACGGGCCCGAGCGTAGCTCTGTGCGCTGATGACGGGAAGTCGTGTAGTCAGGTTGTCCGGACATGCACATTGACAGGAGGCGGGCCTCCAGCCCACTTTGTTGACATGCGCATCGGGGTCATCGGTACGGGCCGCATCGGCACCATCCACGCGAACACCCTCAGCCGCCATCGCGATGTCGGCTCGCTGATCCTGACGGACGCGGACACCGCACGCGCCCAGCGGCTGGCGCAGCGGCTGGGCGAGACGGCGGCACCGGGGGCGGACGAGATCTTCCGGTGGGGCGTGGACGCCGTGGTGATCGCGACGGCGACCGCGGCCCACGCCGAGCTGATCGGCCGGGCGGCCCGCTCCGGGCTGCCGGTGTTCTGCGAGAAGCCCATCGCCCTCGACCTGCCGGGCACGCTCCAGGCGCTCGCCGAGGTGGAGGCGGCCGGGACGGTCCTGCAGATGGGTTTCCAGCGCCGGTTCGACACGGGTTACACGGGGGCCCGGGAGGCGTTACGGTCCGGGCGGCTCGGCCGGCTGCACACCGTCCGCGCGCTGACCAGCGACCGGGAGCCGCCGCCGGCGGCCTATCTGCCGGTCTCCGGGGGGCTGTACCGCGACACGCTGATCCATGACTTCGACATCCTGCGCTGGGTGACCGGACAGGAGGTCGTGGAGGTGTACGCGGCCGGCTCGGACGCCGGTCCGCCGGTCTTCCGCGCGGCGGGCGACATCGACACGGGCGCGGCGCTGCTCACCCTCGCCGACGGCACGCTCGCCACGGCGACCGCGACCCGGCTGAACGGCGCGGGCTACGACGTGCGCATGGAACTGGCCGGCGAGCTGGACCAGATCGTCGTCGGCCTGGACGACCGCACGCCGATCGCGTCCACCGAACCGGCCGGGCCACCGGCCGCCGGCAAGCCGTGGGCGGGGTTCGTGGACCGTTTCGGGCCCGCCTACGAGGCGGAGCTGTCGGCCTTCATCGAGGTGGTGCGCGGCGAGCGGCCCAACCCCTGTGACGGGCGCGAGGCGTTGCAGGCCCTGCGGATCGCGGAGGCGTGCGAGCTGTCCCGGCGGGAGCGCAGACCGGTCCGCCTGGCCGAGATCGCGGGCGCGGCGGAGTCCCTGCCGGGGTGAGCCGCCGGGGAGCCGGCGGCACCGGCACTCCGTCCCTCACCCGGCGGGAGGGGACGCCCCACGCCGGGACGACCCGCGACGCGACGGGACCAGCCGCGCGGGACGGAACAGGACGACCCACGCCGGGACGCAGGCGAACGCGCCGGGCCGGAACGGGAGAGCCGCGCCGGGACGGGACCGACCCGGCGACGAGAAGCGGCCGAGGCCGTACCGTCCGGCTGCCGCGCGCCTCGCTCACCAGCGCACCGGCAGGCTGCGCACCCCCCGGATCAGCGTGCCCGGCAGCCAGTCGCCGGGTGGGCCGTCGAGAGACAGGGCGGGGGCCCGCTCGAGCAGGGACCGGATCGCCGTACGGGCCTCCACGCGGGCCAGCGGAGCGCCCAGGCAGTAGTGGATGCCGTGACCGAAGGCGAGGTGGCCGCGGGTGTCGCGGTGGATGTCGAAACGGTCGGGTTCGGGGAAGCGGCCCGGGTCGCGGCCGGCGGCGGTGAGACCGATCATCACCGACTCGCCCGCCGCGACGGGTACGCCGCCGAGCTCCAGCGGCTCGGCGGCATAGCGGAACGTCGCGTTCTCCACCGGCCCCTCGTAGCGCAGCGTCTCCTCCACCACCGCGTCGGCCAGGCTCGTGTCGGCGCGCACGGCCGCGAGCCGGGCGGGGTGCCGCAGCAGGGTCAGGACGGCGTTGGTGATGAGGTTGACCGTCGTCTCGTGGCCCGCGATCAGCAGCAGGTAGGCCATGCCCCGCAGTTCCTCGGGCGACAGGCGGTCGCCGTCCTCGGCGGTGGTGCGGATCAGGTCGCTGAGCAGATCACCGCCGGGTCCGGCGCTCCGTTTGTCCTCGATCAGCTCGGTGAGGTAGGCGGCGAACCGCTCGACGGCGTCGCGCTCGCTGCCGGGGCTGGTGGGCGCGACCACCTCCGTCGACATCTTCCGGAATGCCGCGCGGTCCATCTCGGGCACCCCCAGCAGCTCGCAGATGACGCTGATCGGCAGCGGGTAGGCGAAGGACTCCGCGAGGTCGGCGCGGCCGTGCGGCAGCATGGTGTCGAGCAGGTCGTCGGTGATGCGCTCGATGCGCGGCGCCAGTTCCCGGACCCGGCGCGCGGTGAAGGCGCGCGAGACGAGCCCGCGCAGCCGGGTGTGCTGGGGCGGGTCGGTGAGCAGGAGGTGCTTCCCGATCAGCTCCTCGTCCAGGAAGGTCATGCCGATCCCGCCCGGGTCCTTGGCCAGGCGCGGATCGGCCAGCGCCGCCCGGGCCTCCTCGTATCCGACGACGAGCCAGGTGGGGTGGGCGTCGTCGGGGGCGGGCAGCCGTACGCGGTGGACGGGGCCCCGGGCGCGCAGTTCGGCGTAGACCGGGTGCGGGTCGGTGCGGAAGGCGTCGCCGTATCCGCCCAGATCGATGACTTCCGGCATGGTGGTCCCCCTCTCCCCCCGTCCAACGCGCGACGGCGCCCGTCGGTGCCCGGCTGGCCGTCCGCTGCCGACGGTCCGCCGCCGACCGTCCGCCGCCGACCGTCCACTGCCGACGATCCGCCGCCGACCGTCCACTGCCGGCGGTTCGCCGCCGTCCGCCGCCCTCAGTGCCCGCCGGGCCCGTCCGCGCCGCTCTCGTCCAGCAGGCCGGCGTCGTGCACCAGCAGCGCGATCTGGACCCGGTTGCCGAGGTCCAGCTTGGCCAGGACGCGGGAGACGTGGGCCTTGACCGTGGCCACGCTCATGAACAGCCCGGCGGAGATCTCGGCGTTGGCCAGGCCCCGGCCGACGGCGACGGCGACCTCGCGTTCGCGGTCGTTGAGGACGGCGAGGCGCTCGCGCGCGCGGGAGCGCCGGGCACCGGCGGAACCGGCCGCCTGCCGCATCACCTGGCGGGTGACGGCGGGCGACAGGACGGGGTCGCCCGCCGCCACCCGGCGCACGGCGTCGACGATCTCGGCGGGCGGGGTGTCCTTGAGGAGGAATCCGGCGGCCCCCGCGCGCAGGGCGCGCAGCACCTGCTCGTCGGCGTGGAAGGTGGTGAGGACCACGACCTGCGGGGCGTCCTCGCGGGCCAGCAGCACTTCGGTGGCGGTCAGTCCGTCCACGCCCGGCATGCGGATGTCCATCAGGACGACGTCCGGGCGGGTGCGCTCGGCCAGCGCCGGGACCTCCGCGCCGTCGGCGGCCTCGCCGACGATCTCGATGTCGTCGGCGCCGCCCAGCATGAAGGAGAGCCCGGCCCGCACCAGCGGGTCGTCGTCGACGAGCAGCAGTCTGATCGGAGTCATGGCCTCACGTAATCACGGTCCGGGAGCGAGGAGGGCGGGCCCGCGAGGTCCCGGCACGCGGGGCGCGCGGCGCGGCGGCACCCGCGCGGGGGCGCCGCGCGCGGCGGGCTCAGTTCCAGGGCAGCCAGGCGCGCAGGGCGAAGCCCCCGTCCGCCTCCGCTCCGTGCTCCAGCCGCCCGCCGGCCAGCGTGGCGCGCTCGGTCAGGCCGATCAGTCCCTGGCCGGAGCCGGGGACGGGCGGGACCTCGCCCTCGGCCGGGGAGTTGCGCACGGCGATGGCCAGCCCCTCGCCCCGGGCACCGGTGACGGACACCGTGACCTCGGTGCCGGGGGCGTGCTTGCGGGCGTTGGTCAGGGCTTCCTGGGCGATGCGGTAGGCGGTCCGGCCCACCACGGCGGGCACGGCCGCGGGGTCGGCGACCCGGCTGTCGAACGCGACCTTCATACCGGCCCGGCGGCACTCCTCGACCAGGGTGTCCAGCGCGGCGAGGGTCGGCTGGGGGCGGCCCCCGGCGTCGTCCGGCTCGCCCGCCCGCAGTACGCCGATGATCTCCCGCAGGTCCTGGAGGGCCTCGTGGGCGCTCTCCCGGATCACCCCGGCCGCCCGGGTGATCTCCGCGCCGGGCGCGTCGGGACGGAACTCCAGCGCGCCCGCGTGCACGCTCAGCAGCGTCAGCCGGTGGGCGAGGACGTCGTGCATCTCCCGGGCGATGGCCTCCCGGGCCAGCCGCTGGGCCTGTTCGGCGCGCAGCCGCGCCTCGGTCTCGGCGCGCCGGGCGCGGTCGCGCAGGCTCAGCATGAGCTGGCGCTTGGCGCGGACGAACAGGCCCCAGCCGATGGCCGAGACGGTGAGCAGGGCGGTGAGCACGACATCCGCGAGGAAGGGCAGCCCGGGGTCCCGGTGCAGCCAGACGTAGAGCGGGATGGTGACGATGTTGACGCCGCCGATCCACGCGGTGTAGCGGAAGGGCCGGTGGACGGCGAGCGTGAACAGGGAGAGCAGCGCCGCCCCGGCCGCGGTGAGGGAGACCATGCCGACCGGCGTCAACACGACCGCGAGCGCGACCGGCAGGCGGCGGCGCAGCCACAGGGCGGCGCAGGCGAGCGCGCCCAGCACCTGGTCGGCGGCGGCCGCGGCGGCCGGGGTCCCGGGATCGCCGGACACGGTGTCCGCGCCGGCGATGCCGAGGCCGACGGCCAGCAGGAAGCAGGTGAAGTCGACCACCCAGTCGCGCGCCGTGCGCCGGGGCAGCCGTCCGGGCCGCCCGCTGTCGGGTCCGAGTTCATGGATCAGGGCGGAGGGGAACAGCCACCGGCGTCCCTCGAAGGCCGGCCCTGTCCGCTGCGTGCTGTCGGCTGTCACGGTCGACAAATCTACGCAGGGCCGGACCGGCTCGTCCGCCCTCGCCGGGCCCGGTCGACCGAAGTCGCGCGGCCGGCGACTTCCGGCCCGCCCGGCCGCGGGGACCGGCTGCTTTCGTCGGTGCCGCCTCGCCTCGCGGCCGATGCGGCGCGGCCCCCGGCCGGGCGAGGGTCGGGGCATGAAGCGGCTACTTGATCTGCTGGGATTCCTCGCCCTGGTGCAGGGCGTGCTGGGGCTGCTGCACGAGTTCACCGGCCTGCGCTGGGGGCTGGTGCGGCGGATCGGCTTCCTCGACGGCCACGAGGTCTACGCGAGCGTGGCGCTGCTCGCGCTGGGAGTCGCCCTGTGTGCCGCCGGGTCCCGGGCGTCCGGCTGACCGCGGACTGCCGTACGGCGCCGGGGGCGGCGGGGAGCCGGTCGAACCGGCGGCTCCCCGGCAGCCGCCGCGCGGTCCCGGACGGCCCGGCTCCGTGGACGCCCGCCGAAGCGCCCGCGGGGCCGGGCCGGGACCGCGGCGGCGGTCAGCAGCCGTACTTCACCAGGTCGAAGGAGGCGTAGTGGTCGGCGGTGTAGTAGTCCTCCCGGTACTCCTCCCCCGTGACGATGCGGCGCGCGCCGCGCGTGGAGGAGCCGGGCGTGATGACGGTGTACTCGTGGTAGTAACCGCTCGGCTGGGCGGGCAGGATGCCTTCCCGGTTCTGGAAGACCGTGCCGTCCTGCCGGTACGGGAACGGTCCGCCCTGCTCGATCAGGTCGAGCGTGTCGTGGGCCTGGGAGGGCAGGTCGCTGTAGCAGATGGTGCCGACCGCCGCGGGGGCGGCGGCGGCCGTGGTCGCGGAGACGGTGCCGCCCGTGAGGAGGGCGGCCAGAAGGGCGGCTGCGGCGCCGATCCGGGTGGCGCGTGGGGGAAATCTCATGCCCGTCATGATGACGCGCGTAGACGCTGTCATGTCAACGACAAGACGCAGAAGTTCACCCCATGTCCCGTGTGTTCGCGGGTGGTTAACCTGCCGCGCCCGGTCCCCCGCGGGCGGCGGGCCGGTACGGGCGGCGGCGCGCCGGTCTCAGCCGGCTTCCGGCAGGTCGTACGAGCCGTACGCGGGGCGGCCCGCCAGGTCGTACGACTGGATGGACACCCCCGCGGCGGTGACGCGTCCGCCGGTGTGGCGGAACGCGGTGGGCGCCGTGCCCCGCGGGAACAGGCGGCGGCCGGCGCCCAGCACCACCGGGAAGGTCAGCAGGTGGACGGTGTCGACCAGGTCCAGGGCGAGCAAGGACTGGGCGAGGGCGCCGCTGCCGTGCACCTGGAGCTCGCCGTCGGTGCGCTCCTTCAGGGCGGTGACCTCCTGGGCGAGGTCGCCGCCGAGCACGGTCGTGCCCGCCCACCGCGGCCGGTCCAGGGTGGTGGAGACGACGTACTTGGGCAGGCCGTTGAGTTTGGCGGCGACCGGGTCGGCGGGGTCCGTCATCTTCGGCCAGTAGGAGGCGAAGATCTCGTACGTACGGCGGCCCAGGAGGAAGGCGCCGACGCGGCCGAAGACCTCGTCGACGAACCGGCCGAAGTCCTCGTCGGCGTACGGGACGCTCCAGCCGCCCTGGCCGAAGCCGTCACGGGTGTCCTCCCGCGGGCCGCCGGGTGCCTGGTAGACGCCGTCGAGGGTGAGGAAGGTGGTCAGGACGAGCTTGCCCATGGCGGTGCCTCTCTGTGCGCGGGGCCGGTTTCCGTGCGCGGGATCCGGGCGCGGGACCGGTGTCATCACTTCAGACCCCCGCGGTGCCCGCGACTCATCGGTGCCCGCCGCGGCGACCGGGCGGCGCGCCACCCGCGTGCGTGGTGAACGGCCCCCGGCCGGGCCCCGCCTGCCGCCGCCCCGGGCCCGTGTCCTCGGGGGCGTCCCTGTCCGTTCCCCGCCAGCGTGCCGGGCCGGCGGCCACTGGAATGGGGCCATGAACTCTTACGCGCATCACGCAGAAGACGCCCGGGCCGCCGTCCACGCGGACCTCACGGGCAAGGCCGCCCTCGTCACCGGCGGCAGCCGGGGCATCGGTGCGGCGACCGCGCTGCGGCTGGCCCGCCAGGGCGCGGACGTGGCCGTGACCTACGTCAGCGGGAAGGAGGCGGCCGAAGAGGTCGTACGGGCCGTCGAGGCGCTGGGGCGCCGGGCGGTGGCCTTGCGCGCGGACTTCGCCGACGCGGACGAGCCGGCCGGGGCCGTGGAGCGGACGGCGGCGGCGTTCGGAGGCGGGCTCGACATCCTGGTGAACAACGCGGGGGTCGGCCTGCTCGGCCCGCTGGAGAGCCTGACCCTCGCCGACGTGGACCGGGTCCTCGCGGTCAACGTGCGCGGGGTCTTCCTCGCCTCGCAGGCCGCCGCGGCGCGGATGCGGGAGGGCGGCCGGATCATCACCGTGGGCAGTTGCATGGCCCTGCGGGTACCGGGTCCCGGCGGGACGCTGTACACGATGAGCAAGGCCGCCCTGGTGGGCCTGACCAAGGCGCTGGCCCGGGAGCTGGGCCCGCGCGGGATCACGGCGAACATCGTGCACCCGGGCCCGATCGACACCGACATGAACCCGGCGGACGGCCCCTACGCGGACGGCCAGGCGGCGATGACCGCGCTGGGCCGGTTCGGAACGGCCGGCGAGGTGGCGTCGGTCGTCGCCTGCCTGGCCGGGGCCGCGTATGTGACGGGCGCGGAGTTCACCGTCGACGGCGGGCACGCGGCGTGAGGTGAGGCGCGCGGCCGGGCCCGCCGCGGCCGGGCGGCGCGCGGCGTGGGCCGCCGCGGACGCGGGGCGGGCGAGGCGCGCGGGGCGCCCCGGTGCTGTCAGGCCGGGGCGCCCCGCGGGTCCGGGTGGGTCAGCCGCCCAGTTCCTGGTGGCGGGCGGCGAGGTGGGCCGCGCCGTCCTCGGTCAGCGAGCCGAACAGGCGCAGGCGGGATATGCCGCCGTCGGGGAAGATGTCCACGCGCGCGTGCGTGCCGACGGCCGGCTCCGGCAGGACGAAGCGGTGGTTGGTGTCGGGCTGCATCCGGGTCCGCGGGAGGACCTCACGCCACTCGCCGTCCTCACCGTCCTTGACCGACACCGACGCCCAGCCGGCCGAGTTGCCCTTGAGGTAGGCGGTGTCGATCTCGATGGCCCGGATCTGCGAGCGGTCCACCAGCCGGTAGCGGATCCAGTCGTTGCCCTGGTCGCGGCGGCGGCGGGTCTCCCAGCCGTCGTCCATCTTGCGGGAGCGGCCCGGCTGGATGGTGTTGGTGGCGGGCGAGTAGAAGAGGTTGGAGGCGTCCTCCACCTGGCCGCCGTTCTCCAGCGCGACCACGTCGAAGGTGCCGAGCGCCGCGAGCCACCGCGGGTCCGGGACGACCTCGCCGTACACGCGCAGGCGGGCGATGCCGCCGTCGGGGTGCTGGTTGAGGCGCAGGTGGGTGAAGCGCTGCTCGGCGTCGACGGCGAAGCCGTTGGCCGCGTGGCCGCCGATGGCGGTGCGCGGGACGAGCGTCGTCCACTTCACGTCGTCGGCGAGGAGTTCCTCGGGGGACGGGGAGCCCGGTACGCAGGTCCCCTCGACGGACACCGCCTGCGGGTAGTTGCCGCGGAAGTGGGCGGTGTCGACGACGATGCCGCGGATCACGCCGGGCGCGCCGAGGCGGATCAGCGCCCAGTCGTGGTCGTCCTCGGCCGGCCAGGGGTGCTCGGCGGAGACGCCGCGGCGCCGGCGGGTCTCCCAGCCGTCCATGACCTTGCCCTTGTGCCCGAAGTGCTCGGGGTCGAACTCGGCGCGCTCGGGCACCAGCAGGTTCTCCCGCTGGGCGAAGAACTCGTCGTTGGCGGCGATCACACCGGCGCCGAGCCGGCGGTCGGCGAGGTTGGCGTACTGGGTGAAGGGGAGGTCGGCGGTGCGGTAGTCCGCGTACGGGTCACCGCCTCCGTAGGGGTTCGCGTCGCCGGTGAAGCTGGAAATCGCCGTCACGGGATCAGGTCCTGCCTTTCGGGAGTCGGTGCGTTCGCGGATGCGGATGGTCGGGAGGGACGCCGGCGGGTGCGCTCAGGACGTCCGGGTCAGAAGCCGCCCCTTCGGCTCGGTGAAGGCGCCGTCCGCCACGATGCGCTCACCGCGCAGCCAGGTGGACTTCACGACGCCGTACAGAGTCCTGCCCGCGTAGGCGGTGACGCGGTTGCGGTGCTGGAGGGCCGCCGGGTCGACGGTGAAGGTCTCGTCGGGGGCGACGACGGCGAAGTCGGCGTCGCGGCCCGCCTCGATGGCGCCCTTGCGGTCCAGGCCCGCCAGCCGGGCCGTGGCGGACGACATCCAGCGGACGACGTCCTCCAGGGAGTGCCCGCGCTTGCGGGCCGCGGTCCACACCGCCGCCATGCTGAGCTGGAGGCCGGAGATGCCGCCCCAGGCGGTGGCGAAGTCGTCCGTCTTCAGGTCGGGGGTGGACGGCGAGTGGTCGGTGACGACGCAGTCGATGGTGCCGTCGGCCAGCGCCTGCCACAGCAGGTCCTGGTTGGCGGCCTCGCGGATGGGCGGGCAGCACTTGAACTCGCTGGCGCCGTCGGGGACTTCCTCGGCGGTGAGAGTCAGGTAGTGCGGGCAGGTCTCCACGGTGAGGCGGACGCCCTCGGCCCGGGCCTCGGCGATCAGCGGCAGCGCGTCGCTGGAGGACAGGTGGAGGATGTGCACCCGTGCGTCGAACCGCTTCGCCTGCGCGATCAGGTTCGCGATGGCCGTGTCCTCGGCGTCGCGCGGGCGGCTGGCGAGGAAGTGGGCGTACTTGGGGCCGCCCTGCTGCGGGGCGGCGGCCAGGTGGTGCGGGTCCTCGGCGTGCACGATGAGCAGACCGTCGAAGGACGCTATCTCCGCCAGCGACCGGGCGAGCTGCTCCTGGTCCAGGTGCGGGAACTCGTCCACGCCCGACGGCGACAGGAACGCCTTGAAGCCGAAGACCCCGGCCTCGTGCAGCGGGCGCAGGTCCGCCACGTTGTCGGGCAGGGCGCCGCCCCAGAAGCCGACGTCGATGTGGGCCTTGTCGGCGGCCACCTTCTGCTTCACGCGCAGGTGGTCGACGGTGGTGGTCGGCGGGAGGGAGTTGAGGGGCATGTCGACCAGGGTCGTGATGCCGCCGGCCGCCGCGGCGCGGGTGGCGGTCCAGAAGCCCTCCCACTCGGTGCGGCCGGGGTCGTTGACGTGGACGTGGGTGTCGACCAGGCCGGGCAGGACGACGTGATCGCCGACGTCCTCCAGGCGGGCGCCGTCCGGGACGGGCGCGTCGTACGGCAGCACGGCCGTGATCGTCCCTCCGGCCACCTGGACCGAAGCGGCGCGCGTCCCCTCGGGAGTGATGACTCGCGTCGAGCGCAGCACCAGTTCAGCGTCGGACACCCGAACCCCTCTCTTGCCGCCGTTCGTCTGCCGGGTCCGCCTCCGGCGGACTGCCGCCGGGATCCCTCACGGGAAACGGGATCAACCGTCACACAACGGGTTTCAACGTTCTGTTGAAGGAGTCTTCACTCCCTCTTCGGCCCCGTCAAGGGCACACTTTTTGCGGGCACACCCACAGGAACAACCCCTGGACGTTTCCACAAAGCGGAATTAGAATTCCGACAAGCAGAACGTAGCTACGTACAAGCGGGGAGTCAACCGTCTGCCGGGTAGGCTTCTGCCCTCCGCCAGCCCCGAAAGGAACGCGCCGTGCCGACGTCCAGCGCCAGCACCACCGACACCGCCAGGTCCTCCGCCAGCGGTGGCGTCCAGTCCCTGGAGCGCGCCTTCGACCTGCTCGAACGGATGGCGGACGCCGGCGGGGAGGTCGGCCTGAGCGAACTGTCCGCGAGCAGCGGGCTCCCGCTGCCCACCATCCACCGTCTGATGCGCACCCTGGTGGCCTGCGGGTACGTACGCCAGCAGCCCAACCGCCGCTACGCGCTCGGCCCGCGCCTGATCCGGCTCGGCGAGTCGGCCTCCCGGCTGCTGGGCACCTGGGCGCGCCCCTACCTGGCCCGCCTGGTGGAGGAGACCGGCGAGACGGCGAACATGGCCCTGCTCGACGGCGACGAGATCGTCTACGTGGCCCAAGTGCCGTCCAAGCACTCGATGCGGATGTTCACCGAGGTCGGCCGGCGGGTCCTGCCGCACTCCACCGGCGTGGGCAAGGCGCTGCTGGCCGGCTTCCCGCCGGAGGAGGTGCGGGCGCTGCTCGCCCGGACCGGCATGCCCGCCGCGACCGACAAGACGATCACCACGCCGGACGGGTTCCTGGCGGCGCTGGAGGACGTGCGGCGGCAGGGGTACGCGATCGACGACAACGAGCAGGAGATCGGCGTCCGCTGCCTGGCCGTCCCGGTGCCCGACTCCCCCACCGCCGCCGCCATCTCGATCTCCGGCCCGGCCGGCCGGGTCACGGAGGCGGCGACGGAGAAGATCGTTCCGGTGCTCCAGCAGGTGGCCGCGGAGCTGTCGGAGGCCCTCATCAGCTCGGGCGGCAACCCGGCCGCCTGAGGCCGAGGGCGGCGGCCCGCGCGCCGCGGGAATCCGGCGGCCGGACCGCACGGCCGCCCCCGCGCCGTCCGGGCGGCGGCCGTACGCCACGGAGCTCCGGCCGCGTCGGCGGCCTCACGCGCTGCCCTCCGAACCAGCGTCGCACCGGGACCGGCGAGGAGGGTCGCCGCCCAGACCGCGGGAGTTGTGCGGGGCATGGACGCGGGGCCCCGCCGCCGGGCGGCATCCGCCCGTCGCCGTCTCGCCGCCGGGCGGGCAGTCATCTACCGCCGTCGCACCACCGCCGGGCGAGAGCCGTCCGCCACCGCCGTCGCACCACACCGGACGGCAGTGATCGGCCGCCGCTCCACCACTGCCGGGCGGCAGTCATCCGCCGCCGCCTCACCACCGCCGCGGGAGAGCCGTCCGCCACCGCCGTCGCACCACACCGGACGGCAGTGATCGGCCGCCGCCGTCTCACCGCCGTCGCGGCGGCTCCCCGAACAGTTCCACGGCGTGGCGGACGTCCGTGAGCCCCCGCGACAGAGCGCTGACGGAACCGATCGCTCCGGCGATCAGCAGCAGGGAGCGGCGCAGCCGCGGCACCTCGGGGACGCCGTGCGCCGCCATCGCGGCCAGGGCGGCGAGTTCCTCCTCGGCGATGACCCGGTCGGGGAACTCGACGGGGAGCACGGCGAGCTGACGGCGCAACCGGGACACCGCGGTCCGCAGCTCCGTCACCCGCACGTCCTCGCCGCCGCCGGCCGCCGGCCGCCGCTCCGATGTCTGTTCGATACTCCGCAACACAGCCCTCCCCCTCGCACGCCGTTGTGCGCCTCCACGTCGTCTGTGCGCCGCGCGCCCCCGGAGCGCTGGGCGGGACGCCGGGGACGCGGGCCAGTAAACGCCACCCGGCGGGCGACGCGCCACAGCGAGGACCGAAATTCAGCCTCCCGAAACCGGGCGCTCACTCTGCCGGGGGTCGCCGCGCCGCCCCGCCGGACACTCGGTCGGGTATGCAGAAGCCATGACGGACAACGAAGACCAGGTCGCCGGACTGCTTCTCGCCGCCGGGGGCGGGCGACGGCTCGGCGGGCGCCCGAAGGCACTGCTCGAACACCGCGGGCGTCTCCTCGTCGAACACGCGGTCGCCACCCTCCGGGCGGCCGGGTGCTCCCGCGTGCACGTGGTGCTGGGGGCACGGGCCGACGCCGTTCGCCGACGCGCCGCGCTCGACGGCTGCGTACTCGTGGACAACCCCGCGTGGGAGCGGGGCATGGGGACGTCGCTGCGGGCGGGCCTCGCCTCGCTGGCCGGGACGGGGGCGCGGGCGGCACTGGTGTCGCTCGTGGACCAGCCCGGTATCGGGCCGGAGGCGGTGGCACGGGTACGGGCGGCCTACCGGGACGAGGCGTCGCTGGTCTCGGCCGCGTACGCCGGGACGCGCGGGCACCCCGTCCTCTTCGGTGCGGCGCACTGGGAGGGCATCGCCGCGACTGCCACCGGGGACCGGGGGGCACGCGCCTACCTGAAGGAGCACGAGGAGTCGGTGGCGCTCGTCGAGTGCGGGGACGTGGCCCAGCCCTACGACATCGACACCGAGGAGGACCTGGTCCACCTTGAGTGAGGGGCGTGGCACCCTGCGCCACCTTTCCTCGACTCAGAGAATCTCGACATCAACAAACCATTGAACTTCCACCATGAGGAAACTACTATCCACTGTTCAGAAGCGCCCGACCGCTCTGCGGGGCGCCGATCGCCCTGTCCGGGCCCCTGACACCCCGTGCCACGAAGCTCGCTGAAGGAAGTGACAGCTCATGTCCGCACCAGCGCCGTCCCCGCTGGCCATCGTCGACGCCGAGCCCCTGCCCCGGCAGGAGGAGGTCCTCACCGAGGCTGCGCTCGCCTTCGTGGCAGAGCTGCACCGACGGTTCACGCCCCGGCGTGACGAGCTCCTCGCCCGCCGCGCGGAGCGCCGCGCCGAGATCGCCCGCACCTCCACGCTCGACTTCCTCCCGGAGACCGCCTCGATCCGCGAGGACGACTCCTGGAAGGTGGCCTCGGCCCCGGCCGCCCTTCAGGACCGCCGCGTCGAGATCACCGGCCCGACCGACCGCAAGATGACCATCAACGCCCTGAACTCGGGCGCGAAGGTCTGGCTCGCGGACTTCGAGGACGCCTCGGCGCCCACCTGGGAGAACGTCGTCCTCGGCCAGCTCAACCTGATCGACGCCTACACGCGCAAGATCGACTTCACGGACGAGCGGACCGGCAAGTCCTACGCCCTGCGCCCCGACGAGGAGCTGGCGACCGTCGTCATGCGCCCGCGCGGCTGGCACCTGAACGAGCGGCACCTGGTCGACGAGCGCGGTGTGCCGGTCCCCGGCGCCCTGGTCGACTTCGGGCTGTACTTCTTCCACAACGCCCAGCGCCTGCTGGACCTGGGCAAGGGCCCGTACTTCTACCTGCCGAAGACGGAGTCGCACCTGGAGGCCCGCCTCTGGAACGAGATCTTCGTCTTCGCCCAGGACCACCTCGGCATCCCGCAGGGCACCGTCCGCGCCACCGTCCTGATCGAGACGATCACGGCGGCGTACGAGATGGAGGAGATCCTCTACGAGCTGCGCGACCACGCCGCCGGGCTGAACGCGGGCCGCTGGGACTACCTGTTCTCCATCGTCAAGAACTTCCGTGACGGCGGCGCCAAGTTCGTCCTGCCGGACCGCAACGCGGTGACGATGACCGCCCCGTTCATGCGGGCGTACACCGAGCTCCTCGTCCGCACCTGCCACAAGCGCGGCGCGCACGCGATCGGCGGCATGGCCGCGTTCATCCCGTCCCGCAAGGACCCCGAGGTGAACAAGGTCGCCTTCGAGAAGGTCCGCGCCGACAAGGACCGCGAGGCGAACGACGGCTTCGACGGCTCCTGGGTCGCCCACCCCGACCTGGTGCCGATCGCCATGGAGTCCTTCGACAAGGTCCTCGGCGACAAGCCGAACCAGAAGGACCGGCTGCGCGAGGACGTCGACGTCAAGGCCGCCGACCTGATCGCCATCGACGCGCTCGACGCCAAGCCGACCTACGCGGGCCTGGTCAACGCCGTGCAGGTGGGCATCCGGTACATCGAGGCGTGGCTGCGGGGCCTCGGCGCCGTCGCCATCTTCAACCTGATGGAGGACGCGGCCACCGCCGAGATCTCCCGTTCGCAGATCTGGCAGTGGATCAACGCCGGTGTCGTCCTCGACAACGGCGAGAAGGTCACCGCCGACCTGGCCCGGAAGGTCGCCGCCGAGGAGCTGGACGCCATCCGCGCCGAGATCGGCGACGAGGCGTTCGGGGCCGGCCACTGGCAGGAAGCCCACGACCTGCTGCTGAAGGTCTCCCTCGACGAGGACTACGCCGACTTCCTCACCCTGCCGGCGTACGAGCAGCTCAAGGGCTGACCCCTCGCGCCGAACCGCCCGCGCCCCCGGTACCGCACAGCACCCCGGGCGCGGGCGTTCAGGTGTCCGCGCGGTCCGCGTGGCCGAGGGACTTCCCCGGCGCGACCCGGTCGCGTACGGCCCGCTTCACGGCCGTCGGCTCCGGGAAGCCCTGCTCACGGCGGTCCCAGACCACTTCCCCGTTCACCCGGACGACGAAGACGCCGCCCGTTCCGGGCCTGAGCGCCAGCTCCGTCAGCTCGGCCTCGAACGTGGTCAGCAGTTCCTGCGCCAGCCAGGCCGCCCGCGGCAGCCAGCGGCACTGGGTGCAGTACTCGATCTCGACCCGCCGCACGTCCGTCCGCACGTCCGTCATCCCAGGTGCACCGACCAATCCTGTTCCGCGGCCGGCTTGCCGTGCAGGTCGGGGACCCGCTTCAGCCAGTCCGGCCGCCCCTGCCGGGTCCGCGCCGCGCGGCGCGCCTCCTCGGCGGCGAGCTCCTCGCGGCTGGGGAAGTCCGTGGGCAGCCACGCGCCGGACGCCTTCACACGCGCGCGGAGGTAGTCGACGTACGCGCCGCGCACCTCGTCCGGGGTCGCGAAGCCCGGCTCTCCCTCCAGCCAGGCGTCGGGCACCTCGGCGACGACCCGCCGCAGCAGCGCGTCGGTGACCTTCGGCGCGAGCTCGGCGTCGGCGGCCCGTACGTCCGGCGCGCAGTGGCCGAGGGCGTGGTGGCGGAAGTCGTAGGACTTCTCCGGCGTGGAGGCGTCCCAGCGGTGGTGGAAGACCAGGGCCGCCCCGTGGTCGATCAGCCACAGGCGCGCCGGGGCCGTGCCGAAGGTGGGCCAGACCATGAGGTTGGAGCTGTGCACCGTGCGGTCGACGTTGGCCGTGAGGGCGTCCAGCCAGACGATCCGGCCCGCCTCCAGGGAGCCGACCGGGAACGTCCTCGCCACCTCGGGCGTGAAGTCCCGGGCGCCCGGCAGGTAGTCCATGCCGAGGTTGACCCCCGCGCTGGCGTCCAGCAGGTCCCGCACCTCCTGGTGCGGCTCGTGCGCCCCGAGCGACGGGTCGAAGCGGACCAGGGCCAGCTCGGGCACGCGCAGCCCGAGCGCCCGCGCCAGCTCGCCCACGATCACCTCGGCGACCAGCGCCTTGTGGCCCTGCGCGGAGCCGGTGAACTTGACGACGTACGTGCCGAGATCATCGGCCTCGACAACACCGGGGACGGAGCCGCCGGAGCGCAGGGGTGCGACATAACGGGTCGCGGTGACTTCTCTCAGCACTGTCGAAGGCTCCCCCGCTGGCTGACCTTGCGTTGCATGACCCTCTCCAGGGTGCCGCATCCGGGGGACCGTCCACGATCGGCCCTGGGGAGAACCCGGGGGAGGATCTGGGGAGTGTCGACCGGCACGCTCGCCTCCCTCTCTCCCCGGCAGCCGTCGATGGCGGTGCGCCCCTCGCGTCCGGCCTCCGGCCTGAAGTGAGCATAGTAACCAAGCGTGACAGCCGGGGGAGGAACGGCCGGCCCATCGCGCCGGTGTGACCACGGCCTCCCCCACGGCAGCTCCGCCTCCGCCGCCGGGAACGGCTCGGCATGACGCTCGGCCTCCGCGCGCCGCCGCCCGCCGCGCCGACGAGAAGCGCCACCGGCCGGGAGATTCAGGACGGCCACTGACCTAGATGGCGCCTAGCCTCGCGGTGACCGACCGACATCGGCGAGAGGACCGCGATGCCCGAGCAGACCAACGCCGCGCCCGAGGGCTACACCACCGTCGCGCCCTGGGTCGTGACCGACGACACGGGGGCCTTCCTCGACTTCGTCACCCAGGCGTTCGCGGGGGTGGAGCTGGCGCGGGTGTCGTCCGAGGACGGCTCGATCGGCCACGCCGAGATCCAGGTCGGCGACACCGTCGTGCTGGCCTTCGACCGGCATGCCGACTGGCCCCCCATGCCGAGCCTGCTCCGCGTGTTCGTCGCCGACGCGGACGAGGCGTTCTCGCGGGCCCTCGCGGCCGGAGGCCGGACCGTCACCGCCCTTGCGGACGACGCCTTCGGGCAGCGCGGAGGGCGCGTCAAGGACCCGTTCGGCAACATCTGGTGGGTCGTGAGCCGCATCGAAGACGTCTGCGAGGAGGAGATGTGGAAGCGGCTGCGGGCGCCCGTGTACGCCGAGGCCATGCGCGTCGCGCAGGAGACGCTCGACGCCGAGCTCGGCGGGCGGCGCCACGGCCGCAGCAGCGCACCGGTCAGGACGACCCGCTGAGTGAGCGACCGGCGGTCCCGCGGCCGCTCACGGCGCGTGCGCCACGGCTGCGGGACCCGTCACGAGGGCGGGGCCCGCAGCCGGTCGGGCGCCGGTCAGAGGTCAGCCGCTGACCGTGATGGTGGAGCTTCCGCTGCTCTGGTAACCCTCGGTGGCCATGATCATGTAGTACCTGAACTGGCCCAGGTTCATCCCCGCACGTGCCCAGGCGTCGAAGTGGTTGCCGGTGGTGATGGTGCCGGAACCGCTGGTGACCTTCGACTGCCGGACGCTCCAGTACTGGTCGAAGGTGCGGGTGCCCTCGACCGAGGGGGCGTTGTAGCGCGTCGTCTTGTAGATGTCGTACGTGCCGCCGTCGCTGTAGACGGTGCCCTTGTACTGGCCGGTGGGCCGGTAGCTGCCCCAGTTGTCGACGATGTAGTACTCCACCAGCGGGTTCGACGTCCAGCCGTAGAGGCAGCCGTAGCCGTTGCCCGACGGGTTGAAGTAGCCGGTGTAGCGGACCGTCCTACGCCCGCCGGTGTTCCAGCCCTTGCCGGCGACGAAGTTGCCGCAGTTGGTCCACCGGGTGCTGTAACTGCCGCCGCCGTTGAGCGTCATGGAGACGGAGCCGCCGCCGTCGGTCCAGAACGAGTAGTACATGCCGTCGTAGCCGGTCTGGTTGGTGGTGATGGTGGTGGCGGCGTGGGCGGTGCCGGGCAGCAGCAGTCCGGAGGCGGTGGCGAGCGCGACGGTGCCGGCGCCGCCGAGGAAGCCCCGTCGGCTCAAGCCGCTGAAGGGAGCGGGGTTCTGCTGGATCTCGTTCTGGTGCGTGCCGTCCTGCTGCATGCGTCCTCCCGATGAAGGCTGGTGGGGGGGCGGGCGGCTTCTGCCGCCCGCGGCCTTGCATGGAACTCGGCGGGCGTCGCCCGTCGTCGTGCCGCAACGACCGGCCCGCCGTCCCCGGTCGCAGGACGCGAGGGGAACGACGGCCTCCTGTCGTTCGGTGGCCCACAGTTTTCGAGAGGGCCATGACCCTGTCAACACTTTCGACAGCCTTTCGGAAACACTTCTGACACCAGAAGAGGTCTTGGCGAGTAGGCCTTCGCTGGTCAAGCTATCTCTCACGCGAACCGTTACGAGGGATGGAAGGCGATGAGGGAGAGGCGTAACGCAATCATGTGCGCGACCTTCGAAACTTTCGAAGGGGGATGGTGCGCGCTCGACAGCCCCACAGCCCCGAGGGAGACGGCTGCGCGCGAACGGCCTGGCACGAGCCACCGCGACACGGTCCGCCGGCGGCGGGCGCGTGACGGGCCGTGACAGCCGGCGAGGCGTGCCCGGGCCGCCCGGCCCGCCGCCGCGCCGGGCCCCGCCGCCCTCGGGCACGCGTGGGTCCCGGCCCCGGGGTCCCTGCGCGTCCGCACCGTCCTGGCGCGTCTTCTCCCAGGTGAGGACGGCCGAACCGGGGGAATAAGTGGCGACGTCGGACGGGAGGTTGCCATGGACGGTGGAGATCTGGGGCTGGGCGGATTGCTGGCCGCCGCGGAGGCCGCGCCGCCCGGGGAGTCGGTCGGCGTGCTCGCGCGGAACCTGCGTGCCCGCTTCGGGGCGAGACGCGTGTCGTTCCTGTTCGCCGATCTCGTGGGGCAGCGGCTGCTGCGCCTGACCGCGCCCGCCGAGGGCGGCGGGACGGACGCCACGGAGCGGATCGAGGTGCGCGGCAGCGTCTACGACACGGTGCTGCGCACCCAGCGCCAGCATGTGGAACCGGACGGCCGCGGCGGCAGGCGCGTCATCTCACCGGTGACCAATCGCGGCGACTGCATCGGTCTGCTGGAGGTGACGCTGGACCGCGCCGACGACACCGTGCTCCGGCACATCGGCGACGCGGCCCACGTGCTGGCCTACATCATCGTCACGGACCGCCGCTTCACCGACCTGTACCACGCCGGCCGGCGCACCACCCGCACCAGCCTGGCCGCCGAGATCCAGCACCAGCTGCTGCCTTCGGCCGCCTGCTGCGAGGCCCCCCAGTTCACCCTCGCCGCGGGTCTGGTCCCGGCCGACGACATCGGCGGCGACACCTACGACTACACCCTCGACCAGGACACCCTGCACCTGTCCATCACCGACGCCATGGGCCACGACACCGACTCCGCCCTGCTGGCCACGCTGGTCATGGGCGCGTTGCGCGGCGCCCGGCGCAGCGGCTGCGACGCGCTCCAGCAGGCCCACCGCGCCCATGAGACGCTGCTCGCCCACGGCCGCGGGCTGGCCACCGGGCAACTGCTGTGCGTCCGCCTCGAGACGGGCCTGTGCGAGCTGGTCAACGCGGGGCACCCCTGGCCGCTGCGCCTGCGGTCGGGCGCCGCCGAGGCCGAGGAGGTCAAGCTCGCCGTCAACCTGCCGTTCGGCGTGGCGGCGCCCACCTCCTACCGGCTCCAGGAGCTCTGGCTGTCTCCCGGTGACCGCCTGGTCCTGCTCACCGACGGCATGCAGGAACGCGGGGCCGCGGCCGTCGATCTGGCCTCTGTCGTACGCGACACCCGCGATGCGCATCCCCGGGAGGCCGTCCGCGCCCTGACGAGCGCGGTACTCGACGCCTGCCAGGGGAATCTCAAGGACGACGCCACCGTCCTCATACTGGACTGGCACGGCCCCCGGAGCCGTCCGGCGTGAGCCCTTCGCCGGCGGGCCCGCCGCCTCCCGCCCGGTGAGCCCCGCGCGGGCGCGAGTCAGCCCGGCGGTCGTGGCCGGTGATGAAGGACCGGCCGAAGGATCAGTCGGTGGTGAGCATGCCCGCGCGCAGCCGGGTCAGGGTGCGGGACAGCAGCCGGGACACGTGCATCTGCGAGACCCCGAGGCGCTCGCCGATCTGGGCCTGGGTGAGTTCCTCGACGAAGCGCATGTGCACGATCTGCCGGTCCCGCTCGTCCAGCTCGGCGATGAGCGGAGCCAGGGCGTGGAAGTCCTCCACCAGCTCCAGGGTCGCATCCTCGGCGCCGATGAAGTCCGCGAGCGCGGTCTCGCCGTCCTCGCCGGAGCCGATGGCCGCGTCGAGGGAGGAGGAGTTGTAGCCGTTGGAGGCCAGCATCGCCTCGTTGACCTCCTCCTCGCTCAGGCACATCAACTGGGACAGTTCCCCGACGGTGGGGGTGCGGCCCAGCCGGCTGCGCAGTTCCTCGGTCGCCCTGGCCAACTGGACCCGGGCCTCCTGGAGTCGGCGGGGGACGTGCACGGCCCAGGAGGTGTCGCGGAAGAAGCGCTTGATCTCGCCGACGATGTAGGGCACGGCGAAGGAGGTGAACTCCACCTCGCGGGCGATGTCGAACCGGTCGATGGCCTTGATGAGGCCGATCGTGCCGACCTGGACGATGTCCTCCATCTCGCCCGGCCCGCGGCTGCGGAACCGGCCGGCCGCGAAGCGGACGAGGGAGAGGTTCATCTCGATCAGCGTGTTGCGGGCGTACTGGTACTCGGCGGTGCCCTCTTCGAGGACCGCCAGCCGGTCGAAGAACAGCTTCGACAGTTCACGGGCGTCCTGAGGGGCCACTTCCGAGGGGAAAGCGACCTCCGGCAGTTCGGTTGTGTGCGCGTCCGCCTTCACCGCGACCGTCATGTCATGCCCTTCAGTAGTCCAGCCCCCGTGCAGTGCCGGCACCTGTGCGTCGGCCTCTGGCGCCTACCCAAGGCCGGCGGAAGCACTCCTGCGGTTTCGGCGGGCCGTGGGCAGGCGTCCCCCGGGCGTCAAACCCCGCCGGATTCCGGCTCGTCCAGGGTGACCGCCCCGGAGGGGCAGACGCCGGCGGCCAGCCTGGCGGCCGCGTGCAGCGCGGTGGGCGGCTCGGCACGCAGCAGGAGCACGCGGCCGTCGTCGGGATCCTGGTCGAAGACCTCGGGGGCGGTCAGCGCGCACATCCCGGCGCCGATGCAGCGCTCGCGGTCGACGCGCAGCCGTGGCCTGCTCATGACGGCTCCGTGTCCCAGGCGACCGGCAGGCTCCTGACCCCGTAGACGTCCGCGGTCTCCGGGCGCAGATCGACCTCCCCGGCGGGTACGGCCAGGCGCAGCGTGGGGAAGCGGCCGATCAGGGCGGGGAGCGCCACCCGCAGCTCGACGCGGGCCAGTTGCTGTCCCAGGCACTGGTGGATGCCGTGGCCGAAGGCCAGGTGCCCGGTGCTCTGCCTGCGGATGTCGAGCGTGTGGGGGTCGGCGAAGCGCCCGGGGTCGCGGTTGGCGGTGTGGTACGACAGGACGACCGTGGTGCCGGCCTCGATGGTCCGGCCGCCCAGTTCGACGTCCTCCAGCGCCGTCCTCATGAAGGACTTGGCCACGCTCAGGTACCGCAGCAGTTCCTCCACGGCCCGGTCGGCGAGGGCGGGGTCGGCGCGCAGCGCGGCCAGTTGCGCCGGGTTCTCCAGCAGCGCGAAGGTGCCGAGGGAGAGCATGTTGGCGGTGGTGTCGAGCCCGGCCGCCAGCAGGACGAGGGCGACCCCCCGCAGTTCCTCGTCGGTCAGGTCGCTGCCGGTGAGTTCGCTGAGCACGTCGTCGGTGGGGTCGGCGCGCTTGGCGGCGACCAGTTCGGCGAGGTAGTCCTGGGTCGCGGTGTAGGCAGCCAGCAGCTTGTTCTCGTCCGTCTCCCCGCCCACGAACGCGTCGATCTGCTCCTGGAACGCGCCCCGGTCTTCGTAGGGCACCCCCAGCAGCTCGCAGATGACGATGGCGGGGATGGGCTTGGCGAAGGAGGTCACCAGATCCGCCGGCGGCCCGGCCTCCTCCATGGCGTCCAGGCAGGCGGTGGTGATCTGCTCGACGCGCTCGGTGAGCAGGCGCATCCGCCGTACGGTGAACCTGCCCACCAGCGGCTTGCGGTAGCGCCCGTGCTGCGGTTCGTCCGTGAGCAGGAACTCGCCGGGCGGCGCCGGGGGGAGTGGGTAGTCGACGACGTTCATGAGTTCCCTGCGGGAGCTGAACCGCGGATCGGCCAGGACCGCCCTGACCAGGTCGTAGCCGGTGATCAGCCAGCCGGGGTTCCCGCCGAAGTGGGTGAAGCGGCTGATGGGGCCGTGCCGCTGGGCTTCGGTCAGCTCTGCCGGCGGGTCGAAGGGGCAGCCGGGCGGACGCGCCGTCGGCAGCGTCGTGACGGCGTGGACGGATTCACCCATGGCGGTCTCCTGGATTCGCGGCGGTACGCCTTTTGCCTGACGTGAAAGCTACGTTGCGTTCACCAGGGCGTCAATCACTGAAAGTCCGTAATCCCAGGCGAAGGCAGGTAATTTGATGCAATGACGCTGCGGCCGAATGCAACGCACCGTTGCAATGGGCAGTACTGAAGGCAATACTGGCGGCATGCCAGGAGGACGGTTGACCCAGCAGGACCGCCAGCGCATCGCGGCCGGACTCGCCGAAGGGCTCTCCTACGCGGAGATCGCCAGGCGGCTGGAGCGGCCGACCTCGACGATCAGCCGCGAGGTCGCGCGCAACGGCGGCCCCGGCGGCTACCGGCCCCAGCAGGCGCACCGGGCCACGGTCCGGCGGGCGCGGCGCGGCACCCCGGCACCCCCGCGCGCGGCCGGACCGCGGGGCGGCCCGCTGGAGGACGAGATCATCGAGCTGGCGGTCCGGTCGGGGATGCCGAGGATGACCGCGCGGGTCCACGTCGACCTGCTGCTGTCCACGGACGGCAGGCGCACCGCGGCCGAGCTGGCGCACCGGCTCGAGGTCAGCCCGGCCTCCGTCTCCGTGGCGGTGAACTTCCTGGTCGAGCAGGGCTTCGTCCGCCGCGAGCGCGATCCGCGGCGGCGCCGGGACGTCTACGTGGTCGACGACGAGGCCTGGTACCACTCGGTCGTGATCAGCGCGCGGCGGACGCTCGAGTCGGCGCGGGCCGCCCTGGCGAGGGCGGAGCGGGCGGGGCTCGACACGCCCGAGGGGCAGCGGATGGTCAGGGCGGGCGCCTTCCTGGAGCGGGTCACCCTGGACCTGCTGGAGTCGGCCGAGCGCTGGCGCCCCCTGCTGATGTGATCCGGCGCGGGCGCCCGGTCCGGGTCAAGCGCGGGCCAGCGGGTTGGGCAGCGGGCGGTAGCGGGCGTCGGCGCCGTCCGCGCCCGTCCAGCGCAGCAGCAGGTTGGTCTTGCCGGGCAGGGTGGGCGAGGCGAGCAGCGCGGGGATCTCGGCCACCGCGTGCCGGGCCAGCTCGCGGCGGGCGGCGGGCCAGGGGTCGAACCCCGGATGGTGTTCGGCCAGCGCGGCGGCGATCTCGTACAGGTGGTTGACGACCAGGCAGTACACCAGCCGCTCCCAGCCGGCCGCGCGCGGGGTGTCGGTGAGCAGTTTGACCCCCTCGGCGTCCCGGAACAGCGCCTGCGCGGGGGTGCCGTGCCGGTCCACGGCGACGAGCGTGTTCTGCAGGTGGGCCTCCAGGACGACGCCGTGGCCGGCGAAGGCCGCCAGGACCGGCGGCACGACCGCGGCGAGGTACGCCTCCCACCAGGCGCCGGGGTCCGCCGCGCGGTCCAGCGGGCTGCCCGGGAAGCCCTCCGCCAGCGCGGCGGCGAGCAGCGGGGTCGTGCCGGGCGCCAGGCGGTCGCGCAGCCCGTCGCGGACGACGACGGCCAGTGCCTCGAAGGCGAAGTCCGCGGTGCGGTAGCCGCGGTCGCCAAGCCAGGCGGCCGGCGGGCCGATCGCGGCGAAGGCGGCGGTCGCCGCGGCGTCGGTGCGGCGCAGCTTCAGCAGGTCGTGGCGCCACAGCCGCCGGATGTCGTTGGTGATGCGCACATCGAGGCTGAACTTCCAGAACACATCCCGCTCGGGGGCGTAGACCGTGCGGATCGCGGCCGTCGGCCAGACCGGGAAGGGAGTGCGGCCCAGCCGCAGGAGACGTCCGTCGGCGAAGGCGGGGGCGAGCGCGGGGCCGGCCAGGTCGAGCTGCCAGGGGTGGGCGGGCAGCAGCCGGTAACCCCGGG
>NZ_WYCT01000540.1 GCF_011008945.1 Streptomyces harenosi
GGGGAGCGGCGGGGCTCATGGCGCGAGGGTCCTTTCCAGGATGGCCCGCAGCTCCTCGAGGAAGGCGGCGCCGCTCAGCTCGGGGTCGTCCGGGTCGGTCATGGTCCGCAGGGACAGGGCGAAGGACTGGACGACCAGCAGCACCGACCGCGCCTGCCGCTCGGGGTGGGCCGGGCGCACCGAGCCGTCGGCGTGGCCCTCCCGCAGCGCGTCGGCCAGCAGGCCCAGCAGGGCCTCCTGGCTCGCCCCGCGCCGGTCCAGCACATAGGGCAGGAGCAGCTCCGGATCGACGTCGACGATCTTGTGGAAGAGCGGGTGGGCGCGGAAGGTCCCGACCCCGCTCACGAGGCCCTCCACGAGGCGGGTCCGCGTGTCCGTGCCCGGGCGCCGCCCGGGCATCGCCCCGGTGGCCACGGCGATCCACTCGCGTGTCATCAGATCGCCGACCAGGGTCCGCACATCGGGCCAGCGCCGGTAGAGCGTCATCCGGGAGACCCCCGCGCGGCGGGCCACGTCGGTCATGGTCGTCCGGCGGACCCCGACGGCCAGGACGCAGTCGCGCACCGCGTCGAGCACCGCGTCGCCGTCCGAGGAGGCGGACCGCCCCGGCGGACCGGGACGCTCCGCCCGGTCGGGTTCCTCCGAACCGTTGTGACGAATAGGCGTCATGTGTCACAGTGTAACGCCCGTGAGGCCGAGCGGAAGACGGCAACTCCCGATCACGACCGGTGAGGACGGCAGGCATGGCAGGCACGACGGACAGGACGGGCAGGGCGGGCACGGACATGCGGTGGGACGGCTGGGGCGACCCGGCCCGGGCGGCACCGCTGCCCGGCGCCGTGACCGGGCTGCTGCGCGACTGGCTCGGCGTCGAGCCGCGCGAGGGGCGGGCCGCCCGCCTGGAGGAGATCGCGCTTCCCGGACCGGCTCTCGGCGAGGAGGCGCGCCGGGCCCTGCTGTCCGCCGTCGGCGACCGTCCCGAGTGGCTGCGGACGGACCCGGAGAGCCGGATCCGGCACACCCGCGGCAAGTCCACCCCCGACCTGCTGCGGATGCGGTCCGGCGACACGGCCGACACCCCGGCGGCCGTGGTCCTGCCCGGCCACCACGACGAGGTCCTCGCCGTGCTGCGCGCCTGCGCCGCGCACCGGGTGCCGGTCGTGCCGTTCGGCGGCGGCACCTCCGTCGTCGGCGGGCTCGCCCCCGCACGGCGCGGCCCCTTCGTCGCCCTGGACCTGCGCCGCATGGACGCCCTGCTCGCCCTGGACCCGGTCTCCCGGACGGCCACCTTCCAGCCCGGCCTGCGCGCCCCCGAGGCGGAGCGGCTCCTTTCCGGGCACGGCTTCACCCTCGGCCACTTCCCGCAGTCGTACGAGTGGGCCACCCTCGGCGGCTTCGCCGCCACCCGCTCCAGCGGCCAGGCGTCCGCGGGCCACGGCCGCTTCGACGACATGGTGCTGGGCCTCACCCTCGCCACCCCCGAAGGCACCCTGGAGGCGGGCCGCGCCCCGCGCTCGGCGGCCGGCCCCGACCTGCGCCAGCTCGTCCTCGGTTCGGAGGGCGCCTTCGGCGTCATCACCTCCGTGACCGTCCGCGTCCGCCCGGTGCCGCGGGTCCGCCGGTACGAGGGCTGGCGCTTCGCCTCCTTCGAGGAGGGAGCCGCCGCGCTGCGCCGGCTGGCCCAGGACGGACCGCGTCCGACCGTCCTCAGGCTGTCGGACGAGACCGAGACGCTGGTGGGCCTGGCCGACCCCGCGGCCCTCGGCCGGGAGGAGACCGGGCGCTCCGCCGGGTGCCTGGCGATCGCCGGCTTCGAGGGCACCGAGGAGGACACCGCCTCGCGCCGGGAGGGCGCCGCCGCCGTCCTGCGCGCAAGCGGCGGGACCTACGCGGGCGAGGAGCCGGGGCGGCGCTGGGCCGACGGCCGCTACCGCGCCCCCTACCTGCGCGACTCCCTGCTCGACGCCGGGGCGTTCGCCGAGACCCTGGAGACGGCGGCGTACTGGTCCGCCCTCCCCGGGCTCCACACCGCCGTCCGCGAGGCGCTCACCGCCGCGCTCACCGGCGCCGGCACCCCGCCGCTGGTCATGTGCCACATCTCCCACGTCTACGAGAACGGCGCCTCGCTGTACTTCACCGTCGTCTCGGCCCAGGGCGACGACCCCGTGGCGCACTGGTCACGGGCGAAGCGGGCCGCGAGCGAGGCGATCCTCGCCGCGGGCGGCACCATCAGCCACCACCACGGCGTGGGCACCGACCACCGCGACTGGTACGCCGAGGAAGCCGGCTCCCTGGGGGTGGAGGCCCTGCGCGCCGTCAAACGGCGCCTGGACCCGGCCGGAGTCCTCAACCCGGGCGTCCTCCTCCCCGCCGAATGACCCGCCCCCGGCCCTGTCTCTCATA
>NZ_WYCT01000541.1 GCF_011008945.1 Streptomyces harenosi
TGGACCAGGGACGGGCTCCTCGAGTACCTGGGCCGTGCGGATGAGCAGGTCAAGGTCCGTGGTTTCCGGATCGAGCCGGGTGAGGTGCAGGCGGTCGTGGCCGCGCACCGCGAGGTCGCCCAGGCGGCGGTCGTTGCCCGTGAGGACATCCCGGGTGACACCCGTCTCGTCGCCTACGTCGTCCCCACAGAAGTCGACGAGGCTGACGAAGGACTACCGTCCGCGGTGCTGGAGTCGGCGGCCCGGCGGCTCCCCGCGCACATGGTCCCGGCGGCGGTTGTTGTCCTCGACGCCCTCCCGCTGACCGCCAACGGCAAGCTCGACCGCAAGGCCCTGCCGGCCCCGGACTACGCCGAGGCGGCGGGCTCCGGGCGCGGGCCCGAGAGCCCCGAGGAAGAGGTCTTGTGCGAGGCGTTCGCCCAGGTCCTGGGCGTCCCCGAGGTGGGGGTCGACGACGACTTCTTCGCACTCGGCGGCCACTCGCTGCTCGCGGTGCGACTGGTCAACCGCATCAGGACGGCCCTTGGTGTCGAGGTGGAGATCGCGGCGCTGTTCGACGCACCGACAGTGGCGGAACTCGCCCAGCAGCTCGGAAGCGTGAAGTCAACGAGGCCGGCGTTGCAGCCGATGCGTAACCAGGAGGAGTCCTGATGATTCCGTTGTCATTCGCGCAGCGGCGGCTGTGGTTCATCAGCCAGTTGGAAGGCCCGAGTTCGACCTACAACGTTCCGGTGGTGCTGCGCCTGCCGGGCGGCGTGGAGCGGGACGCGCTCGCCGCGGCTCTGCGGGACGTAATCGGGCGGCACGAGGTCCTGCGCACGGTCTACGAGGTCGCCAACGGTGAGCCGTACCAGCGGATCCTCGGGCTCGACGAACTGGACTGGGAGCTGACGGTCGCCGAGGTCGCCCCGGCAGAGCTGGACGGCGCGATCGACGAGGCCGGGCGGTACACGTTCGACCTGGCCGCCGAGCTGCCCATCAGGGCATGGCTGTTCGAGGCGGCGGCCGAGGTCGGCACCGGCATCGAGACCGGGGCCGGGACCAGGTCCGGGTCCGACGAGCGGGTCCTGGTCGTCGTCATGCACCACATCGCGAGCGACGGCTGGTCGGAGGCCCCGCTGGCCCGGGACCTCACGACCGCCTATGAGGCGCGTGTGCGTGGCCGTACCCCCGAGTGGGAGCCGCTGCCCGTCCAGTACGCCGACTACGCGCTGTGGCAGCGCAAGCTGCTCGGCGACGAGACGGACCCGGACAGCGTGATGTTCCGCCAGATCGGTTACTGGCGGGAGGCATTGGCGGACGTACCCGAGGAGCTGGAACTCCCCACCGACCGCCCCCGTCCGCCGGTGGCCTCCCATCGCGGACACATCGTCCCGCTGAGCGTCCCCGCCGAGGTGCACGCGCGCCTTGCGACGGTGGCACGGGCCGAGGGCGTGACAACGTTCATGGTCCTCCAGGCCGCTCTGGCCACCCTCCTGTTCCGGCTCGGCGCGGGCACCGACATCCCCGTCGGTACGGCCGTGGCGGGGCGTACGGACGAGGCGCTGGAGGACCTGGTCGGCTTCTTCATCAACACGCTGGTGATCCGCACGGACCTGTCGGGTGATCCCACCTTCCGTGAGGTGCTCGCGCAGGTGCGGAAGACCGGGCTGTCGGCCTTCAAGCATCAGGACGTGCCGTTCGAGAAGCTCGTGGAGAGGCTGGCCCCGGCCCGCTCCCTGGCCCGGCACCCGCTCTTCCAGGTCATGCTGTCCGTCCAGAACAACCAGCGGATCGTCCTCGCCTCGGCCCAAACGCCATCCGAAACCCTCTCCGAAGCACTCTCCGAAACGCCTTTCGAAACGCCCTGCGACCCCCGGTCCCGAACCACGCCCGGGGCCGGGACCACGGCCGAGGGCCCGGAAGCGGGCACGCGGGCGGCCAAGTTCGATCTCGACGTCTCGGTCCGCGAGGTCTTCGACGCGAAGGGTGCCCCGGCGGGCCTGCGCGGCTCGGTGACGGCGGCGGCCGATCTGTTCGACGTGGCGTCGGTCGAGCGCATCGCCGCACGGCTGACCCAGGTCCTCGACCAGGCGACCGCGGACCCCGGCCGCGCGCTGAGCGCGATCCGCATCGTCGACGAAGCCGAACGCCACCAAGTTCTTGTCGGCTGGAACGACACGGCGACCGACCTCGACGTCGATCTCGTGCACGCGCTGTTCGAGCGGCAGGCGAGCCGCACGCCCGACGCGGTGGCGATCGTCTCCGAGGGCTCCCGGGTGGCGTACGGAGAGCTGGAGGCGCGGGCGAACCGGATCGCGCATTACCTGATCGGTCAGGGGGTCGGGGCCGAGTCGGTGGTGGGTCTGTGCCTGCCCCGGGGTGCGGACATGATCGCGGCGATCCTGGGCGTGTGGA
>NZ_WYCT01000542.1 GCF_011008945.1 Streptomyces harenosi
AGGTGTGTATAAGAGACAGACGGCAGGGCGCGTGGGGCTCCCGGGCGGGACGGCCAGGCGCGCGGTGCTTCCGAGCGGGACGGCAGGGCGCGCGGTGCTTCCGAGCGGGACGGCAGGGCGCGCGGGGACGGGGCGATCGTCCTCCGGGGCGGCCGGCCGTCCGGGGGCCGCCCCGCTATTGACGACTGGTCTAACAACTGGGAGATTCGGCCGCGTCACGTCGTGGGCGCGCGGCTCGCGGCCCGGTGGCGGCCGCCGTCATCGGCCGGCCCGGTGACCGACGCGCGTGGCGGCCGGTGCGGGCGCCCCCCCCTGCCGGGGGCTGACCGGGCCGGTACCGGGTACGCGCCCCGCGACCGGCGATCCGCCGCACACGCGGCGCTGGGCGGAGGGAAGCGACGGTGCTCGAAGGTGCGCGGGAACGGCGGGTGCACTCCGGCGGAGTCGACCTGTGCGTGGCCGAGACGGGAGACGCGCGACGGCCGACGGTCGTCCTGGTGCACGGTTACCCGGACAGCAAGGAGGTCTGGTCGGAGGTGGCCGCACGCCTGGCGGACCGCTTCCACGTGGTGCTGTACGACGTCCGGGGCCACGGCGGGTCGACGGCGCCGCGCCCGCTTCGGGGCGGGTTCACGCTGGAGAAGCTCACCGACGACTTCCTGGCGGTCGCGGATGCCGTCAGCCCCGGCCGTCCGGTGCATCTGGTGGGGCACGACTGGGGCTCGGTGCAGGGCTGGGAGTTCGTCACCGCCCGGCGTGCCGAAGGGCGGATCGCCTCCTTCACCTCGGTCTCCGGACCCTCCCTCGACCACTTCGGGCACTGGCTCACCGAACGGGCCGGACGGCCCACCCCGCGCCGCGTCGGCCAGCTCCTCGGCCAGGGCGCCAGATCCTGGTACGTCTACGCGTTGCACACGCCCGTCCTGCCCGAACTGGCCTGGCGCGGTCCGCTCGGCAAGCACTGGCCGGGCATCCTGCGCCGCCTCGAGAAGCCGCCCACGGACGGTTATCCGACCGCGTCGCTGCCGAGGGACGCGGCCCACGGGGCGTGGCTGTACCGGGACAACGTGCGGGCCCGGCTGCGCCGCCCGCGCGCGGACCCGTACGCCCACGCCCCCGTGCAGCTCGTCGTCCCCCTGAAGGACGTCTTCCTCTCCGAGCGGCTCTACGACGGGCTGGAGCGGTGGGTGCCGCGACTGGTCCGGCGCACGCTGCCGGCCCGCCACTGGGTCCCGCGCACCCGGCCCGACCTGCTGGCGGGCTGGATCACGGACTTCGTCACCGCCGTGGAGAGCGACCGTCCGGCGGTGGCGGCGGAAGGGGCGTACACCGACCGCTTCGCCGGGCAGCTGGTCCTGGTCACCGGCGCGGGCGGCGGCATCGGGCGGGCGACCGCGCTCGCCTTCGCCCGCTCCGGGGCGCGTGTGGTGGCCGTCGACCGGGACGCCGGGGCGGCGGCGCAGACCGCGGAGCTGGCCCGCGGCGCCGGTGCTCCCGCCGCCTGGGCCGAGACCGCGGACGTCTCCGGCGAACAGGCGATGGAGAAGCTGGCCGCGCGGGTCGCCGCCGAGTACGGCGTGGTGGACGTCCTGGTCAACAACGCCGGGATCGGGCTGGCGGGCTCCTTCTTCGACACCACCCCCGAGGACTGGAAGAAGGTCCTCGACGTCAACCTGTGGGGGGTGATCCACGGCTGCCGCCTCTTCGGCCGGCAGATGTCCGAGCGCGGCCAGGGCGGGCACATCGTCAACGTCGCCTCGGCGGCCGCCTACCAGCCCTCCAGGGCCCTCGCCGCCTACGCCGCCTCCAAGGCGGCGGTGCTGATGCTCAGCGAGTGTCTGCGGGCCGAGCTGGCCGGCCGGGGCATCGGTGTGACGGCGGTGTGCCCGGGGCCGGTCACCACCGGCATCACCGCCACCGCGCACTTCGCCGGGGCCGGCGCCGACGAGGAGGAGCGGCGCCGCAAGCGCGTCGCGCGTCTGTACGGGATGCGCAACTATCCGCCGGAGAGGGTGGCCGAGGCGATCCTGGACGCGGTCGCGCGCGACCGGGCCGTGGTACCCGTCACGCCGGAGGCCCGGGGCGCGCGGCTGCTGTCCCGGTTCCTGCCGCGGGTCTCGCGGGCGGTGGCGCGCGTGAAGCCGCCGCTGTGAGGCGGCAGCGGGCCCTCGACCGGTCCTCTCCCCCGCCCAGCCCTGCGGCTTCTTACGGGACCGGCGGGGTGGGTTCAAGGCGGGGTGGTTG
>NZ_WYCT01000543.1 GCF_011008945.1 Streptomyces harenosi
CCCCCGCCCCGGTCGGAGAGGCCTTCCGGCCCCCGCCCCGCGAAGGCGGCCGGTCAGGTGCCGGGCCGCCCCGTGGCGACCGCGTAGAAGGCGACCGCCGCCGCCGCGCCCACGTTCAGCGAGTCGACGCCGTGGGACATGGGGATGCGGACCCACCGGTCGGCCGCCGCCAGCGCGCGGCGCGACAGTCCCTCGCCCTCGGCGCCGAGCAGGAGGGCGACGCGCTCCATCCGGTGGGGAGCGGCCTCGTCGAGCGCCACGGCCTTCTCGTCGGGGGTGAGGGCGAGCAGCATGAAGCCCGCCTCGCGGATCGTCTCCAGGCTCCGGGGCCAGGGGTCCAGACGCGCGTACGGCACGGAGAACACCGCGCCCATCGACACCTTCACACTGCGCCGGTACAAGGGGTCGGCGCAGTCCGGGGAGAGCAGGACCGCGTCCATGCCGAGGGCGGCGGCGGAGCGGAAGATCGCCCCGATGTTGGTGTGGTCGTTGACGGATTCCATCACCACGACCCGGCGGGCCGCCGCCACCAGTCCGGCCGCCTCCGGCAGCGGCCTGCGCTGCATGGAGGCGAGCGCGCCGCGGTGCACGTGGTAGCCGGTGACCCGCTCGGCGAGCCGGGGGTCGACCACGTACACCGGGGCATCGCAGGCGTCGATGACGTCGCGCATGGCCTCGACCCACCTGGCCGACAGCAGCATCGACCGCATCGCGTAGCCCGCGTCCCGGGCGCGCCGGATGACCTTCTCGCCCTCGGCGATGAACAGGCCCTCGGCGGGTTCGCGCCTGCGGCGCAGTTCGACGTCGGTCAGGTCGGTGTAGTCGCCCAGGCGCGGGTCGGCGGGGTCCTCGACGGTGATCAGTTCGGCCACGGGGTGATACTGCCTTGTCCTCGGTGCTTGGTCCGCGGTCCGCGCGGACCTTTCTCGGTCCCGGCCGCTGGTGCGGGACGTGGTCGTCGCGGGAGCGGCCGGCGGGGCCGGTCGCCGGTCACGCCGTTCGCCCGGGGCCGACGTGAACGACCTCCCCGACGACGATGACCGCGGGCGGCTTGACCTCCTGCGCGCGGACCGTCTCGGCGACCGTCGCGAGGGTCGCGTCGACGCGGCGCTGGGCGGCCGTGGTGCCCTCCTGGACGAGGGCGACGGGGGTGTCCGGCGCCTTGCCGTGCGCGACGAGCGTCTCGGCGATCTGGCCGATCTTGTCGACGCCCATGAGGATCACCAGCGTCCCGGTCAGCTTCGCCAGCGACGGCCAGTCCACGAGCGAGCGCTCGTCGTCGGGCGCGACGTGCCCGCTGACCACGGTGAACTCATGGGCGACGCCCCGGTGGGTGACGGGGATGCCGGCCGCGCCCGGTACGGAGATGGAGCTGGAGATGCCGGGGACGACCGTGCAGGGGATGCCCGCCTCGGCGAGCGCCTGCGCCTCCTCCATGCCCCGGCCGAAGACGAAGGGGTCGCCGCCCTTGAGCCGTACGACGGACTTGCCCTGCTTGGCGTGCTCGATCAGCGCGTTGTTGATGGCCTCCTGGGCCATGAACCGGCCGTAGGGGATCTTCGCGGCGTCGATCACCTCGACGTGCGGGGGCAGTTCGGCGAGCAGGTCGCGCGGGCCGAGGCGGTCCGCGATGACCACGTCGGCCTCGGCCAGCAGGCGGCGTCCGCGCACGGTGATCAGGTCGGGGTCGCCGGGGCCGCCGCCGACCAGGGCGACGCCCGGGACGCGGGTGCGGTGGTGGGGGGCGACCAGGGTGCCGTCGCGCAGGCCCTCGACGACCGCGTCCCGGATGGCGGCGGTGTGGCGGGGGTCGCGGCCGCGGGCGTCCGTGGTGAGGACGGCGACGGTGACGCCCTCGCTGTGGCCCGTCGCCGGGGTCCAGGCGGTGGCCGCGTCGGCGTCGTCGGAGCGGACGCACCAGACGCGGTTGCGTTCGGCCTCGGCGGAGGCGGCCTCGTTGGCCCGCCGGTCGCTGGTGGCGATGAGGGCGTACCAGGCGTCGGCCAGGTCCCCGTCCTCGTACCGGCGCTTTCGCCAGGTGATCTCGCCGGCGTCCGCCATGGCCTCCACGGAGGGGGTGGCCTCCGGGGAGACGAGGACGATGTCCGCGCCCGCCGCGATGAGGGCCGGCAGGCGGCGCTGGGCCACTTGGCCGCCGCCGAGGACGACCACGCGGCGGCCGGTGAGGCGGAGACCTACGGGGTAGGCGGGGTGTTCGGCCATGGCGGTGCGGCTCCTGTTGTACGGCGGTGCGGTGGCCTGGGGAGGTGGTGCGGTGCCGGGTGTGCGCCGGCACCGCTCTGTGCTGATCTGACGTGCGATTTTAAGGCGCCGAGGGGCGGGGCGGGCCGGGTGTCCGGTGGGTGGGCTCGGTGGC
>NZ_WYCT01000544.1 GCF_011008945.1 Streptomyces harenosi
GGTCAGGCGGGCGGCCGGGGAGCCGTACCGCCCGAAGGGGCGGGGGCCGGCCGTGGCGGGGCCGGCGGCGAGGCCGAGCGCGGCGCCCGCCCCGGCGGCCGTCAGCAGCAGGGCCCGGCGGGAGAGGGAGGATCGGTGCATGGGCGTGCTCCTTCGGAGTGCGGTCCGCCGGGCCGGGGCGGTACCGGCGCCCGGCCCGGCGGCGTCCTGACGTCAGCGCAGGCGGCCGGCGCCCGCGTGGTGGCCGACGATCGCGGGGACCGCGCGGGCCGGGTGGACCTGGGTGCGCAGGGTGGGCGTCCAGCCCGCGCCCGGCTGGAGGGTCTCCGCGGGGATCTCCGCGTTGTGCACGGCGATCAGATCGACGGGGCGCCCGTTGACGCGGTTGTGGGCGGCGGTGACCGGTGCCTCGCTCCACTTCTTCAGGATCTTGGCGGGGCTGATCCCGTCCGGCAGCGTGAAGGCGTTGTGCTCGGCGACGAGCTGGGACTCCTTGCCGATGCCGAAGCTGTAGGAGTAGGACTCGCCGGCCACGAAGTGGTTGTTGTACGAGTCGACCTTGCCGAAGCGGATGCGGGGGGCGCGCTCGACGAGGTTCTTGAACAGGTTGTGGTGGAAGGTGACCTTCAGGCGCCCCCGGTCCCCGGCGGCGGTGGACTCGCTGTCGCTGTTGCCGATCAGGATCGTCTTGTCGTGGTCGGCGAAGACGTTCCAGGACGCGGTGACGTGGTCGGCGCCGCGCACGATGTCCAGCTGGCCGTCGTGCTGCTGGTAGAGCATGCCGAAGTAGGTCGGTGCCGCGCTGTCGGGGTACGCGCCGTCGGTGAAGGTGTTGTGGTCCAGCCAGACGTGGGTGGAGCCGTACACGACGGCGCTGTCGTACTCGGAGTTCCAGTTGCCCTTGCTGCCGTCCGTGGGGTCCCACTGGGGGAAGCAGTCCCGGGGGCTCTCGAAGGTGAGGTTGCGGACGATGACGTTGTCGACGCCCTTGATCTGGAGGCTGGCGCCCTTGAAGCCGGCGTCGCGGCCCACGCCGATGAGGGTGGTGTTGGCGGGGATGTTCGCCTTGATGGCCTGGTCCTGGCGGGCGGCGGAGGCGCGGCGCAGGCCCTCGGGGCTGTCGTCGGGCTCGGCGCTCAGGTCGGTGTCCAGGCCCCATTTCTCCGGGGCGTACTTCTCCAGGTAGGCGTCGAAGTCGTAGCCGGGCACGGCGAAGGCGTCGCAGCCGTCCGCGACCGCGTCGATGGTGCCCTTCACCTTGATGATCTTCGGCGCGCTGCCGCCGGCGGCCAGGGCGGCCTTGAAGCCGGCCCAGGTGGTGACGGTGTACACGTGCTCGGCGTCGGCGGCGGCCCCGCCGGTGGTGCCGGTGCCGTGGGAGGCCCAGCCGTCGTTGGCCGGCAGGGTCTGCCGGGCGGGGTCGCGGACGCCGTCCCGGGCCTGGGCGGTGGTGCCGGCCAGGGACAGCACGAGGGCGGTGCAGCCGGCCAGCACGACGGCTCTCGCCATGGCATGCCCATGCCATGTCTGGGTGGTCACGATACGGCTCTCCTTCATCGGTCGGGGGGTCGGGGCCTCGCGGACGGGACCGGGCTCAGGGGGCCCGGCCTCATCCGGTCGCGGGGCCCTGGGCGGACGCCTGCGGCGGCCAGTCGATCCAGGACACGGGGATCTCCTCGTCCAGCCGGCGCACGTCCCGGGGCTCCAGCACCCGGGTGCGCACCAGCTCCCGCGCCACCAGCCGGGCCACCTCGATCGCGCCCGGCGGGTTGAAGTGCGTGTTGTCCTGCTCGGTGGGGGTCCAGTTGAAGTACGTCTTGGTGTCCTCCGGGCCGAGCCGCTGCCACAGTTCCAGCGAGCGCTCCTGGAGGTCCAGCAGGGCCACGCCCTCCTCGGCGGCCAGCGCCCGCATCGCCGCCGGGTACTCGCCGTGGCTCGGCAGGGCCCGGCCCTGCGCGTCGAACCGGCGCCGCTCGACGGACGTGGCGAGCACCGGCCGCGCCCCGCGGGCGCGGGCCCCCTCGACGTACCGGAGCAGGTACTCCCGGTAGGTGGTCCAGGGCTCGGTGTACCGGGCCGGGTCCTGGCTCTTCTCGTCGTTGTGGCCGAACTGGACGAGCAGGAAGTCCCCGGGCCGGATCACCCCGAGGATCGCCTCCAGCCGGCCCTCGTCGGCGAAGCTCTTGGAACTGCGCCCGTTCACCGCGTGGTTGGCGACGGGCCGCGACCGGTGGAGGAAGAACGGCAGCGCCATGCCCCACCCGGTCTCGGGCGCGGCGTCGGCGTACTTCTGGGCGGCGGTGGAGTCCCCGGCGATGTACAGGGTGCGGGTGCGGGGCGTCCCCGGCGGGAACCGGCGGGCGC
>NZ_WYCT01000545.1 GCF_011008945.1 Streptomyces harenosi
CGGCGCCCACCGAGATTTACCCTTCTGGCTTCGTCGGCAGCGTCAGATGTGTATAAGGGCCAGGGCCCGGTCCCGCCGCGCCCGGACGGCACCGCGCCGGCGGACCGGGCCGGGCCGGACACCGTCCGGGCAGCCGGCGGGGCCGCGGAGACCGGCCCGGTCGGGGCGGGGCGGGCTCCGGACCCGGCCCCGAGCCCGGTCCCGGGACCGGCCCCCTCAGGCGTCGGCCACTTCCGCCAGGTACGGTCCGAACTCGCTGCCCAGGACGAGGCGTCCGAGCTTGCGGTACTCCTGGGCCACCGCCGTCACCAGTTGCCGCATGGTCAGCGGCCCGCCGGACTCGGCCGCGAGGTAGGCCGCGGTCACCGCGCAGGCCCGGATCGAGCCGCCGGCCAGTTCGAAGCGGTCGGCGCAGAAGTCCAGGTCCAGGTCGCCGGCGCGGGGCATCCGGTCGCCCAGGCAGCGCTCCCACAGGGCGAGGCGCTGCTCGCGGTCGGGGACCGGGAAGTCCGCGACCACGTCCAGGCGGCGGGTGAACGCCTCGTCCAGGTTGGCCCGCAGGTTGGTGGTGAGCACCGCGATCCCGTCGAACGACTCCATGCGCTGCAGCAGGTACGCCGACTCCACGTTGGCGTGCCGGTCGCGCGCGTCCCTCACCTCCGACCGCTTGCCGAAGATCGCGTCGGCCTCGTCGAAGAGCAGCACCGCGTTGACCGCGGAGGCCTCGGTGAAGATCCGTTCCAGGTTCTTCTCGGTCTCCCCGACGTACTTGTCGACGACCGTGGACAGGTCCACCACGTACAGGTCCATGCCCAGGTCGGCCGCGACGACCTCGGCGGACATGGTCTTGCCGGTGCCCGACTCGCCCGCGAACAGGGCGATCACGCCCCGGCCCCGGCCGCCGCCGGGACGCATCCCCCACCGGCCGAGCACCTGCTCGCGGTGGCGGGCGCGCAGCGCGAGTTCCCGCAGCCGCCGGTGCGTGCCGGGCGGCAGCACCAGGTCGTCCCAGCCCACCGCGGGCTCCACCCGGCGGGCGAGCCGGTCCAGTCCGGCGCCGTTCTGGGCCCGCACGGCGGCCCGTACGTCGTCGGGGCCGACCGGGCGGCCGGCGACGGCGGCCGTGCGGACGGCCGCGGCGGCGGCACGGCGCAGTTGCCGCGAGTCCAGCCGGTGCGCGGCGACCGCCCGGGCGAGTCCCTCCGCGTCCCCGGCCGGGAGATCCGCACCGGCCGGGCCGGCCTCGTCGCGGGCGGCGCGCAGGGCGTGCCGCCAGCGCTCGGCCTGCCGCTGCGGGGTGGGCGCGGCCACGGTCAGTACGACGGGCGCGTCGTCCGACCACGCCGGGTCCCAGCCCCCGCCGCCGTGGGTCAGCAGCGGGATTCCGCGCAGCGCCGCGCACAGGGTGCTCAGCGCGCGGGCCCGTTCGGCGGGTTCCGCGGGCAGCGCCTCCACGGGGCCGAGCACCACCCCGGCGCCGGACAGCCGTGCTTCGAGCGCGGTCACCCGGGCCAGTTCCGGCAGGTCGCCCGGGCGGCGGGCGAGGGCGAGGGCGTCCAGGGCCAGCGGGCGCAGCCCGGCAGCGCGCAGGGCCGCGGTGGCCAGGCCCGCGGCGTCACCGCCCCGGCCGCGCAGGTGGACCAGGCCGCACCCGGTGCCGAACGCGGCCCTGGTCCGGGCCACTTCGGCGGGCGCGGCCGTCGGGTCCTCGTGGGCCTCGCCGAGCACCCCGTGGAGCCGGGCGTCGGGCACACCGTCCCCCAGGAGGTGACCGACGACCCGGTCGGGGACCGCCAGGACGCGTGACAGCGGCGGCCGGTCCGGCTCGGTGACCTCCAGCAGGCCCCCGGCGACCAGGGGCGCCCGGGGGGCGAGCCGGAAGCGGGCGGGTGCCGCCCCGGCCAGGCCGCACAGTTCCAGGGCGAGGGCGACCGTGGGCCGGCGGCGGGTGAGATCGTCGTTGAGATAGCCGTACAGCCGCTCGAAGCGGGCGTCCAGGTCGGGCGCCACCGCGACCAGGAGCAGATCCAGGTCGAGCGGGGAGAGACCGAACCGCAGGGCGAGCCGGCCGAGCACGGAGTCGTCCGGCGGACGCCACGGCTGGGGCGCCGGCAGGCCGAGGCCGCCCGGTTCGGCCAGGATGCGGGCGGCCGCCTCGGGGGTGAGGTACTGGCCGCGGTAGGGGTCGTCGGGATCGGGGTCGGCGGCGCGCCGGGCCGCCACCGCCTGCCGCACCCGTTCCTCGACCGCGCGCAGCCGCGTCCACAGGCTGTCTCTTATACACTTCT
>NZ_WYCT01000546.1 GCF_011008945.1 Streptomyces harenosi
CCTCGCGCCCGACCCCGCCGTCCGGTGCCCGCCCTCACAGCCAGCCGTTGCGCCGGAATCCGCGGTACAGGACCAGGCAGGCCAGCGCTATGACGCCGACGACCATGGCGTAGCCGTACCGCCAGCCGAGCTCCGGCATGTGGTCGAAGTTCATGCCGTACATCCCGCAGACCATGGTCGGCACAGCGACGATCGCGGCCCAGGCCGTGATCTTCCGCATGTCCTCGTTCTGCGCGACCGTCACCTGGGCGAGGTGGGCCTGGAGGATGGAGTTCAGCAATTCGTCGAAGGAGGCGATCTGCTCCACGGCGCGCAGCAGATGGTCGCAGACATCGCGGAAGTACGCCTGTATCTCGGGGTCGATGACCCGGCTGGGGCGGACGGCGAGCTCCTCCAGCGGCCGCCCGAGCGGCACCACCGCCCGCTTCAGCTCGATGAGTTCACGCTTGAGCTGGTAGATCCGCCCCGGATCGGCCCGTGCGCCGTGCTCCGTGAACACCTCCGTCTCCACCTCGTCGATGTCCTCCTGCACGGCGTCGATGACGGTCAGGAAGTCGTCGACCACGTGGTCCGCGATCGCGTGCAGCACCGCGGAGGGACCCTTGGCGAGCTGCCCGGGCTCCGACTCCAAATCCTCGCGCAGCGGGCCCAGCGATCCGTGCGGCCCGTGCCGGACCGTCACCACGAAGTCCCGGCCGACGAACACCATGATCTCCCCGGTGTCCACGACCTCGCTGACGGCCGTCAGCCGCTCGTGCCCGACGTAGCAGACCGTCTTGAAGACGGCGAAGAGCGTCTCGCCGTACCGCTCCAGCTTGGGCCGCTGGTGGGCCTCGATGGCGTCCTCGACCGCCAGCGGATGCAGGTCGAACAGCTCGGCGATGCCGGCGAACTCCTGGTCCGTCGGCTCGTGCAGGCCCAGCCAGACGAAGCCGTCACCCTGCTCGCGGACCCGCTCGACGGCGTCGACGACATCGCCGCCGCCCGGGGTGCGGACACCGTCGCGGTAGGTCACGCAGTTCACCACCGAGGACCCCAGCGGAGACCGGGCGGGGTGGCTCAGGTCGACGCGCGGGCGCCGCCGGGCCAGCCGCGCCACTCTGCGGAGGCCACCGGCCCGGCCCAGCCTCGTGACCTTCCGCAGGTTCCCTGCCATGGACATCTTGGATCTCCTCGGGTGGATCTCCCGGCGCCCCGCTTCCCGCGCCCCGGCGCGCCAGTCTGCCAGGTCGGCGGGCTTGCCGGGCCGGCCTGTGGAAGGGCGGCGTTCCGCTTGGTTCCCGGCTGTGGACGAACACCGCCCGGGGCGCGGCGCGGTGTCCGGACGGCGGCCGGGGCCCCGTGCCGGCGGCCCCGGGAACCGCCTGCCCACGGGCCGGACACGGCATGCCGGGCGCACCCGGACGGCCCCCCGCCGCACCGGAGCGTCGGCCCCTTCCGGCATTACGGTCGACTGGGATGATCCCGGCATGACGCATACCGATGGACACCTCCTCGCCCACCGGCAACCGGAGGCGGCGGACGGCCTGGACGCCACCGCGGCCCTCTTCGACCCCACCACCTTCCGGCACCTGGAGGCTCTCGGCATCGGACCCGGCTGGCGTTGCTGGGAGGTCGGCGCCGGCGGCACCTCCGTGGTGTCGTGGCTGGCCAAGAAGGTCGGTCCGACCGGACGGGTCGTCGCCACCGGCACCGACATCTCGCGGCTCGCTCCGGTGGCCCGGCCCCCGGTCCAGGTGCGCCCGCACGACGTGGGGGCCGAGGAGCCGCCGGGGGAGGGCTTCGACCTGGTGCACGCCCGGTTCGTCCTCGGCCATGTCCCGGAGCGGACACGGGCGTTGCGGTCGATGGTCAGGGCCCTGCGCCCGGGCGGCCGTCTCCTGGTCGAGGACGCCGACCCCGCTCTGCAGCCACTGTCCTGCCCCGACGAACACGGCCCCGAGCAGGAGTTGGCGAACCGGGTCCGCCACGGGCTGTGCCGGCTGCTCGCCCACCGCGGGGCCGACCTGGCCTACGGCCGCACCCTGCCGCGTGTGCTCAGGCAGGCCGGGCTGCGCCGGGTGGAGGCCGACGCCTACTTCCCGATCACCTCGCCGGCCTGCGCCGCCCTGGAGGCCGCCACGGTCCGCCAGGTGCGGGACCAGCTCGTCACCGCGGGCCTGGTCACCGGCCAGGACATCGACCGCCATCTCGCCAACGTGCAATCCGGCAGCATGGACCTGGCGACCGCCCCGATGATCTCCGCCTGGGGACGCAAAGCGGAACACCGCGGGCACGCGGGCTGACCCCGCCGCCCCGGTCCCGCGGAGGCGTCCGGCCC
>NZ_WYCT01000547.1 GCF_011008945.1 Streptomyces harenosi
TCCCTTCACCGCCTCGCCTGCGCCCTCCCCTCCGCCCCTCTTCCCCCTTCCTTTGTCTCTCCCTTTTCTCTGCTGCTCTCGCCTTTTCCTCTTCCGTTCCTGCCGTCTCCGTGGTGCCCGCGGGTCCCGCGCGCCCTCGGAAGACGCCCCACCCGGTCCATTGGTTGCCGCAACCGGACGTGACCGATGTCAAACAGGTGTCGTTCGGTCATCATCACGTCACTCACCGGGCATTTTTACGGGCAGAGCCGACCAATCAAGATCATTTGTCGGCGGGCGGCGGGCACGTTGTCGGCGGCAGGTGCGAGGATGCCTCCAGTACTGGCCGACGTGCTCGTGTGGCGGTGGGGGAAGTCCGCGGTGGGGGACCGCGTCAGGTGGCTTCGTCCCCGGTTACGCGGGCGCCCGCGCAGAAGGGACCGCTGACGGCGATGCAGATCCGGCTGACCGTCGTAGACCCGCTGGGCCCGTCCCCGACGGCGCGGGGCAGCGCCGCGAGCTGCGACGTGCTGGTGACGGCGCCCGCCGGCACGGCCCTGGCCGCGGTCGCGTCGGCGCTGGCCTCGGCGGTCCCGGGCGGCGACGGCTCCGGCGCCCCCGTGCTGTACGCCGGGGCGCAGCGCCTGGACGCGCAGCGCTGCACGCTGGGCGAGCCCCCGCTGATCGACGGGGCCGTGCTCCACGTGGGCGCCCCCGGCGATCCCGAGCCCCATCCCGAGGCGCCCGACGCGCCCACCCAGCTCCACGTGGTCGCCGGCCCCGACGCGGGCGGCGTCCACCTGCTGCACGGCGGCCAGATCCACATCGGCCGCTCCGCCGACGCCGACGTCCCGCTCGACGACCCCGACGTGTCCCGGATGCACTGCGCGGTGACCGTCGCCGCCGACGGCCGCGTCACCGTCGCCGACCTCGGCTCCACCAACGGCACGGCCCTGGACGGCGCCCCCGTGGGCGACCACCCGGTCCGGTTCGCCCCGGGCGCCCTGCTGCGGATCGGGGAGTCGGCGCTGCGGCTGGTCCCGGCGGCGCGGGGGGCCGCGGCACGGGTGGGGACCACCCCGGACGGGGAGGGCCATGTGCGGCTGTCCCGGGGCGCGGGCGGCCCGGACGGCGGAGCGCACGGAGGTTCCGGCGGGGCGTCCCCCGGCGGCCGGATCCCCCACGCGCGCGCCGGGGACGGGCCGGGCACCGCCGCCGGGCGTCCGGCGGAACCCGCGGGGCGCACCCACCACGCCTACGGCCCGGCCGGCCCCGGTGACGGCGCGGCGCCGAGGCCCGCACCCGCCCCGGCCGGTGGGCCGCTGGTCCCCGGTCAGGCCGGGGCGCCGCGGATCGAAGGCTCCGGCGCGGTCCCGGCGGCGGGCGCGGCCCGTCCGGACCCCGGCTCCGGTACGGCGGCCGGGGCGGCCCACGACCCCGCGGCTCCCGGACCGGGTGACCCCCACGCGGGGCGGTCCGGTGTCCCCTCCCCCGGCGCGCCCGGCGCGGCGGGGGACGGCGGGTCGCGCAAGGGCACTCCGCTGCGCGGGACCGAGGTGCCGCCGGGCGTCCGGCGGCGCGGCGGCCTCGCGGCCTGGGCACGGCGGCTGGCCGGGGGCCGCGGCGAGGCCGGCGGCGCCGGGCAGGAGCCGTACGGCGAGGGACCGGCCGGGGCGGCGGTGGCCCCGGCGGCCCCCTCCCCGGCGCCGGAGACCTGGCCGGACCCGGCGGCGCTGCTGCTGACGGCGCTGGCCCCGGGGCCCCGGCTGTGGGAGCGCGGGCCGGGACACCCCGAGGCGCTCGCCGTGCGGCTCGGCACGGCCGACCGGGCGGCGCCCGACGGCTCGGGGCTGCTGCCCGCCGTGCCGGTGACCGCCGGACTGCGCGAGGTCGGGTCGCTGGGGCTGGCCGGCCCCCGCGCGCGGCTCACCGGACTCGCGCGCGCCGTGCTGGCCCAGCTCGCCGCGCTGCACTCCCCCGAGCTGCTGGAGATCGTCCTGATCAGCGCGGACCCCGCCCGCCCCCTGGAGGCGCGGACCGCGGAGTGGTCCTGGCTGGGCTGGCTGCCGCATGTGCGCCCGGGCCACGGCCAGGACTGCCGGCTGCTGCTCGCGCACGACCACGAGCAGGCCGCGGCCCGCACCCAGGAGCTGCTGCGGCGCCTGGAGGACCACCTCACGGACCCGGGACGGCCCGGCGGCGGGGCCGCGACCGCGCCGGGCCCCGCGGCGGCCCCCGTCATCCCGGCCCAGCCGACCGCCGCCTCCCACGACGGCCCCGCGGCGACGGGCGCACCCGGTGGCCCCCTCCCGGCCGAGGGGCAC
>NZ_WYCT01000548.1 GCF_011008945.1 Streptomyces harenosi
GCGGTCGCCTGTACCGCACCGGTGACGTGGTGCGCTGGTCGCCGGATGGTCAGGTCGAGTACCTCGGCCGTGCCGACGAGCAGGTCAAGATCCGTGGGTTCCGTATCGAACTCGGCGAGGTCCAGTCCGTCCTGGCCGGGCATCCTCTGGTGGCCCAGGTCGTCGTGGTCGCCCGTGAGGACGTACCGGGCGACAAGCGGCTGGTCGCGTACGCCGTGCCGACGGAGCCGGGGGTGGCCGAGGAGCTGCCGCGTATCCTGACCGCCCTTGCGAGCGACCGGTTGCCGTCTTACATGGTGCCGTCGGCGGTGGTGGTCCTGGACGCGCTGCCGCTGAACGTCAACGGCAAGCTGGACCGCAGGGCGCTGCCCGTGCCGGAGTATGCCGCCGGGAGCGGGGGCCGGGGCCCGGCCACGCTCCAGGAGGAGTTGCTGTGCGGGGTCTTCGCCGAGGTTCTGGGGGTTCCCGAGGTTGGCGTGGACGACGACTTCTTCCAGTTCGGCGGCCACTCCCTGCTCGCCGTGCGTCTGATCAGCCGGGTCCGTGCGGTCCTGGGCGTCGAGGTGCCGCTGCGAACCCTGTTCGAGACGCCGACGGCCGCCGCCCTCGCGGGCCGGCTCGCCGGCGCCGGACAGGCCCGGCTCGCCCTCACGGCCGGAGAGCGCCCGGAGCGCATCCCGCTCTCCTTCGCCCAGCAACGCCTCTGGTTCATCAGCCAGTTGGAGGGCCCGAGCGCCACCTACAACGTGCCGGTGTCTCTGCGGCTGTCGGGCGGGGTGGACCGGGAGGCCCTGGAAGCGGCGCTGCGGGACGTGATCGGGCGGCACGAGGTGCTCCGTACGGTCTTCGAGATCGCGGACGGCGAGCCGTACCAGCGGATCATGGACCTTGAGGACCTGGCCTGGGAGCTGTCGGTGGCCGAGGTGGCCCCGGCGGACCTCGCGTCCGCGATCGGGGAGGCGGAGACGTACGCGTTCGACCTCTCGGTCGAGCCGCCGATCCGCACCTGGCTGTTCGACGCGGGCCCCGATGAGCAGGTGCTCGTGGTCGTGGTCCACCACATCGCCGGTGACGGCTGGTCCATGGGCCCGCTCGCCCGGGACGTCTCGGTCGCCTACGCGGCGCGCCGCGCGGGCCGGGCGCCCGAGTGGGAGCCGCTACCGGTCCAGTACGCGGACTACACGCTGTGGCAGCGGGAGCTACTGGGCGACGAGGCAGACCCGGACAGTGTCATCGCGCGCCAAATCGCCTACTGGCGCGAGGCGTTGGCGGACTCCCCGGTCGAGCTGGAGCTGCCGTTCGACCGGCCGCGCCCCATGGTGGCGTCCCACCTCGGGCACAGCGTCCCGCTGAACGTCCCCGCCAAGGTGCACGCACGGCTCGTCGAGATGGCGCGGGCCGAGGGCGTGACCACGTTCATGGTGCTGCAGGCCGCCCTGGCCACACTGCTGTCGAAGCTGGGCGCGGGGACGGACATCCCGATCGGCTCGGCGAACGCGGGCCGTACGGACGTCGCTCTGGAGAACCTGGTCGGCTTCTTCATCAACACGCTGGTGGTCCGCGCGGACCTGTCGGGCGACCCGACCTTCCGCGAGATCCTGGGCCGGGTGCGGGAGAAGAGCCTGGCGGCGATGGCTCACCAGGACGTGCCGTTCGAGAAGCTGGTGGAGGAACTGGCCCCGGCCCGCTCCATGGCCCGGCACCCGCTGTTCCAGACCGTCCTCACCCTGCAGAACACGATCGACGCGGTGCTCGACCTGCCCGGACTGCGGGCGGGCGCGGTGTCGGCCGAGGACACCGAGCACGCGTCGGGCCGCGCGGCCGTGAAGTTCGACCTCGACGTCATGGTTGCCGAGACCTTCGACGCGGCCGGCGCCCCGGCGGGGCTGGGCGGATCGGTCACCGTCGCCGCCGACCTGTTCGACCCCGAGTGGGCCGACCGGATCGCCGACGTGTGGGCCGGGCTCCTGGAGCTGCTGTCGGAGGACCCGGGCCGGCGCCTGAGCACGCTGGACGTCCTGGCCGAGGGCGAGCGCCGCCGGGTGCTGGTGGAGTGGAACGACACGGCGTGGGGGACTCCGGCCGGGCTGGTGCACGAGTCGTTCGAGGCATGGGTGGCTGGTGCGCCTGGGGCTGTGGCCATCGTGGCCGACGGTGCCGCGGTTTCCTATGCGGAGCTGGAGGCGCGGGCGAACCGGATCGCGCATTACCTGATCGGTCAGGGGGTCGGGGCCGAGTCGGTGGTGGGTCTGTGCCTGCCCCGGGGTGCGGACATGATCGCGGCGATCCTGGGCGTGTGGA
>NZ_WYCT01000549.1 GCF_011008945.1 Streptomyces harenosi
TCCGGATATGTACACTTCTGGCTTCGTCGGCAGCGTCAGATGTGTATAAGACACAGCGGGGCGGGGCGCCGGGCGGGCGAGCCGTCGACGGCGAGCCGTCCGGACCCGAAGTCGCGGACCGGGCGCGTCCCGGGGCGGACCGGCGGGGATCGGTGCGGACCGGTGGGGATCGGTGCGGACCGGCGGGGATGGGTGCGGTCCAGCGGGGATCGGTGCGGTCCGGTGGGGGATTCGGCGTCACAGGTCCGCGAGATAGCCGGGCAGTTCGGTGCCGGGCGCCAGGCGCGGGTCCGGGACCGGGGACTCGTAGCCCTTGCGCAGCGGGACGAGACCGGCCCAGTGCGGCAGGGCGTAGTCCTCCGGCTCGTCGTTGGCGCCGCCGCTGCGGGCCTTGGCGGAGACCTCGTTCAGGTCGAGGCTGAGGACGGCGGTGGCGGCCAGCTCCTTGCCGTTGGCCGGCCGGCAGTCGCGCGAGCGGCCCGGCACGACGTGGTCGACCAGGGCGTCCAGGGCCCGGAGCTTCTCCTCGGGGTCCGTCACGTCGTGCGCGACGCCGTGCACCACGACGGAGCGGTAGTTGATCGAGTGGTGGAAGCCGGAACGGGCCAGCACCAGCGCGTCGACGTGCGTGACCGTCAGGCACACCGGCAGCCCCGACTCGCTCTGCCCGGCCATGCGCAGCGGGCGCGAGCCCGTCGAGCCGTGCACGTAGAGCCGCTCGCCGACCCGGCCGTACAGCGTCGGCAGGACCACCGGGGCGCCGTCGCGGACGAAGCCGAGGTGGCAGACGTATCCCTCGTCGAGTATCGCGTGCACCAGCTGCTTGTCGTAGGAGGCGCGGCCCGCGGAGCGGGTGGGGACGGTGCGGTCGGTGCGGGCGTAGGCGGTGGCGGAGCCGGGCGGCGTCTGCTGCGTCCCCTGCATGGCGATCTCCATTGCACTAGTGCATAATTGACTTTGTGCTAGGAGAATATCGGATCACCGGGCGGCGCGCAGCGGAGATTTCCGCGAGCGTGGAGCGGGCGGTCGCGTGCGGGGAGCTGGAGCCGGGGCAGTCGCTGCCGCCCATGCGGGAGCTGGCCGAGCGGCTCGGGGTGAATCCCAACACCGTCGCCGCCGCCTACCGCACCCTGCGCGAACGCGGGGTGATCGAGACCGCCGGGCGGCGCGGCAGCCGGGTGCGGTCCACGCCGGCCACCACCGGCCGGGAGTTCATCCGGGTGGAGGTGCCGCAGGGGGCGCGGGACGTGTCCGCCGGCAACCCGGACCCGGCGCTGCTGCCCCCGCTGGCGCCGGCCTTCGCCGCGGCGGCCGAGCGGGGCGACCGGGAGCCGGTCCTGTACGGGGACGCGCCGGTCGAACCGGAACTGGAGCGCCTGGCACGCGCCGAGCTGGACGCCGACGGGGTGCCCGGCGGGCCCCTGGCCGTCACGTCCGGTTCGCTGGACGCGATGGAGCGGGTGCTGGCGGCCCATCTGAAACCGGGGGACCCGGTCGCGGTGGAGGACCCGGGGTGGGGCAGCCTGCTCGACCTCGTCCCGGCGCTCGGGCTGCGCACGGTCCCGGTCGGCGTCGACGACGACGGGCCGCTCCCCGAGGACGTGCGCCGCGCTCTCACCGGCGGGGCGCGCGCCCTCGTCGTCACCGACCGGGCGCAGAACCCGACGGGCGCGGCGGTGAGCGCCTCACGCGCGCGTGCGCTGCGGGCCCTGCTCCGCGAGCATCCCGAGACACTGCTCATCGAGGACGACCACGGCCACCGGATCGTCGACCTGCCGCTGCACCCCCTCGCCGGCGCCACCCGCTCCTGGGGCTTCGTCCGCTCGGCCGCCAAGGCGTACGGCCCCGACCTGCGGCTCGCCGTGCTCACCGGGGACGCCGTCACGCTCGACCGGGTCCGCGGACGGCAGCGGCTGGGCCCCGGCTGGGTCAGCCGGATCACCCAGCGCGCCGTCGCGCGGCTGTGGGCCGAGGGCGCCGTGGACACGCGGGCGGTGGCGGCGGCGTACGGACGGCGCCGCGACGCGCTGATCGGCGCGCTCGCGGAACGCGGGGTCACGGCGCACGGCCGCAGCGGCCTGAACGTCTGGATCCCCGTGCCGGACGAGACGGGTGCCGTCGCGCGGCTGCTGCACGCCGGCTGGGCCGTCGCCCCCGGCGCCCGCTTCCGGATGCAGGCCCCGCCCGGCATCCGGATCACCGTCTCGGCGCTGGGGGCCGAGGAGGTGGGACCGCTGGCGGACGCGGTGGCCTCCGCGCTGGTGGCCGGGGCGGGGCGGAGCCACGTCTGAACGGGAG
>NZ_WYCT01000054.1 GCF_011008945.1 Streptomyces harenosi
CCGGGCGGGCGTGCAGGACGAGGGCAGCCAGCTCGTCGCGCTGGCGCTGGCCCATGCGCCCGTGGAGGGCTCCGACCGGTTCTGGCTGGACGGGTGCGCGGGGCCCGGCGGCAAGGCCGCGCTGCTGGGCGCGCTCGCCGCCGAGCGGGGCGCCGTGCTGCTGGCCTCCGAGAAGCAGCCGCACCGTGCGGGCCTGGTGGCCCGGGCGCTGGCGGGCAACCCGGGCCCGTACCAGGTGATCGCCGCCGACGGGACCAGGCCGGCCTGGCGGCCCGGCACCTTCGACCGGGTCCTGGTGGACGTCCCGTGCACCGGGCTGGGCGCCCTGCGCCGCAGGCCCGAGGCGCGGTGGCGGCGGCGCCCGGAGGACCTGGAGTCGTTCGCGCCGCTCCAGCGGGGGCTGCTGCGGACGGCCCTGGAGTCGGTGCGGGTCGGCGGTGTCGTCGGGTACGCGACCTGCTCGCCGCACCTGGCCGAGACCCGGGCCGTCGTCGCCGACGTGCTCAAGCAGCACCCCGGGGCCGAACTCCTGGACGCCCGCCCGCTGCTGCCCGGCGTACCGGACCTGGGCGAGGGGCCCGACGTGCAGCTGTGGCCGCACCTGCACGGGACCGACGCGATGTACCTGGCGCTGGTGCGGCGGACCGGCTGACGCCCGCCCGGCCTGCGCGGACGCCGTGCGGCGGGCGGCCCGCGCGGGGTGGCGGCGGTGGCGGCCCCCGTGGCCGTCCCGGGCGCGGGCGCCCGGCGGTCCGCCCCTCGGCGCGGTCGCCGGGGAGGGAAGTCCCGGCCGCACCCGGACCGGCGCGACCCTTCGCGGCCGGGCATGGCAGGCTTGGGGCATGGCCGTGCAGATCAACCCCAGCATCCTGTCCGCCGACTTCGCCCGCCTCGCGGACGAGGCCAGGGCGGTCGAGGGAGCCGACTGGCTCCACGTCGACGTGATGGACAACCACTTCGTGCCCAACCTCACGCTGGGCGTGCCGGTGGTGGAGTCCCTGGCCCGCGCGACGGACACCCCGCTGGACTGCCACCTGATGATCGAGGCCCCGGACCGGTGGGCGCCCCAGTACGTGGAGGCGGGCGCCGGTTCCGTCACCTTCCACGTCGAGGCGGCCGCGGCGCCGGTGCGGCTGGCCCGGGAGATCCGGGCCAAGGGCGCCCGCGCCTCCATGGCGCTCAAGCCGGCCACGCCGATCGAGCCGTACGAGGACCTGCTCCCCGAGCTCGACATGCTGCTGATCATGACGGTCGAGCCGGGCTTCGGCGGGCAGGCGTTCCTCGACATCATGCTGCCCAAGATCCGGCGCACCCGGCAGCTCATCGACAAGCACGGCCTGGAGCTGTGGCTGCAGGTCGACGGGGGTGTCTCGGCCGCCACGATCGAGCAGTGCGCCGACGCGGGCGCCGACGTCTTCGTGGCCGGCTCCGCCGTCTACGGGGCCGCCGACCCCGCCGAGGCGGTACGTGCACTGCGCACCCAGGCCGAGGCGGCGGCCGCCGGGGCGTCCTGGGCGTGCGGCCACTGAGAGACCAGAACGTGAACGGCTGCCAGCAGGGCTGATCAACCGCGCCGGATCTGCAAGGATGAACGGCGAATCCAGAGTGTGAACAGCAGTGAGGAGATCGCCGTGTCGGGTATGTCGGCGGGCCGGTCAGCCATGCGGATGGGACCCGCTGAGCTGGTGCAGGCGGCGGCCATGGCCCGCCGCTTCTACCTCGAGGGCAAATCCAAGATCCAGATCGCCGAGGAGTTCGGCGTCAGCCGCTTCAAGGTGGCCCGGGTCCTGGAGACCGCCCTCGAACGGGACCTCGTACGCATCGAGATCCGCGTGCCGGCCGAGCTGGACGCGGAGCGCTCGGACGCGCTCCGCGCCCGCTACGGGCTCCGGCACGCCGTCGTGGTGGAGTCCCCGGCCGACGCCGAGGAGACGCCCGACCCCGAGAACCTCGGCGAAGTCGCCGCCGACCTGCTCGGCGAACTCGTCAACGAGGGCGATGTGCTGGGGCTGGCCTGGGGCCGGTCCACCATCCACATGGCGGCGGCGCTCGACCGGCTGCCGCCGTGCACGGTGGTGCAGCTCACGGGCGTCTACGACGCCGGGACCGCCGAGCGCGGCTCGGTGGAGGCGGTGCGCCGGGCGGCCCAGGTGTCCGGCGGCGACGCCCACCCCATCTACGCGCCGATGCTGCTGCCGGACGCGGCCACCGCGCAGGCGCTGCGCCACCAGACCGGGATCGCCCGGGCCTTCGAGTACTTCGACAAGGTCACGGTCGCCTGCGTCTCCATCGGCTCCTGGGAGCCCGGCATCTCGACGGTGCACGACATGCTCAGCGACGAGGAGCGCGCGCACTACGCCTCGCTCGGCGTCGCCGCCGAGATGTCCGCGCACCTCTTCGACGCCGAGGGACGCCGGGTCGGGCGGGACCTGGGGGAGCGGTGCATCACGGTCAAGGCCGACCAGCTCCGGCGCATCCCGGAGGTCGTCGCGATCGCGGGCGGGCAGCGCAAGGCGGCCGCCATCGACGCGGTGCTGCGCTCCGGGCTGGTCACCAGCCTGGTGACGGACACCTCGGCCGCGGACTACCTGATGACGGCCGGGCCGACGCCGCGCCCGGCGCTGAACCGGGCCGACCCGGACGGGGCGTGACGGAAAGGTTTTGCCTCCGGCGGGGGCTCGTCCCGCGACGGCCGGGCACCCGGCCGTCGCCGGGGCACGGCCACGGCCGGGCGGGCTCCCGGCCTCCCGGCGTGACCGGCCGGGGCGGCGAGACGCCCCACAGCGGCCGCGGCGCTCCAGCGGCCGTACCGACCGCACCGACGACTCCCGCAACCCCCGTGACCCCTACGACTCCTTCAGGGCGGTACCGAGATGACGCAAGACCCGGCGGGCCGGACCGTGGTCACGATCGACCTCGACGGGGTCACGGACAAGGCGGGGCTCATGGACCGCTGCGCCCGGGCCCTGGACCTGCCCGAGTGGTTCGGCCGCAACTGGGACGCCCTCGCCGACGCCCTGTCCGACCACTCGCTGTGGCCCGAGCACGCCGAGGAGCGGGGGCTGCTGATCGTCGTACGGGGCTGGGGCGGGTACGCGCGGGCGCGGCCGGAGGAGTGGGAGGTCGCCGAGGAGGTCTTCGCGGAGGCCACCGACCGCGCCGCGGGGCTCTTCGTCTCCCTGGGGTGACCCAGGGTCTCGGAGCTGCCGGAGGCCGCGGAGCATCCGGAACGCCTGGTTCTCTCGGAGCTTCCTCCAAGGGGGGTGCCGGCCGGCCTGGATGTTCTGCCGTGGCCGGGCCGGGCGGCCCTCATGGGAGAATGAAGTACGTGCTCTTTCCCCCTGGCTGACCTGTCCGGGGGCCACCTCTGAACCACCGGGATGTGCAGCACGTGCGTTTCCTCAATGACATCCAGCCCTCCTACGACCTGACGTACGACGACGTCTTCATGGTGCCGAGCCGTTCCGCGGTCGGCTCGCGGCAGGGTGTCGACCTCAGCTCTCCGGACGGCACGGGCACCACCATCCCGCTCGTCGTCGCCAACATGACGGCCATCGCGGGGCGCCGCATGGCCGAGACCGTGGCCCGGCGCGGCGGCCTGGTCGTCATTCCGCAGGACATCCCGATCGACGTCGTCACCGAGGTCGTGTCCTGGGTCAAGAGCCGCCACCTCGTGCTCGACACGCCGATCGTGCTGGCCCCGCACCAGACGGTCGCGGACGCCCTCGCGCTGCTGCCCAAGCGGGCGCACAACGCCGGTGTCGTCGTCGACGAGAACCACAAGCCGGTCGGCGTGGTCACCGACACCGACCTGTCCGGCGTCGACCGCTTCACCCAGCTCGAAGTGGTCATGTCCCGCGACCTGCTGCTCATCGACGCGGACCTGGACCCGCGCGAGGCGTTCAACATCCTCGACGCCGCCAACCGCCGCTACGCGCCCGCCGTCGACGCGGACGGCAGGCTCGCCGGCATCCTGACCCGCAAGGGCGCCCTGCGGGCCACCCTCTACACGCCGGCCACCGACGCCCGGGGCCGGCTGCGCATCGCGGCGGCCGTGGGCATCAACGGCGACGTCGCGGGCAAGGCCGGGCAACTGCTGGAGGCGGGCGTGGACACACTCGTCATCGACACCGCGCACGGCCACCAGGAGTCGATGATCAGCGCCCTGAAGCTGGTGCGCGACCTCGACCCGCAGGTCCCGGTCGTCGCGGGCAACGTGGTCGCGGCCGCGGGCGTGCGCGACCTGATCGAGGCGGGCGCCGACATCGTCAAGGTCGGCGTCGGCCCCGGCGCCATGTGCACCACCCGGATGATGACCGGCGTCGGCCGCCCGCAGTTCTCCGCCGTCCTGGAGTGCGCCGCCGAGGCGAAGAAGTACGGCAAGCACGTCTGGGCCGACGGCGGTGTCCGCCACCCGCGCGACGTGGCCATGGCCCTCGCGGCCGGCGCGTCCAACGTGATGATCGGCTCCTGGTTCGCGGGCACCTACGAGTCGCCGGGCGACCTCCACGAGGACGCCGGCGGCCGCCTGTACAAGGAGTCGTTCGGCATGGCCTCCGCACGCGCCGTGCGCAACCGGACCTCGGAGGAGTCGGCCTACGACCGCGCCCGCAAGGGGCTGTTCGAGGAGGGCATCTCCACCTCCCGCATGTTCCTCGACCCGGCCCGCCCCGGCGTCGAGGACCTGATCGACTCGATCATCGCGGGCGTCCGCTCCTCCTGCACCTACGCCGGTGCCGCCTCCCTGGAGGAGTTCGCCGAGAAGGCCATCGTCGGCATCCAGAGCGCCGCCGGCTACGCCGAGGGCAAGCCGCTGCACGCGAGCTGGAACTGACCGCACCGCACCCCCGCCCGCACGGCCCCCGGCGAAAGCCGGGGGCCGTCCGCGTTTCGCCGTCCGCGTTTCGCCGTCCGCCCTCCGCCGTCCGTCGGAACCGGCCGTCGGAGCCGTCCGCCGGGCCCGGCCCGCGAGCTGTTCCGCGGGCCGACCGGGCTCGCCCGCGGCAGGCCCGGCGGCCGGTTCCGGCGTGATGGACGCGACCGGTTCCGGGGCGGTGGACGCGGCCGGTCCGCGGGCGGTCGCGGGGGTCCCGCGACGGCGCTGACCAGCGGCTGCGCGCAACGGTCGGCAGCCTCCGTGCAACGAAGAGGCGCCCGGGCCCGGCGAACGCAACGATCGTGCGGACACGCGCAAGGTTGCTGCATTACAGGGGCAACGCCGCCCTCGTAGTGTTCTGCGCTGTACGTGGCGAGGCGGGGACCCCGCTCGGCGGGTCCCGGCCGTCCGAGGGACGCCGCCGGTCCCCGCCGCCCCAGCACCCATCCGCCGCATGAGACCGGCAGCGACTAAGGAGTCAGCGCGTGCTCGACCAAGGCGCACCCCCGCCCCCACCCTCTCCGGCCGTCTCCTCCCCGGGGATCGCAGCGCGCCTGATGCGTCGCAAGCCCGTGGAACGCCTGGTCGCGGAGGGCGGCCAAGGAGAGGGAGGTGCCCTGCGCCGCTCCCTCGGGCTGTGGCAACTCACCATGATCAGCATCGGTGCCACCCTGGGCACCGGCATCTTCGTCGTCCTCGGGGAGGCCGTGCCCAAGGCCGGTCCCGCGGTCACCCTCTCCTTCGTCATCGCCGGCTTCACGGCGCTCTTCTCGGCCCTGTCCTACGCCGAACTGGCGGGCAGCATCCCCGTCGCCGGGTCCTCGTACTCGTACGCGTACGCAACGATGGGCGAGCTGGTCGCCTGGATCTGCGGCTGGTGCCTGGTCCTGGAGTACGGCGTGTCGGTCGCCGCGGTCGCGGTCGGCTGGGGCGAGTACCTCAACGAGATGCTCGACGGGACGATCGGCGTCACCATCCCGGCGGCGCTGTCCGCGCCGCCCGGCGACGGCGGCGTCTTCAACCTGCCGGCGCTGATCGTCGTCCTGCTCGCGATGGCGTTCCTGCTGGGCGGCGCCCGCGAGTCCGCCCGCGCCAACACCGTCATGGTCGTCGTGAAGATCGCCGCCCTGGTGCTGTTCTGCGCCATCGGCCTCACGGGCTTCCGCTCGGGCAACTACGAGAACTTCATGCCGCTCGGCATGGCCGGCGTCAGCGCGGCCGGCGCGACGCTCTTCTTCTCGTACATCGGCTTCGACGCCGCCTCCACCGCCGGTGAGGAGGCCAGGAACGCCCAGCGCGACCTGCCCCGCGCCATCATGCTGTCGCTGGTCATCGTGACGGCGCTGTACGTCCTCGTCGCCGCCGTCGCCATCGGCGCCAAGCCCTGGCAGCGGTTCGACGGCACCGAGGCCGCGCTCGCCCAGATCATGAACGAGGTGACCGGGCAGACCTTCTGGGGCACCCTGCTCGCCTTCTGCGCCGTCGTGGCCATCGCCAGCGTCGTCCTGACCGTGCTGTACGGCCAGACCCGCGTGCTGTTCGCCATGTCCCGCGACGGGCTGGTGCCCAAGGTGTTCTCCAGGGTCCACCCGAAGACCGGCGCCCCGCGCGCCAACACCCTGATCGTCTCCCTCTTCTGCGGTGTCCTGGCCGCCGCCATCCCGCTCGGCCAGCTCGCCGACGCCACCAGCATCGGCACCCTCTTCGCGTTCGCCCTGGTCAACGTGGCCGTCGTGGTGCTGCGCCGGACCCGTCCGGACATGCCCCGCACCTTCCGGGTGCCGCTCTCCCCGGTGCTGCCGGCGCTCGGCTTCGCCTTCTGCGTGTGGATGATGGGCAGCCTGTCCACCGTCACCTGGGTGGTCTTCGGTGTCTGGATGGCCGTCGGGCTCGTGTTCTACTTCGTATACGGCTACCGCCGCTCCCGACTCGCACCATCAGAAGTGAAGTGAACCACCCGCAGTGCTGAACGATCTCGACGAACGCATCGTGCACGCCCTCGCCGAGGACGCCCGCCGCTCCTACGCGGACATCGGGCACCTGGTCGGCCTGTCCGCGCCCGCCGTCAAACGGCGCGTGGACCGGCTGCGCGCCACCGGCGCCATCACCGGATTCACCGTCCGGGTCGACCCCTCGGCCCTCGGCTGGGAGACCGAGGGGTTCGTCGAGATCTACTGCCGCCGCAACACCTCGCCGGAGACCATCCAGCGGGGCCTGGAGCGCTACCAGGAGGTGGTGGCCGCGTCCACCGTCACCGGGGACGCGGACGCGATCGCCCAGGTCTTCGCCTCCGACATGCGGCACTTCGAGCGGGTCCTGGAGCGGATCGCCGGGGAGCCGTTCGTGGAGCGGACCAAGTCCGTGCTGGTGCTGTCGCCGCTGCTGCGCCGCTACTCGTCGGGGTCGCCCGCGTGACCCGCCCGGGCGGCCTGGACCGGCCCGCCCGATCCGCCGCGGCGCCCCGCCCGGCCGCACCGGCACCGACGCCGTGACCGCGTGGCGGTGAGCCCGCCGCCACGCCCGTCCTCCCGGGACCGCCGCCGCGCACGCCGCGCCCGCGGATGCCCGTCCCGCCGCGCCTGCCCTCCGGGGACCGCGGCTCAGGACACCGCCTGCGGGGAGGCCCGTGCCGTCACGTCCGTCTTCCGGCGGCTGCCGCTCAGGACGCCGCGCCGGGCGGTCCGTACCGCCTCCTCCGTCTTCCGGCGGCCGTCGCTCAGGAGACCGCGCCGGGGTGCCCGTACGGTCACGTCCGTCTTCCGGCGTCCGCCCCGCCCACGACACCGCGCGGGGATGCCCGTACCGCCACACCTCCTCGGGAAGGCCCCGGGCCCCCGCGATCGCCGCCACCGGCCGCCTGCCCAGAGGGCTCCCCGGGGGCTTTCCGGAGCCCCGCAGCCGGTGCCGGATGCCGCGGCCCGGCGCACCGCGCCGCGCGGCGGAGCGGGACCGGCCGGGCAGCGGCGGCCACCGCGCAACGAATCACCGCCGACCCGGCGCCGGACGCAACGAACCGCTCATCGGCGCGCAACGGCTCCTCCTTGTCCGGCCGAACCCGCCGACCGTACCGTCTATCTGGCCCCCGACCCCCCGCCCCACCTGGTGAGGAACACCCATGCGCACCGCCCTGCTCCAGAGCTCCGGCCGTCCCGGCTCCACCGTCGAGAACCTCCAGGTCCTCGACGAGGCCGCGGGCCGGGCCGCCGCCTCGGGCGCCGGGCTGCTCGTCACCGCGGAGATGTTCCTGACCGGGTACGCGATCGGCGACGACATAGCCCGGCTCGCCGAGCCCGCCGACGGCGACGCCGCCGACGCGGTCGCGGAGATCGCCGGCCGCCACGGCCTGGCCATCGCCTACGGCTACCCCGAGCGGGCCGGCGAGGCCGTCCACAACTCCGTCCAGCTGATCTCCGCCGACGGCACGCGCCTGGCCAACTACCGCAAGACCCACCTCTTCGGCTGCTTCGAGCGCGACCACTTCACCCCCGGCGACCAGCCGGTCGTCCAGGCCGAGCTCGGCGGTCTGACCGTCGGCCTGATGGTCTGCTACGACGTGGAGTTCCCGGAGAACGTCCGCGCCCACGCCCTGGCCGGCACCGACCTGCTGCTGGTGCCGACCGCGCAGATGCACCCCTTCCAGTTCGTCGCCGAGTCGCTGGTGCCGGTGCGGGCCTTCGAGAATCAGATGTATGTGGCGTACGTCAACCGGGTCGGCCGGGAGGGCGAGTTCGACTTCGTCGGACTGTCCGTGCTCGCCGGGCCGGACGGGGTCGCCCGCACCCGGGCCGGGCGCGCCGAGGAACTGGTCGTCGCCGACACCGACCCCGCCTTCCTCGCCGCCTCCCGCGAGGCCAACCCCTATCTCCGGGACCGCCGCCCGGGCCTGTACGGCTCCCTCACCTGAGCCGGACCTCCCGGCGGCCCGTCCGCGAACGTCCCTCCCGGCGATTCCCCCCTCAGCATTCCCCTCAGCCTTCCGCGCAAGGAGTCCGTACCCCATGACGTCCACGGTGCCCAACGCCGTCGAGCACACCGACGAGCAGCAGCCGCCGATCACCATGTTCGGCCCGGACTTCCCCTACGCCTACGACGACTTCCTCGCCCACCCGGCGGGGCTCGGGCAGGTCCCGGCCACCGAGCACGGCACCGAGGTCGCCGTCATCGGCGGCGGCCTGTCCGGCATCGTCGCCGCCTACGAGCTGATGAAGATGGGCCTCAAGCCCGTCGTCTACGAGGCCGACCAGATCGGCGGACGGCTGCGCACCGTCGGCTTCGAGGGCTGCGACCCCTCGCTCACCGCCGAGATGGGCGCGATGCGCTTCCCGCCGTCCTCCACGGCCCTCCAGCACTACATCGATCTGGTGGGCCTGAAGACCCGCCCCTTCCCGAACCCCCTCGCCGAGGCGACCCCGTCGACCGTCGTCGACCTCAAGGGCGAGACCCACTACGCCGAGACCCTCGACGACCTGCCGCAGGTCTACCGGGATGTCGCGCACGCCTGGAACAGGTGCCTGGAGGAGGGCGCGGACTTCTCCGACATGAACCGCGCCCTGCGCGAGCGGGACGTGCCGCGCATCCGCGAGATCTGGTCCCGGCTCGTCGAGAAGCTCGACAACCAGACCTTCTACGGCTTCCTCTGCGAGTCGGAGGCGTTCAGGTCCTTCCGGCACCGGGAGATCTTCGGCCAGGTCGGCTTCGGCACCGGCGGCTGGGACACCGACTTCCCCAACTCCATCCTGGAGATCCTGCGGGTCGTCTACACCGAGGCCGACGACCACCACCGCGGCATCGTCGGCGGCTCCCAGCAACTGCCGCTGCGGCTGTGGGAGCGCGAGCCGGAGAAGATCGTCCACTGGCCCTACGGCACCTCGCTGAAGTCGCTGCACGTGGACGGCGAGCCCCGCCCGGCCGTGACCCGGCTGCACCGCACCGCGGGCAACCGCATCACGGTGACGGACGCGAACGGCGACATCCGCACCTACCGGGCGGCGATCTTCACCGCCCAGTCCTGGATGCTGCTGTCGAAGATCGCCTGTGACGACTCGCTCTTCCCGATCGACCACTGGACGGCCATCGAGCGCACCCACTACATGGAGAGCTCCAAGCTCTTCGTGCCGGTGGACCGCCCGTTCTGGCTGGACAAGGACGAGGAGACGGGCCGGGACGTCATGTCGATGACGCTCACCGACCGCATGACCCGCGGCACCTACCTGCTCGACGACGGCCCCGGCAAGCCGGCCGTGATCTGCCTGTCGTACACCTGGTGCGACGACAGCCTGAAGTGGCTGCCGCTGTCCGCGAACGAGCGGATGGAGGTCATGCTGAAGTCGCTCGGCGAGATCTACCCGAAGGTCGACATCAGGAAGCACATCATCGGCAACCCGGTGACCGTCTCCTGGGAGAACGAGCCCTACTTCATGGGCGCGTTCAAGGCCAACCTGCCCGGCCACTACCGCTACCAGCGCCGCCTGTTCACCCACTTCATGCAGGACCGGCTGCCCGAGGACAAGCGGGGCATCTTCCTCGCCGGCGACGACATCTCCTGGACGGCCGGCTGGGCCGAGGGCGCCGTCCAGACCGCGCTGAACGCGGTCTGGGGCGTCATGCACCACTTCGGCGGCGCGACGGACCCGGCCAACCCCGGCCCCGGTGACGTGTACGACGAGATCGCGCCGGTCGAGCTCCCGGAGGACTGACCCGCCGCGGCCCCTCCCCGGTCCCGGGACCGGGGAGGGAGCGCGGGCACGCGCGTCAGATCCCGGCCGCCCGCGCCTTCTCGTACACCTGGGCGGCGATGTCCTTCAGCTCCTCGGCGTCCCGCGCGGAGCCCTGGAGGTCGAGCAGGATCTCGTCGAGGCCGATCTCGGCGTGCGCGGCCAGATCCTCCACGATCTGGTCGACGCTGCCCTGGAACGGGCGGCGTCCGTCGCCGTCGTACGCCTTCGCCCGGACCTGCGCGTTGATCCGCAGCACCGTCCGGATCGGCTCGGTGCGGCCGCGCTCGTCCGCCAGCTCGCGCAGCTCGCGCCACTGCGCGGCGACGGCGTCGGCCCCCACGCCCACCGGCAGCCAGCCGTCCGCGTGGTCGACCAGCCGCCGCCGGGCCCTGGGGCTGCTCGCGGCCAGCAGGATCGGGATGGGCCGGGCCGGCTTGGGACCGACCACGGCGGAGGCGATCTTCGTCAGGCGCCCGTCGTACACCACCGGGTCCGGGCCCCAGACGGCCCGGCACACCTCGATCAGCTCGTCCAGCACCCGGCCGCGCTCCTCGAACGGCCGCACCGAGGCCGCCGCGTACTCGTCGAGGGACCAGCCGGTGCCGAAGCCGGCGACCACCCGGCCGCCGCTCGCGGCGTCGAGCGAGGCCAGCGCCTTGGCCAACTGGAACGGCACGTGCAGCGGGGCGACCAGCACGCTGGTGCCCAGCAGGGCCCGCCCGGTGGCCGCGGCGGCCAGCGCCAGGGTCACCAGCGGGTCGGCCACGTTCCGGTACGTGTCGGGCCAGGGCAGGCCCTCGATCCCGTACAGCCCCTGGGTGGCGGGCTCGGGGAACAGGGCCCGCTCGAAGACCCACAGGCTCTCGTAGCCGGTGCGCTCCGCGGCGCGGGCCACGTCGGGGACGTCCTTGCCGAGGTCGTACTGGCGCATCTGGGGAAGACCGAGTCCCAGCCGGGTCGCCATGCCTTGCTCCTTCGCGTCGGGTGCCCGAAGCAGTCAACGTACCGCGACGCGCCGCTCAACTCGCGGGCGCAGAGGGGGAGATGGCCGGATCAGCGAGGCAGCGGCGTGAGCAGCATGCGCCCCGCGAAGCCCACCGCGGCATCGAGCCGCTCGGTGAACTCGCCGGCCACCTCGGGCAGACCGCGCAGCGCCCACAGCGCCCGGGCCGCCGCCCAGGCGGCGTCGCGGGCCCGCTCCAGGCTCCAGGAACCGAGCAGATGCGTGAGCGGATCGGCGACCTGGAGGAGGTCGGGGCCCGGCATCAGGTCCTCGCGGACGCGCTCCTCCAGCGCGACCAGGAGATCGCCCACCTGGTCGAACTCGTCCTCCAGGTCGACGGGTTCGCAGCCGAGCGCACGGCAGGTGTCCACCACGGCGAGCGGGAGATCGTGCCCGATGTGCGCGTTGACGCCCGCGAGGGCGAACTGCACGGGCCGTACGCCGGGATGGCGGCGGAACTGGAACAGGGGCCGCCAGCAGGCCGGGGGGCGGCGCCCGGCCGCGGCCGTTTCGACGGCGTGGAGATACCGCTCGGCGAACCGCACGTCCAGCGTGACCGCGGCCCGGGGGTCGGGGAAACGCCCGGCGTCGAGGTGCCGGCCGACCGCCTCGGTGACGGCGAGATAGACGCGGTTGAAGACCGCGACCCCGTCCCCGGCGGGCAGGGCCGCGCCGAGGGCGCGCATCCGGGTCAGGACGGCGTCGAGGGGGCCGGCGGCGGTGATGACGTGCTCGCGGTGCGCCATGGGGGCAGCGTGGCAGCTCGGGTCCGGCCCGGGCACCGGCGGGCCGCGCGCTTCCCCGGAACGGGGGAACGCGGCCGCCGCGCGCGGGGGACCCGAGGGGCCCGGCCGCGTGCCCGGCGGGCGGTCGCGCGCCGGTGCCTACGACGTGGCGCGCCGGGAGCCGCCCTCGCCCGGGCTGCCGGAGTCCGCCGCCGCGTCGTAGGAGGACGTCCCCTCGTCCAGCAGCGGTTCCTGCGTCTTGAGGTGCGCGGGGGCGAAGACGCGCAGCGCGTGGTAGCCGGTGATGACGACCAGGGTGCCCAGCGCGATGCCGCTGAGGGAGAAGTTGTCGGTGAACTTCAGGCTGACGTTGCCGACGCCGATGATGATGCCCGCGGCGGCCGGCACCAGGTTCAGCGGGTTGCGCAGGTCCACCTTGGCGTTGATCCAGATCTGCGCGCCGAGCAGGCCGATCATGCCGTACAGGATGACGGTGATGCCGCCGAGGACGGCGCCCGGGATGGCGGCCACCACCGCGCCGAACTTCGGGCAGAGGCCGAACAGCAGCGCGAAGCCGGCGGCGGCCCAGTACGCGGCGGTCGAGTAGACGCGGGTCGCGGCCATCACGCCGATGTTCTCGGAGTAGGTCGTGGTGGGCGGGCCGCCGACCGCGGTGGAGAGGATCGAGCCGACGCCGTCGGCGGAGATCGCCGTGCCGAGCTTGTCGTCGAGCGGGTCGCCGGTCATCTCGCCCACGGCCTTGACGTGCCCGGCGTTCTCGGCGACCAGCGCGATCACCACCGGCAGGGCGACCAGGATCGCCGACCACTGGAAGGACGGCCCGTGGAAGGAGGGCAGCCCGATCCAGTCGGCCTGGCCGACGGCCGAGAAGTCCAGCCGCCAGTGGTCGGTGACCTTGCCGCTGCCGTCCACGGAGTGGATACGGCCGAAGACGCGGTCGAAGACCCAGGAGATGCCGTAGCCGAAGACCAGGCCGAGGAAGATCGCGATGCGGGACCAGAAGCCGCGCAGGCAGACCACGGCCAGACCGGTGAACAGCATCACCAGCAGCGCCGTCCACTGGTCCTGCGGCCAGTAGGTGGAGGCGGTGACCGGCGCCAGGTTGAAGCCGATCAGCATGACGACCGCGCCGGTGACGATCGGCGGCATCGCCGCATGGATGATCCGCGCCCCGAAGCGCTGCACGGCCAGCCCCACCAGGAACAGCGCCACGCCCACGACGAGGACCGCGCCGGTGACCGTGGCGCTGGTGCCGCCCTGCGCCCGGATCACCGCCGCGACGCCGACGAAGGAGAGCGAACAGCCCAGGTAGCTCGGGACCCGGCCGCGGGTGGCGAGCAGGAACACGACGGTCGCGACGCCCGACATCATGATCGCCAGGTTGGGGTCCAGGCCCATCAGGACCGGGGCGACGAAGGACGCCCCGAACATGGCCACCACGTGCTGGGCACCCAGCCCGGCCGTGCGCGGCCAGGAGAGCCGTTCGTCGGGGCGGACCACCGCTCCGGGCGCGGGGGTGCGTCCGTCGCCGTGAAGTTTCCAGCGGACGCCGAGATCCATGGGGGTGTCGCTTTCGTCGTTTGTGCAGATCCGGTCCCATTGTCAGGGCTCGCCGGGCATGCTTCGCACACCTGAGCGCCTGCTTAGGATGAGGGTGCCGCCCGTGGCGCGCGCCACCGGACGCACGCGGCACCCCTCTCGTACGCACCAGGAGCTCCACCCGTGACCGCCCAGGCCCCCGCCGCGCCCGCCCTGTCCTACGGCCGGCTCGTCCCCGTCACCGTCCACTTCGACGACCTCGACGCCCTCGGACTGCTGCACAACGCCCGCTATCCGGTGCTGGCCGAGCGGGCGTGGGCGGAGCTGTGGCAGGACCTTCTCGGCCTGCGTTTCGAGGGCGACTGGGCGGCGGCCGGGGACGCCTGCAACGCGGTCCGTGAGCTGCGGATCACCTACGACGCGCCGGTGACCCGGCCCGGCGACTACGCCGTCCACCTGTGGCTGGAGCGGCTCGGCACCACCGGGCTGACCTACGGTTTCCGCTTCTGCTCGGCGGACGGCGCCGCCACCTACGCCCACGGCACCCGGGTGCTGGTCCGGCTGGACGCCGGGACCCTGCGCCCGGCGCCGTGGAGCGACGCCTTCAGGGCCGCGGGCCGGGAACTGATGCGTCCGGCCGAATGATCTTCGGGCGGTCGCGGTCGCCCGCCCGCAGCACCCACGCGAACGCCGCCAGGCCGGACGACAACACGGTCACCAGGACGAACGACACCACCAGGCTGGTCGCCTGGGCCAGCGTGCCGATGGCGCTCGGCGCGACCAGGCCCGAGGTGTAGGTGATGGTGGCCACACCCGCGATGGCCTGGCTGGGGTTGGGCCCGCTGCGGCCCGCCGCGGCGAAGCACAGCGGCACGACGACCGCGATGCCGAGGCCCATCAGGGCGAAGCCTCCCATCGCCACCGCCGGATGGGCCGAAAGGACGATGAGCAGCCCGCCGAGGGCGGCCAGCACGCCGCCGGCCCGGACCGTGCGCACGGACCCGAAGCGGTCCACCACCTTGTCCCCGGCGATCCGGGCCACGGCCATGGTGAGGGTGAAGCCGGTGGTGCACGCGGCGGCCAGTCCGGCCGACGTCCCCAGCTGGTCCTCCAGGTAGACCGCCGACCAGTCCAGGCTCGCGCCCTCGGCGAAGACGGCGCAGAAGCCGACCGCGCCGATCAGCAGTGCCGAGCGCGGCGGCAGCGCGAACCGCGGCGGCGGGTCCTCGTCCTCGGCGGGCTTCAGGTCCAGCACCCAGGAGCAGGCGGTCACACCCAGCACGGTCAGCACGGCCGCGGCCAGGACGTGGTGCAGGCGGGCGTCCGTGCCCAGGTGGGCGGCGAGGGTGCCGGCCGCCGAGCCGACCAGGGCGCCCGCGCTCCACATGCCGTGCAGCCCGGACATGATCGACTTCGCGAGCCGGTTCTCCACCTCCACGCCGAGCGCGTTCATCGCCACGTCCGCCATGCCCGCCGTGGCGCCGTAGGTGAACAGGGCCAGGCAGAGGGTGAGCAGGCCGGGGGCGAACGAGGGCAGCACCAGCGACAGGCTCCACAGCGCCATCAGGCCGCGCAGGGCGGCGCGGGCACCGAAGCGGTGGGTGATGCGGCCGGCCAGCGGCATGGCGACGGACGCGCCGAGGGCCGGGAACGCCAGGGCGAGCCCCAGCTGGCCGGCGCTCACCCCGGCGTGGTCCTGGATCCACGGGACGCGGGTGGCGAAGGAGCCGGTGACGGCGCCGTGCGCGGCGAAGACGGCGGCCACGGCGTACCGGGCCCGCCTGACGTCTCGTTGCGCGTACACCACTGCACTCATTCTCGGCCCTCTCGCCGTGTCCGTCCGCTGCGCCGCGTAAACTATCAGGAAGCCTGCCTGATAGATAGAGGAAGGGTGGACGCCGCCTCCGCGTTCCCGGTTCGATCTGGAAGGATCCCGGCATGCCCGCATCCCCGAGCACCGCCCGGGCCATCAACGACCGGCTCGCTCTGCGCTTCCTCCAGCAGGAGGGCCCGCTGACGGCGGGGCAGCTCAAAGAGCTCACCGGCCTGTCCCGGCCCACCGTCGCCGACCTCGTCGAACGCCTCACCGCCTCCGGCCTCGTCGAGGTGGTAGGGGAGTCCGGCGAACAGCGCCGGGGACCCAACGCGAAGCTGTACGGCATCGTCGCCGGCCGGGCGCACCTGGCCGCGCTCGACGTGCGCACCGAGGGCGTCTCCGTGCTCGTCTCCGACCTGCTCGGCCGGGTGCTGGCCGAGGCGTCCGCGCCGATCGGCGGGGGCACGGGGACGGGACCCGCCGTCGAGCAGGCGGTCTGCCTGGTCGAGCGCGTGGCCAAGGAGGCGGGAGCCGACCACCCGCACACCGTCGGCATCGGCGCGCCGGGACTCATCGACCCCGCCAGCGGTGAACTGCGCGACTCCTCCGGGCTGCCCGCCTGGCACCGGCGGCTGGTGGCCGCCCTCCAGGAGCGCTTCCCCGAGGCGCGCGTCAGCGTGGAGAACGAGACCAACCTCGCCGCCCTGGCCGAGCAGCGCGAGGGGGCGGCCCGCGACCGGGACACCTTCGTGCTGCTCTGGCTGGGCCTGGGCATCGGCGCCGCGGTCGTCCTCGACGGCACCCTGCGCCGGGGCGCCTCCGGCGGTGCGGGCGAGATCGGCTTCCTGCCGGTGCCGGGCGCGGCGGGCCTGCCGTCGGCCACCGACTGCGACGGCGGTTTCCACTCCCTGGCCGGGGCGTCCGCCGTCGTCGAGCTGGCGGCGGCGCACGGGTTCTCGGCCCCGGCCGCCGCGCACGAGCCCCGGGCGGCGGCGCTGGTACGGCGGGCCGCCCGCGCGGCGGACCGCGAACCTGCCGCCGCGCGTTTCCTGGACGCCCTGGCCGAGCGGGTCTCGCTGGGCGCCGCCGCCGTCGTCTCCGTGCTCGACCCCGGGTGCGTGGTGCTCGCCGGGGAGGTCGGCCGGGCGGGCGGCGACGCGCTCGCCGCCCGGGTCCGGGACCGCCTGGCGCGCATGTCGCCGCTGCCCACCGATGTGCGGCCGGGCGCCCTGGGAGGCGGCGCGGTGCTGCGCGGGGCGCTGCTCACGGCGCGGGACCGGGCGCAGGACGAGCTGTTCATGCCCCCCGTCCGGTAGCGGGGCGGGCGGCGGCCGGGCGCGGATCCGCCCGGTGCGGCGGGGGCCGTCCGGCGCACCGCCCCGCGCGGTGGCACCGCAAGGGTTGCCGGACATGACACCGCGCCCGGAACGCTCCGGGCGCGGTGTCATGTCCGGCGCGGGCGCGGCCCGCCCCTCGGGGGCCGCCGTGCTGGCAGGCCCGGCGGCGGGCAAGGGCCGTCGTCACCGCCGCCGGGCCGGTCCGGTCAGGGCGTCAGCAGGCACCGAGGTCCTGCCACACCCCCCATTCGCCGGTGGTTCCGGGCTCCTCGCCCTTCGTCCACCACTTGGCCTTCCACGTGTGCCCCCGGTGGGACACGGTGCTGCCGCCGCCGTACGCCGTGCCCGCGTTCCACGCCGGAGCGGTGCACGCGCCGGTGCCGCCGGTCGGGGACGGGGTGGGCGACGGGCTCGGGGAGGCGGTGCCCGTCGGCGTCGGCGTCGGGGTGGGCGTGGGCGTGCCCGGGTCCACCACGGTGGCGCCGCGCGTCAGATCGCCCTTGAGGCCGTAGGTCTGACCGCCGAAGGTCACCGTCCAGTTCGATGGCGTCGACACCGGCAGGTAGTACACGAGGTCCACCTCGGCCGAGGCCCCCGGCGCCAGGGACTGCCAGGCCGGCAGCTTCAGCGAGGCCCGGTGGTAGTCGCCCTTCAGGCCGCCCACGTTGTTCCCGGTGTGGTCGCTGCGGATCACGGAAGTGCCCCAGCCGGACTGGTCCTTGGCGTTGCCGGGGGCGGAGGTGCCGTAGTCGAAGCGGAACTCCGTGCCGCCGGGCAGCGTGGTCCGCGTGTTGTTGGTGATCTTCAGCTTGGGGCTGATCGGGTAGTTGGAGTCACCGAGCGGGAACTGCCCGAACTCCACGTCGATGTCGAGCACCCGGTCGGGCAGGTCGACCGTGGCGCGCGTGGCCCCGTAGGGGGAGGCCGACCTGAACTTCTCGTACATGGTCGTGGTGAGCGTGTCGCCCGGCTCGTACTGCCCCTTGGCCGCGTTCCAGCCGTAGTCGCCCGCCAGCTCCCAGACCATGGTGCCGCCGATGCCGCGGTCCACGACGTAGTCGGCCTTGGCGGCGACGGACTGCTCGTCCTCGATGGACAGGAACACCTTCTTCTCGGCGTTCCACAGCCAGGGCGCCACCAGCGTCGGGTCGTACTTGCGGGCGTAGGTGCCGGTCAGCCTGGTGTCCGCCGGGAAGCCGTACCGCGTGACGTAGTCCCCGACGACGCCCTTCTCCAGGTTCTTGGCGTGCCACATCGGGTTGGAGCCGGCCGGGGACTCCTTGCCCTCGGTGTCCTTGTCGTGCCACAGGTTGTCGATGCCGACGGCGCCGTCCCCGCACTTGGTCAGGCCGGCACCGGCCGGGCAACTGGCCGCGGGCGCCTTCCCCCACAGCCCGTCCGTGCCGCCCTGCACGTTCTTGAAGCCGCGCGTGTAGTACGGCAGCCCGATGTTGATGCGCCCGGCGGGCATCGAACCGCGGAAGTAGTGGTACGCCCAGTCGGTGTTCAGATAGCCGATGCCGCCGTACTGGGACGTGGTGTACACCCCCGCGGCCGCGAGCTCGGCGTCCTTGCCGTCGTCGAACAGCGAGGCGTTGGGGCCGACGTACTCGTTCCAGGCGCCGTGCAGGTCGTACGACATGATGTTGACGTAGTCCAGGTACTTCTGGACCTGGAAGGTCTCCATGCCGCGCAGCAGGTATCCGGACGACGGCGCGGCGACGGTGAGCAGGTAGTGCCTGCCGTCCGCGGCCCCGGCCCGGTCCAGCTTCTCGCGCAGCGTCTTCATCAGCGCGGCGTAGCCCTTGACCAGCCCGGCGCGCCGCCCGTTGGCGAAGGACCAGTCGAGCGGGTTGCCCGCGTCCTTCATCGTCGTCGGGTACTCGTAGTCGATGTCGACGCCGTTGAAGCCGTACTTCCGGATGAAGGAGACCGCCGAGTCCGCGAAGGTGTCGATGCCGGCCTGGTTGACCGAGCCGTCGGCGTTGGTGGCCATCGCGTAGAAGCCGCCCGAGTTCACGCGCGCGCCGTCGTCGCCGAAGTAGCCGCCGGTCTCCGCCCAGCCGCCGACCGAGACCAGCGTCTTGACGTCCGGGTGCTGCTTCTTGAACTTGTTCAGCAGGTTGAAGTGGCCCTTGTAGGGATAGGCCGGGTCCATCTCGGCGCCCGCGACACCGGGCCAGGTCATGCCGGTGGCCGGGTTCTTCTCGCCGTCCGCGCCGACCGAGATCTTGTTGTCCCCGCCGACGTGCGCGAAGGCGTAGTTGATGTGGGTGATCTTGTCCCAGGGGATGTCGGAGGCGAGGTAGGCGGGGGTGCCGTCCTTGCCGGTGCGCCAGCCGGTGAAGTAGCCGATCACCCGGCGCTGGTGGTCGGCGCCCATCTTCTCCCGGCCCGCCGAGTCGTAGACCGAGCAGTAGGGGACGTCCGCGCCCGGGGTCCGGTAGAGGCCGTCGGGGCGACAGGACTCCTGGTCGGCGGCGTGCGAGACGGTCGCCGGGAGGCCGGCGAGGACCAGCCCGGCGACCGCGGCGGCGGTCGCGAACAGGGCGGGTCTCGCTCTGCGGCGTGAGGGGGAAGGCACAGTCGGTTCCTCTCCACGGAAGTTGCGCAGACCCTAGGAAGGACTAGACCAGTCAGTCAATAGGTATGGACCAATGCAAGGGAGTCCGGGCGCGGGCGAGTTGGCGGCGCGGGCGGTCCCGAGCCGGGGGAGCGGGGCGGGGCGCCGCCGCCGGGGGCCTGTGAGCCACTGCACACCCGTCACCCGCATGGACGTCGATCAGGCGTGGCACACTGGCCCTGTACCAGAAGCAGCGCACTCCGGGGTCGGTGAAAGTCCGAACCGGCGGTTACAGTCCGCGACCCGGTCGCCTCCAGCGACCGGTTGACCAGGTGAAATTCCTGGACCGACGGTTAAAGTCCGGATGGGAGGCAGTGCGCGGCGAGCGGGCATACGTGCGCGCCGCCCTCTGGGCTCGTCCGCCGTGGACGGGCCCCGTCCGGCGTCGCCCCCGGTGCCCCCGCTCGTACATCCTGTCGTTCCCGACAGCCCCGGAGTCCGTGCCCGAAGAGGCAGGAGGACCCGGGAAGTGTTCACCGGAATCGTCGAAGAGCTGGGCGAGGTCACCGCCGTCGAGACCCTCGACGACGCCTGTCGCTTCCGGCTGCGCGGCCCCGTCGTCACCCAGGGCGCGAAGCACGGCGACTCCATCGCCGTCAACGGTGTCTGCCTCACCGTCGTCGACCACGAGGGCGACGAGTTCACCGCCGACGTGATGGCCGAGACGCTCAAGCGTTCCAGCCTGGGCGCCCTCACCGTCGGCTCCCGCGTCAACCTGGAGCGTCCCACCGCCGTGGGTGCTCGCCTGGGCGGGCACATCGTGCAGGGCCACGTCGACGGCACCGGCACGATCCTGGAGCGCACCCCGTCCGAGCACTGGGAGATCGTAAAGATCTCCCTGCCCGCGGAGCTCGCCCGGTACGTCGTCGAGAAGGGCTCCATCACCGTCGACGGCATCAGCCTCACCGTCGTCGAGGCCGCTTCCGGCCACTTCACCGTCAGCCTCATCCCCACCACGCTCGCCCTGACCACGCTCGGCCGCAAGCAGCCCGGCGACCCGGTGAACCTGGAGGCCGACGTCATCGCCAAGTACGTCGAGCGGCTGCTGGCCGGCCGGGAGGAGACCAAGTGAACTGGCTCAACTCGGAGGCGTTCGTCCTCTTCGGCCAGCACATCAAGTGGTCGGACATGATCGGCAACGTGATCGGCCTGCTCGGCCTCGCCCTCGGCTGGCGGCGCTCGATCTGGACCTGGCCGGTCCAGTTCCTCTCCGGCCTCATCCTCTTCGCCGCCTTCGCCACCGCCCACCTGTCCGGCAGCGCGGGCAAGCAGATCGTCGTCATGGTCGTCGCCGCCTGGGGCTTCTGGCAGTGGAACCGCGGCCGGCGGCAGACGCAGGACGGCTCCATCGCCGTCCGCTTCGCCACCTGGCGCGAGCGCGGGGCCCTCCTGGCCGCCGCCGCCCTCGGCACCCTCGCCGTCGGCGGGCTGTTCACCGCCTTCCCGACGCTGTCCTGGGACCCCTGGCCGGACGCCTACATCTTCGTCGGCACCATCGTCGCCATGTACGCCCAGGCGCGCGGCATGGTCGAGTTCTGGCTCGCCTGGCTGCTGGTCGACCTGGTCGGCGTCCCGCTGAACTTCGCCAACGGCTTCGCCTTCTCCGGCTTCGTCTACGTCCTGTACGGCGCGCTCGTCCTGTGGGGCCTGCGCGACTGGTGGCTGCGCTCCCGCAGGGCCGCGCGGCCCGTCCTGGAAGGAGCGCCCGCATGAGCGCGGCACCCGTCCTGTACGGCACCGACGGCGTCGAGGACTTCGTGCTCGACCCCGTCGAGCAGGCCGTCGCCGACATCGCCGCCGGCCGCCCCGTCGTGGTCGTCGACGACGCCGACCGCGAGAACGAGGGCGACCTCGTCATCGCCGCGGAGAAGGCGACCGAGGAGATCGTCGCCTTCATGATGAGCGAGTGCCGCGGCCTGATCTGCGCCCCCATGGAGGGCGAGGAACTGGACCGGCTCGACCTGCCCCAGATGGTCCGGGACAACACCGAGTCGATGAAGACCGCGTTCACCGTCTCGGTGGACGCCTCCGCCGCGCACGGCGTGACCACCGGGATCTCCGCCGCCGACCGCGCCACCACGCTCCGGCTGCTGGCCGGCGGCACCGCCGAGCCGTCCGACCTGGTCCGCCCCGGCCACGTCTTCCCGCTGCGCGCCCGCCCCGGCGGCGTCCTCGCCCGCGACGGGCACACCGAGGCCGCCGTCGACCTCGCCCGGCTCGCGGGCCTGCGCCCGGCCGGCGCCATCGTCGAGATCGCCGGCGAGGACGGCCGCATGCTGCGCCTGCCCGAGCTGATCCCGTTCGCCCGCAAGCACGGCCTGACGATCATCTCCATCGAGGACCTGATCGCCTACCGCCGCAGCGCCGAGCCCACCGTCCGCCGCGAGGCCGAGGTCAACCTGCCCACCGCCCACGGCACCTTCACCGCCCACGGCTACCGCTCCACCGTCGACGGCGTCGAGCACGTCGCCCTCGTCCACGGCGAGATCGGCGACGGCGTCAACGTCCTGGTCCGCGTCCACTCCGAGTGCCTGACCGGCGACGTCTTCGGTTCCCAGCGCTGCGACTGCGGCCCCCAGCTCGACGCCTCGCTCGCCCGCATCCGGTCCGAGGGCAGGGGAGTGGTGGTGTACCTGCGCGGGCACGAGGGCCGCGGCATCGGCCTGATGTCCAAGCTGCGCGCCTACGAACTCCAGGAGCGCGGCCGGGACACCCTCGACGCCAACCTGGAGCTCGGTCTGCCCGCCGACGCCCGGGACTACGGCGCGGGCGCCCAGATACTCGCCGACCTCGGCGTGCGCAGCGTGCGCCTGCTGACCAACAACCCCGACAAGAGCGACGCGCTCGTCCGGCACGGCATCGAGGTCCTGCGCCGCGAGCCGATGCCCGTCCAGGCCGGCGAGCACAACCTCGCCTACCTGCGCACCAAGCGGGACCGGATGGGCCACGACCTGCCCTGGCTGGACACCACCCCCGTGTCCACCTGCACCAACCAGTAACGAACACGAGGAGACACGAGACGTGAGCGGCAAGGGCGCACCGGAACTGTCCGTACGCAACGTGGGCGACCTGCGGGTCGCCGTGGTCGCGGCGCAGTGGCACGAGAAGGTGATGGACGGCCTGGTGGACGGCGCCCTGCGCGCCCTGCACGAGCTGGGCATCGACGAGCCGACCCTGCTGCGGGTCCCCGGGAGCTGGGAGCTGCCCGTCGTGGCCAAGGGCCTCGCCGGGCGCGGTTACGACGCGATCGTCGCCCTCGGCGTCGTCATCCGCGGCGGCACCCCTCACTTCGACTACGTCTGCCAGGGCGTCACCCAGGGCCTCGCCCAGGTCTCGGCCGACACCGGCGTCCCCGTCGGCTTCGGCGTGCTCACCTGCGACACCGAGGAGCAGGCACTGGACCGGGCGGGCCTGGAGGGCTCCAGCGAGGACAAGGGCCACGAGGCCGTCACCGCCGCGGTGGCGACCGCGGCCACGCTGCGTTCGGTATCCGAACCCTGGCGCTGAGGAGCCCGGCGGAGCGCGTAGGGTAAGGACCACCATGTCCAAGAAGACGTTCGAGGAGCTCTTCACCGAGCTCCAGCAGAAGGCCGCCCACGGCGACCCCGCCACCTCCCGCACCGCCGAGCTGGTGGACAAGGGCGTCCATGCCATCGGCAAGAAGGTCGTCGAAGAGGCCGCCGAGGTCTGGATGGCCGCCGAGTACGAGGGCAAGGAAGCGGCCGCCGAGGAGATCTCGCAGCTGCTGTACCACGTCCAGGTGATGATGGTCGCCCGCGGGATCTCCCTGGACGACGTCTACGCCCACCTGTAAGCCACCCCGCACAGTCCCACACGACACCACGCAAAGGAAGCCCGCCTCATGCTGCGCATCGCCGTCCCCAACAAGGGTTCACTGTCCGGCCCTGCGGCGGAGATGCTGCATGAGGCCGGGTACCAGCAGCGGCGCGAGTCCAAGGAACTGCGGATCGTCGACCCGGAGAACGAGGTCGAGTTCTTCTACCTCCGCCCCCGCGACATCGCGATCTACGTCTCCTCCGGCCGCCTCGACATCGGCATCACCGGCCGCGACCTGCTGATCGACTCGGGTGCCGACGCCGAGGAGATCCTCCCCCTCGGCTTCGCCCGCTCCACCTTCCGCTACGCCACCAAGCCGGGCACCGCGAGCGGCGTCCAGGACCTGGCGGGCATGACGGTCGCCACCTCCTACGAGGGCATCGTCGCCAAGCACCTCGCCGACCACGGCATCGACGCCTCCGTCGTCCACCTCGACGGCGCGGTCGAGACCGCCATCGAGCTCGGTGTCGCCGAGGTCATCGCCGACGTCGTGGAGACCGGCACCTCGCTGCGCAACGCCGGTCTGGAGGTCATCGGCGAGCCCATCATGACGTCCGAGGCCGTGGTGATCCGCGGCACCCGCGCGGATGCCGACGACACCGTCGAGGCGAAGGTGCAGCAGTTCCTGCGCCGTCTCCAGGGCGTCCTGGTGGCCCGGACGTACGTGATGATGGACTACGACTGCCGCGTGGAGCAGCTGGAGAAGGCCGTCGCCCTCACCCCGGGCCTGGAGTCCCCGACCGTCTCCCCGCTGCACAACGAGGGCTGGGTCGCCGTCCGCGCCATGGTCCCCTCCAAGGAGGCCCAGCGGATCATGGACGATCTGTACGAGATCGGCGCCCGTGCCATCCTCACCACCGCCATCCACGCCTGCCGCCTCTGAGCCCGCGATCCGGAGCGTCACCATGTCGGATGCCACCGCGGACCTTCCCGCCCTGCCCGTCACCTTCCGGCCGGGCCGCACCCGGGCCGTCCTGCTCAGCGCCGCCGTCCTCATCTTCGTGACCATCACGGTGGTCGCGCTGCTGCTGGAGCGGCTCTCGCCCGCGGAGCGGTCGAGCTTCATCGTCACCGCGGCCCTGCTGGACAGCGTGCTGTTCCTGCTGGCCCGGCCCAAGGTCGTCGCCGAGGAGTCCGGCGTCACCGTCGTCAACCTCACCCGGACGCGCCGTCTGGAGTGGGCGGAGATCCTCCGGGTGAACCTCCGCGCGGGTGACCCCTGGGTGTTCCTGGACCTGAGCGACGGCACCAGCCTGCCCGCGCTCGGCATCCAGCCCGGCATCGCCAAGGAGCGCGCCGTCGCCGACGCGCGGGCCCTGCGCGCCCTGGCCGAGGCCCGCTCCACCGCGGAGCCCGGCCCGCGGCAGGGCTGATCCGGGACGCGTCCCGGGGACCGGCCCCGGGACACCCCGGGGACCGATCGGGGCCGTCCGCCCTGCCACACCCGGCCCCGTCTTGATTAATCTGGGTGCGGAGCCGCGATCGCCGCGGCTCCGCCCCTGTCGCACCGCCCGGTGCACAGGGGTTCCTGCTACCCGAGGAGTGACCCCCTCCGGCGATGGACGGATCGTCCTGCAGTACCTGCGCCGCCCCCTGCCCACATGGCGCGGACCGGACCCCCGCGGTCCGCGTCGATGCGGAGGCGGCGGCCTCATGACCACCCCCCTGCTGCTCCTGGCAGCCGCGTTCCTGCTGATTCTCGCCAACGGATTCTTCGTGGCGGCCGAATTCGGCCTGGTGACCGTCGAGCGCCCCGAGGCCGAGAAGGCCGCCGCCGAGGGCGACCGGCGGGCCGGCCGGGTCGTGGAGTCCCTCAAGGAGCTGTCCTTCCAGCTCTCCGGGACCCAGCTCGGCATCACCCTCACCTCCCTCGTCGTCGGCATGCTCGCCGAACCGGCGCTGGCCGGGCTGCTGCGCGGCCCGCTCACCGCGGCCGGTGTCCCGGGCGGTGCCGTGTCCGGCGTGTCGGTGATCATCGGCATGCTGCTGGCCTCGGCCGTGCAGATGGTGATCGGCGAACTCGTGCCCAAGAACTGGGCCGTCTCCCGGCCCCTGCAGGTCGCGCGCTTCGTCGCCGGCCCGCAGCACGCCTTCGCCCGTCTGTTCCGCCCGGTGATCGCCGGGTTCAACGCCGTGGCCAACCGCCTGGTCCGCGCGCTCGGCATCGAGCCCGCCGAGGAGCTGGCCTCCGCCCGTACCCCGGGCGAGCTGGTCTCCCTGGCCCGGCACTCCGCCCGCGCCGGCGCCCTGGAACAGGACACCGCCGACCTCTTCGTGCGCACCCTGTCCCTGGGCGACCTGACCGCGCAGCACGTCATGACCCCGCGCGTGAGGGTCAGCGCCCTCCAGGCGTCGGCGACCGCGGAGGACGTGGTCAACCTGACCCGCGCCACCGGCCTGTCGCGCTTCCCCGTCTACCGGGACAAGATCGACGAGATCGCCGGCATGGTGCACCTCAAGGACGCCCTGGCGGTCCCGGTGCACGAACGGCTGCGCACCCCCGTGGGCCGCATCGCCCGCCCGGCGCTGCTGGTGCCCGAGACCCTGCCGGTACGGCCCCTGCTGACCCGGCTGCGCAGCGAACAGCCCATCGCCGTCGTCGTCGACGAGTACGGCGGCACGGCCGGCGTCGTCACCCTGGAGGACATCGTCGAGGAGATCGTCGGCGAGGTCCGCGACGAGCACGACGACGTGCTCGGCGAGGCCCCCGAGCTGGCCCCCGCCCCGCCGGAGGACGGCCGCCCGGCCTGGGAGGCGGACGGCGGCTGCCGCGTCGACGCCCTCGCCCGCATCGGGCTCGACGTGCCCGAGGGCCCCTACGAGACCGTCGCCGGGCTCGTCGCCGACCTGCTCGGCCGCATCCCGGCCGTCGGCGACCACGCCGAACTGCCCGGCTGGCGGCTGTCCGTCCGCCGGGTCGGCCACTACCGGGCCGAACGGGTCCGGCTGGTGCGCACGGCCCCCGCGCCGGTACGGGAGGCGGCCCGATGAGCGTCCTGCAACTGCTCTTCGCCGCGCTGCTGGTGCTCGCCAACGGTTTCTTCGTCGGCGCCGAGTTCGCCCTCGTCTCCGTCCGCCGCAGCCAGATCGAGCCGCTCGGCACCGCCCGCGCCCGGCAGGTCCTGTACGGGCTGGAACGGCTGCCGCAGATGATGGCCGCCGCCCAGTTCGGCATCACCGTCTGCTCGCTGACCCTCGGCGCGGTCGCCGAGCCGACCGTCGCCCACCTGCTGGAGCCGGTCTTCGCCTGGATCCGTCTGCCGCACGGGATGATCCACCCGCTCGGCTACGTCATCGCGCTCGCGGTGGTGGTCTTCTGCCACCTGGTCATCGGCGAGATGGTCCCGAAGAACCTGGCGATGGCCGCCCCGGAGAAGGCCGCGCTGTGGCTCAGCCCCGGCCTGGTTGCCTTCGCCCGGCTGTGCCGGCCGGTCACGGCCGCCCTCGGCGCCTGTGCCGGGGCCGTCCTGCGGCTGTTCCGCGTCGAGCCCAAGGACGAGGTCGAGGCGGTCTTCACCAGCGAGCAGCTCAACCGGCTGGTGGAGGACGCCGGCCAGGCCGGACTCCTCGACCCCGAGGAGGCCGAGCGCCTGGAGGACGCGCTGGAGCTGGGCTCCCGCCCGGTGACGGACGTCCTGCTGGGGCGGGAGTCGCTGGTGACCGTCCCCCCGTCGGTCACGCCCGGCCAGATCGTCGAGCTCACCGCCCGCACCGGATACTCCCGCTTCCCCGTCACCGCCGGCCACGGCGCCTTCATGGGCTACCTGCACGTCAAGGACGTGCTGGACCTGGAGGACTCCGAGCGGGCGGTGCCGCAGCGCCTGTGGCGGCCCATGACGACCCTGCGGTCCGAACTGCCGCTCGACGACGCGCTGACCGTCATGCGGCGGGCCGCGACACACCTGGCGCAGGTGGCCGACGCCTCCGGCAAGGTGCTCGGCCTGGTGGCGCTGGAGGACGTCCTGGAACTGCTGGTGGGCGAGGTGCGGGACCCGGCCCACCGCGAGACGGGCGAGGTGACGGTGGCCGAGCCCCGCACCGGCAGCCCGGAAGGGGCGCTGGCCCGCTGAACCCCGGCGGCACGGCCGCGGGATCCGTCACATCGCGGGCGGATCCTGCGGCCCGCGTCCCGACAGCACCTCGCCGTACGCCTGCATCAGGTCCGGCAGCCGCAGCGTCGCCAGATCGTCGCGCGTCAGCGTGGCCGGGCAGACCGACAGCCGCAGGTCCCGGTAGGCGCAGCTCTTCTCGTACAGCGTGCGCAGGAACCGCCCGTTGCCCAGCTCGTCGATCCATCCCTGCTCGACGACGTGCCCGGCGATCGAGCGCAGCTCGTCCAGCGCCTCGTCGTCCCACCGGTCGCCGTTCTCGGCGGCGAGCACCTTGCCGATCTCCGTCAGCTCCCCCGGCCGGTACGACGGGAAGTCGACGCGGGTGGTGAACCGGGAGGACAGCCCGGGATTGGCGGTCAGCAGGCGGTCCATGCCCTCGGGGTAGCCGGCCAGGATCACCACCAGATGGTCGCGGTTGTCCTCCGCCCGCTTCAGCAGCACCTGCAGAGCCTCGTCGCCGTAGGCGTCGCCCTTGCCGTAGCCCGAGTTCGACAGGGAGTACGCCTCGTCCACGAAGAGGACGCCGCCGAGGGCCGAGTCGATCAGCTCGTTGGCCTTGACCGCCGTCTGCCCCAGGTACTCGCCCACCAGATCGGCCCGCTGCGCCTCGACCAGATGATCGCCGCCGAGCAGCCCCAGGGCGTAGAAGACCCGCCCGAGGATGCGGGCGACCGTGGTCTTGCCGGTGCCGGAGGGCCCGGAGAAGACGAAGTGCCGCTTGGGCGGCTGGACCGGCAGCCCCTGGCCGGCCCGCAGCCGGGCCATGTTCAACTGCGCGGACAACGCCTTGACCTGCCGCTTCACCGGCTCCAGGCCCACCATGCGCTCCAGCTCGGCGAGCGCCTCCTCCAGCAGCGCCGGATCGGTGGGGCCGGCGGGCAGGGACGGCTCGGGGGCGGTCCTGGCCCGGACCGACGGGCCGGGCACCGACGGCAGGGGAGCGGCCGGCGGCTGCGGGGCGGAGAGTTTCAGATCGCGTTCCTCGGCGCCGAAGAGCGTGTCCAGCCCGTCGGGGCCGTCCACGCCGTCCTGCCCGCTGCCGGTCAGGGCGATCGCCGCGAGATCGGTGGCGTCGGCCGTGTCCTCGTATCCGTCGCCCTCCGCGATGGCGGCGAGCCGGGCCGAGGTGTCCATGAAGGCCGGGTCGACACTGTGCACCGCCCGGTACAGCGGCAGCGCCGCGGCGCTGCGGCCGGTGCCCTCGTGGGCGCGGGCCAGCCAGTAGCGCAGCTCCTTGCGCTGCGGCTGCTCGCTGCGGCAGCGCATCAGGGCGGCCGACAGCAGTGGCTCGGCCTGCCCGTACATCTCCAGCCGGACCCGGGCCATGCCGCCGAACAGGCCGGCCTCGATGCCGAGGACGGGGTCGTCCAGCAGCGGGTCGGTGTGCCGGACGAGCTGCTCCCAGTCCTTGACGAGATAGGCGCGGCAGGCGTGCAGGAAGCGGACCTGGCGGTCGGTGTCCACCGGCGGCAGCCCGGCCAGCGCCCGGTCCAGCTCCGGGACGTGGCGGCCGTCCAGCCAGTGGGAGGCGTGCGCGAGCAGCAGGTCGCGCGGGCTCTCCAGCACCGGCTGCACCCACCAGCCCAGCCAGTACCAGGAGTTGAGAGCGCGGCGGTGGCGGGCGCGCTGCTCGCCGAACCGGTCGCGGTGGCGGAACATGCGCAGCAGCGCGGTCGTGGTGTCCACGCGCAGCGCGTGCAGGCCCAGCCAGGCGTCGGCCATGCCGGGGTCCATCCGGACGGCGGCCCGGAACTCCTCCTCCGCCTGCGGATAGGCGCCCATGGTGTAGGCGTCCACGCCTCGCAGCCAGGCGAGGTCGGCCGGGGCCTTGGGGCCCTGCGTGCCGAAGTCCATCACGTCCCCCACAAACCGTGCCCCCGTCGCCATGCCGCCGGGCCGTCGCCCGCCGGCCGCCCAGGTCGAACCGCTCTGCCGCGGACCGGAGTTGCAAGGTGCGCGAAGCGGCCGTCCGCAGGTCGCACCGAGGGCATCGTACCCGCGGCCGTGCCGCCTCCGAAGGGTGCCGCGGGGGGCTCTCGGCGCGGCGCGGGCACAGGGGGCGCGCGGTGTGGTGACCGAGGGTGATCACATGGTGCCGCGCGGCGCCCGCGCACGGGGTGAGGACAGGACGAAGCCCCCGGTCACGGGGGAACAACCGGGGGCTTCGCGTCTGCCGGCGGCCATTGGTCCGGCCGCACAATCAGAACGTAAGTCCTGTATGGCCCCTCGGTCAAGCGCAGTTGGGCCCACTCCGGCAAGTTGGCCGAGACCGATCTTCACGAGTTCACCACACCGAGGACGGCCCCTCACCCTCCGTGAAGAAACGGTCTGTTCCGGCCGCTCCCTCGGGCCCCTCCAGCACCTCATAACCCTCAGGACACTGCCGCACCAGCAGATCGGCGTAGGGCCGCGAGGGGTCGCCGGCGAAATGACGCCGCTCCGCGCGCACCCACCCCTCCCAGAACCTGTCACTTATACACATCTGACGCTGCCGACGAAGCTAGAAGTGTAAATCTC
>NZ_WYCT01000550.1 GCF_011008945.1 Streptomyces harenosi
GGTCAGGCCGCGGGGGCGGGGCCGGGCGGCAGGTGGACGGTCATGATCAGATGGCAGGTCTCGTCGCCGGAGCCGCGGTAGGTGTGGGGGGCGTCGCCGTCGAAGGCGGCGGTCTGCCCGGCCTCCACCAGGTGCTCGGTGCCGTCGACGACCAGGGTCATCCGCCCGGCGGTGACGCTGACGGTCTCGACGACGCCGGCCTGGTGGGGGTGGCTGGGGTACTCCTCGCCCGGCTCCAGCCGCCAGCGCCACACCTCGACCGGGGCGGGGCCCGTGGTCGTCAGCATGAGCCGGGCCTCACTGCCCCGCTCCCCCGCCCACAACGGCATCACGGCGTCCGCGGACACGACCCGGACGCGGCCTTCGGCCGGCCCCTCCATCAGGGCGGAGACCGAGACCCCGAGGGTGTCGGCGAGACGGACCAGGGTGGCGAAGTTCGGATTGCCCTGGGCTTTCTCCAGCCCCACCAGGGCCCCCTTGCTGACCTTGGCGCGGCGGCCGAGTTCGTCCAGGGACAGGCCCGCGCGGGTGCGGGCCGCCCTGACGTTGTGCGCGAGCGTGCGCAGCGCCGCCTCGGTCTCGGTCATCCGGTCACCGTCCTCAGAGCTGGACCCGCGGAATGCACCGCGCGGTCGTTTGGTTGACACAGGGCGGTCGTTCCGTTGTACGTTTCAGTCGTTCGATTGAAATAGTAAGGGATGTACCGTGATCGCTCTGCTGCTGGCTCTGGGCAGCTCGCTCGCCTACGGATGCGCCGACTTCCTCGGCGGTCTGGGGGCCCGGAAGGCCCATGTGCTGCGCACCGTGATGGTCGCCGCCCCGGCCAGCCTGGCGGTGGAACTGCTGCTGTGGCCCGTGCTCGGCGCCTCGTTCGGCGCCGCCGCCGTGGGCTGGGGCGCCGCCTCCGGTGTCGCCTCGGCCGCCGCGTTCGCCCTGCTCTACAAGACGCTGGCCATCGGCCCGATGAACGTGCTGTCACCGGTGACCGCGCTGGTGTCCGCCGCGCTGCCCGTCGGGGTGGGCCTGCTCCAGGGCGAGCGCCTGGGCCCGGCCGGCCTGCTGGGCCTGCCGCTCGCGCTCGTCGCGGTGGTGCTGGTCAGCGCCGGGCACGGCGCGGGCGCCGCGCGGCCGTCGCGGACGGCGCTGCTGCTGGCCTTCGGCGCGGGCGCCGCCATCGCCCTCCAGCTCGTCTTCCTGCACCAGGCGCCCGCCGGCAGCGGGGTGGCCCCGCTGATCGTCGGCAGGGCGGTCTCCTCGGCGGTCACCCTGGGCGCGGCCGGGCTCCTGCACCGCAGGCTCGGACCGCAGAAGCCGGCCTACGGCCTGTCGGCCGCCGCCGGTGTGCTGGACTCGCTGGCGAACCTGCTGTTCCTGCTGGCCGCCCGCAGCGGGGACCTGACCGTGGTCGCCGTGGTCACCGCCCTGTACCCGGCCGGGACGGTCCTGCTCGCCCGCTGCGTACTGGCCGAACGCATCCACCGCGGCCAGTTCGCCGGCCTGGGCGCCGCCGCCGTCGCCGTCGGCCTGCTCGCCCTGGCCTGAGCCGCCGCACCGCCCCCGCAAGGAGACACCCATGCTCATCCATCCCTGGGACGCCGCCCTGGACGACACCGAGTGGCGGGCCTGGATCGCCGAGGGCCACGACTTCGGCCAGCTCTGCGTCAACGGCCTGCCCGGCGATCCGCCCACGGTGGTTCCCACCCACTTCACCACCGACGGCGGCCGCCTCCTGATCCACCTGGCCCGCCCCAATCCGGTCTGGAAGGCGATCGAGCACGACCCCGCCGTCACCTTCACCGTCATCGGCGACTACGCCTTCGTCCCCGGCCCCTGGCGCGCCGGTCCCGGCACCCCGCCCGCCGAGGGCGTCCCCACCAGCTACTACACGGCCGTCCAGTTCACCTGCCGCGCCCACATCGTCGACGATCCCGAGGCCAAGGCCGACCTGCTGCGCCGCCAGCTCGCCCACTTCCAGCCCGACGGCGACCACGCGCCCGTCGCCGTCGGCCGGCCGCCCTACGGCCGGATGCTGAGCGGCATCCGCGGCCTGGAGCTGGAAGTGGCCGGGGTGCGGGCCAAGTTCAAGTACGACGACCACAAGCCCGTCGGGCACCGCGCCGCCGTCGCCGACCGCCTCACCGCACGGGGCCGGGCCCTGGACATGCCCGCCGCGCACCGGCAGCGCCGCCGCCTGGACCGCACCGGCCCCTGGCAGCCCTGACCCCGCACCTGTCTCTTATAAACATCTGACGCTGCCGACGAAGCTAGAAGT
>NZ_WYCT01000551.1 GCF_011008945.1 Streptomyces harenosi
GGGAGAGGGAGTGGGCGTGGGCGAGGGGGTGGGCGATCCGGACGGTGTCGGGTCCGGGTCCGGCGCCGTGCCGTCCGGTGGGGTACCCCACTGCCGCTCGGTCCCGTCCAGCAGGACGATGTGCGGGGCGTTCACCGGCGTTGTGCCCGGAGTGGTCGCGATGCCCTGGTAGGACCAGTCGTCGGCCGGGTCCCAGGCGCCCGCCGAGCTGATCCGGAACTGCACCTCCTTGCGGTAGGCGGACTGTCCGGCCGGCGCGATCACGGTGTTCGAGCAGTCGACGGTGACGTAGTGGACGTCGCCCGCGAACCGGGTCGGTCCCGACGCCCGGCCGCACTGGTTGTAGTTGGTGGTGACGCTGATCTGGTCCGGGCTCACCCCGGGTTCCAGCGTGAAGTAGTAGCGCAGGGAAGCGCCGGTCAGGGCCCGGGCCGGCCAGGCGGACCGGTTGACGAGATAGGCCTTGACCTCCGTGAAGCCGTTCCCGGAGGCGTTCACCGCGGCCTGTACCGACATCTCGGGCCCGTCGGGCCGCTCGGACTCGGGGAAGGAGGCCAGGGGGGCGCCACCGTACTCGGCGTACAGACGGGCCAGCGCGCCGCTGAAGGCCGCGTTGTAGTCGGTGGCGACCTCGTTGTTCACATAGTTCTGCCGGTCGTCGGTGTAACTGTCGTCCGGCGCGCTGGGGCCGCCGACGAGCGCGCCGTAGAGGGTGTGGCGACTCTCGGCCGGGCTGGTGAGCTGGTCGGTCCAGGAGCCGTGCGCGGTGCGATGGTGGGGCTTGGTCGGCGGGTTGGCGCCGAACCCGACGACGTAGCTCGACTTGCGCGGGTTGTCGCCGAGTGCGTAGTCGATCTGCCGGACCGCGAAGTCGTGGTAACGCGTCTTGCGTTCCGAATCCCCGGTGAGCCAGTCCGAGTAGACGAGCGCCGCGAAGGCGGTGTTGGCGGCATAGCGCAGGGACCCCCAACTGTCGAGGACCGCCTGGCCACCGGGCGAGTAGCGGACCCGGCTGCCGTTCACGCCGACGGTCCACCAGTCCAGCCAGCGGTTGGCGTCGTCGATGTACTTCTGCTTGCCGGTCAACTGGGCCGGCAGCACGTAGGCACCGTAGGACGTGTCGTCCCAGGAGAGCGTCCAGCGGTAGGAGCGGGTGGAGGTCTGCGGTTCGGTGGACAACCGGTCGTAGTAACTCTCCGCCTTCGCCAGGTAGGCCGCGTCACCGGTCGCCTTGTAGAGCCAGATCGCGCCCCACACCAGCTCGTCCTGGTAGCCGCTCCAGGAGTTGTAGTAGCTCTTGGCGTCGGTGATGCAGTCGCTGTACTTTCCCCGGTAGGCGTCCGCGAAGCCGTACAACTGCTTGGCGTGCGTAAGCAGTTTCCCTGCGTAGGCGGCGTCGCTGTCGGCGAACACCATGGAGGAGGCCGCCAGGGCGGCGGCGGTCTGCCCGGCGAGATCCGAACCCGGACAGGATGCGTCGATCTTGTAGGCGGGCCGCTCCATGGGCATCACCTCGGCCGGGCCCCACCACGCGTGGTCCTTGCCGCCGTGACCGACCTGCCCGTACAGGACATTGGGCGAGGGATGGGCCTTGACGAAGTAGTCGCTGACGAACCGGAGGTTGTTCTTCAGGTACGTCCACTGGCCGGCGGAGGTGTAGGCGGCCCGTTCCTCCAGACCGCCCCAGGCCAGGACCGTCGCCGAATACGCCATCGGCAGGCCGAACTTGACGTGGTCACCGGCGTCGTACCAGCCCCCCGTGAGATCCAGGCCCACGTCCTTGCCGTCGCTCAGTGCGGAATCGCCGCGCCAGCTCACCCGGTTGGTGTCCGGGAGATCGCCGGACTGCTGGGCCTCGTAGAAGAACAGGGACTTCTGCAGGGCCTCGCCGTAAGCGAACGCGGGGGCGGCGGCCGAGGAGGAGCTGGCGGCGAGCGGCAGCAGCAGGCCGGCGGCCAGGGCGGTGGCGAGCGCGGCGGCCGGTCCGCGTCGTGAGGCGGCGCGTGGCGACGGGCCGTTCCGTCCGAAGTGACGGAACGGATGCGGGCGGAGTGAGCCGAACAGATGCGGGTGCAACGGGATCGTCCTTTCCGTACGGAATGCCGGGAGGAACGGGGCGTGCGGTGCGGTGCTGGGGGTGCGCGGGCCGCCTGCAGGGCGCCATGCCGACTCGGGGCAGGGCGGGGGCTGTCACTTATACACATCTGACGCTGCCGACGAAGCTAGAAGTG
>NZ_WYCT01000552.1 GCF_011008945.1 Streptomyces harenosi
CCGCAGCACCGCACGCACGTCAGGCCGCGCCGCGGACCGCTCGCCACCTCGGCGGCCCGCGCAGGGGACGCCGGGACGGGCGCCCGACCGTGACCTCGTCTCCCGCCCCGCCCCCTACCCGGCCGAGACCTCCCAGGGAAGGATTCCCTCCGTGGCAACGACAACCCCCGCACGGGGCGCCCACACCCCGCCGACCGGCGGTTCCGGCGCCGCGCCGAACGGACGCAGCGCCTGGCGCGCGCGGCTGTGGCGCTTCGACGACAAGGTGTCGCCGTACGCGTACATCGCCCCCTTCTTCCTCGTCTTCGGTGCCTTCGGGCTCTACCCGCTCCTCTACACCGGGTGGATCGCCCTGCACCGGGTGGAGATGACCAGCCTCGATCAGTCCGAGTGGGTCGGCTGGGACAACTTCTCCAAGATCCTCCAGGACTCCGAGTTCTGGACGTCCGTGAGCAACACCTTCATCATCGGCGTCATCTCGACCGTCCCGCAGCTCCTCATGGCGCTGGGCCTGGCCCACCTGCTCAACTACAAGCTGCGCGCCAGCACGTTCTGGCGGACGGTGATCCTCACCCCGTACGCCACCTCGGTGGCGACCGCCGCCCTGGTCTTCGCCCTGGTCTTCCGGGCCGACGGCGGCATCCTCAACTGGGTGCTGAGCTTCTTCGGCGTCGACAACATCGACTGGGGCAACGGGCACTGGACGTCCAAGATCGCCATCTCGGTCATCGTCATCTGGCGCTGGACCGGCTACAACGCGCTGATCTACCTGGCGGCGATGCAGGCCGTGCCGACCGACCTGTACGAGGCGGCCTCCATCGACGGGGCCAACCGCTGGCAGCAGTTCCTCAAGGTGACCATCCCCTCGCTGCGGCCGACGATCCTGTTCACCATCGTCATCTCGACCATCGGCTCCCTCCAGCTCTTCGGTGAGCCGCTGCTGCTGCAGGGCGGCACGCTCGGCGCCGTCGGCGGTAGTGAACACCAGTACGAAACCCTCAGCATCTACCTCTTCAACTACGGCTGGAAGCTCGGCCACCTCGGCCCGGCCGCGGCCGTCGCCTGGGCCATGCTCGTGCTGCTGCTGCTCATCGCCCTGATCAACTGGATCGTCGGCCGGTACGTGCGCAAGAACGCGGTCTGACGGGAGCGATATCGATGACAACGACCAGTCCCACCAAGACCGCCGCGCCGGACCTGGACCCGGCACCGCCCACCGCCCCCGAGGGCCCGGGCCGCAGCCGTTTCAAGCTGGGCGCCGGCGGGCAGCTCAAGGGCGGCCCCTTCACCTACATCGCCCTGGCCGTCGTCGGCCTGGGCTCGGTCTTCCCGCTGTACTGGACGCTGGTGGCCGCCTCGCACGACCAGCAGCGCGTCCTGGACAGCCCCCCGCCGCTGCTGCCGGGCGGCAGGCTGATGAGCAACCTGGAGGCGGCCTGGGAACAGGCCAACCTGGGCAAGGCCATCGTCAACAGCGTCATCGTGGCCGGCAGCATCACCGTGGCCACGCTGTTCTTCTGCACCCTGGCCGGCTACGCCTTCGCCAAGATGCGCTTCCGCGGCCGCGGCGCGCTGATGACCGCGGTCATCGCCACCCTGACCATCCCCCCGCAGCTCAGCGTCGTCCCGCTGTTCATGATCATGTCGGACATCGGATGGGGCGGCGAGCTGGAGTCGGTGATCTTCCCGACCCTCGTCGGCGCCTTCGGCGTCTTCTTCATGCGCCAGTACCTGCTGGAGGCCCTGCCCTACGAGCTGATCGAGGCGGCCAAGGTCGACGGGGCCCACAACCTGCGCATCGTGTGGAGCGTCGTCCTGCCCGCGGCCCGGCCCGCGATGATGGTGCTCGGCATGCTCACCTTCGTGCAGGCGTGGAACGACTTCTTCTGGCCCTTCCTCGCGCTGAACCAGCAGAACCCCACCATCCAGGTGGCGCTCGGCCAGCTCAGCGCCTCCTACACCCCCGACCAGAGCATCGTCATGGCCGGCGCGCTCATCAGCACCCTGCCGCTGCTGCTGGTCTTCGTGGTCTTCGGCAAGCAGATCGTCGGAGGCATCATGACGGGCGCCGTCAAGGGCTGAGACCGGGTCGCCGCCGGTCCGCCGGCCCGCGCACCCACCCCCTGTCTCTTATACACCTCTGACGCTGCCGACGAAGCTAGAAGTGGTGTTC
>NZ_WYCT01000553.1 GCF_011008945.1 Streptomyces harenosi
GGGCGGTGGGGGCGGTGGAGCCGGTCATCGCGATGGCGGGTGGTGAGGAGGTGTGTTCGGCGCGGTACTGGGCGGAGCATGTGCGCCGGCCGGTGCGGTTCGCCGATCGGGTGTCGTGGTTGCGGGAGCGGGGGGTGACGCGGTTCGTGGAGGTGGGGCCGGAGGGGGTGTTGAGTGCGCTGGGTCCGTCGAGTGCTCCCGATGGGGTGTTCGTGGCGTTGCAGCAGCGGGAGGGGTCCCAGGTCCGTGGGGTGCTGACGGGGCTGGCCCGGTTGCACACGGCGGGGCACACGGTGGACTGGTCGCGTCTGTACGCGGGGTCGGGAGCGCGTCTGGTCGATCTGCCGACCTATCCCTTCCAGCACCAGCCCTACTGGCTGGACAGCACGTCACCGGGGGCGCGCAACGCCACCGGGCCGGGCCTGTCCGCACCGGGGCACCCGCTGCTGACGACGGCCGTCGAACTCGCCGGCGAGGACGGCACGGTGTTCACCGGACGCCTCGCCCTGCACACGCACCCCTGGCTCGCCGACCACCGCGTCGACGGCGCCGCGACGCTGCCTTCCGCGGCCCTCGCCGAACTGGTGGTCCGCGCCGGTGACGAGACCGGCTGCTCCCACGTCGCCGACCTGACGATCGACACCCCGCTGACCGTCCCGGACGGCGGAGCGGTCCTGGTGCAGGTGACCGTGGGCGCCGCCGGTGAGGACGGGCACCGGCGGTTCACCGTCGCCTCCCGTCCGGACCGGGACGACCCGGCGGCGTCGTGGGAGGCGCACGCCGGCGGCCTGCTCGCCGAGCAGCCACCGGCGCCCGCGGTCCGTCTGGAGAGCTGGCCGCCGCCCGGCGCCGCCCCGCAGGGGATCGACGGGTTCTACGAACGGCTCGCCGGGAAGGGCCAGGCGCACGGCCCGGTGTTCCAGGGACTGCGGGCCCTGTGGCAGCGGGGAGAGGAGCTGTTCGCCGAGGTGCGGCTCCCCGACGAGGTGGCAGCGGACACCTTCGGGATCCATCCCGCGCTGCTCGGCTCCGCGCTGCACCCGCTGCTCGCCGCCGGGCAGGATCCCACCGGTCTGTCCTGGCACGGCTTCAGCCTGTACGCCACCGGCTCGCGCACGCTGCGGGTCTGGATCAGGCCCAAGGGCCCGGACGCCTTCCGGCTGTGGCTGGCCGACGAGACCGGGGAACCGGTCGCCGAGGTCCGCGCGCTGCGGCGGCGCCCGGTGACACCCGCCGGACGGACCGGCGGCGGGCCGGACGAATCGCTGTTCCACGTGGCCTGGTCGCCGGTCACCCTGCCCGACCCGGAGGACCTCACCCCCACCCGCTGGGCCGCGCTGCGGCACACCCCGCCGGACGGCCCGGCGTACCGCGTCGAGAACGTCGCGGACGCCGCCGGGCAGACCCTCGTCGCATGGCTCGGCGAGACGGCCGGAGACGACACGGCGGGCGCGGCGCACCGGGCGACGGCACGGGCGCTGGAGCTGGTGCAGGACGCGCTGGCGTACGGCACCTCCCGGCTGGTGCTGGTGACGGGCAACGCCGTCGCCACCCACGACGGCGAGGACGTCGCGCTCGCCTCGGCTCCGGTGTGGGGCCTGGTCAGGTCGGCGCAGGCCGAGAATCCGGGCCGTATCACGCTGGTCGACCTGGACGGCAGCCCGGCGAGCGCCGCGCGGCTCACCGCCGCGATCGCCTCCGGGCACGAGCAGCTGGCCCTCCGCGCGGGGCGGGCGAGCACCCCCCGGCTGGCCCGGGTTCGGGCGGCCGCCGCGGCCGGACCGGAGCTCGATCCGGACGGCACGGTCCTGGTCACCGGCGGCACCGGAGCGCTGGGCGCCCTGTTCGCCCGGCACCTGGTCACCCGCCACGGCGTCACCCGGCTCCTGCTGACCAGCCGCCGCGGACCCGACGCCCCCGGCGCCCGGGAACTGGCCGCCGAACTCACCGCACTGGGCGCCACCGTCCACATCGCCGCCTGCGACGCGGCCGACCGCACCGCACTGGCCGCCCTGCTCGGCACCCTCCCGCCGCAGCACCCCCTCACCGGCGTCGTGCACACCGCCGGCGTCCTCGACGACGGCATCGTCACCGCACTCACCCCCGACCGCCTCGCCCCCGTCCTGCGCCCCAAGGCCGACGCCGCCTGGCACCTGCACGAACTCACCC
>NZ_WYCT01000554.1 GCF_011008945.1 Streptomyces harenosi
CGGCGGCCCCCCGCTGGTCGGCGCCCGCCCTGCTCGCGGTCCTCGCCCTGGCGGCCGTGCTCTACGCCTGGAACCTCTCCTCCTCCGGCCTGAACGGCTTCTACAGCGCCGCGGTGCTCAGCGGCACGGAGAGCTGGAAGGCGTGGTTCTTCGGCTCGCTGGACGCGGGGAACTTCCTCACCGTCGACAAGCCGCCGCTGGCCCTGATGGTCATGGGCCTGTCGTGCCGCGTCCTCGGGTACGGCACCTGGCAGATGATGGCGCCGATGATCGTGGCCGCCCTGGCGACGATCTGGATCCTGCACGCGTCCGTGAAGCGGGTCTGGGGGCACGGCGCGGCGGCGGTCGCCGCGCTGGTCCTCGCGCTGACCCCGATCACGGTCGCCATCAACCGGGACAACAACCCCGACACGCTGCTGGTGTTCCTCATGGTGAGCGCCGCCGCGCTGGGCCTGCGGGCCGTGCGGACCGGCCGGCTGCTGCCGCTGCTCGGCTCGGCGGCCTGCTTCGGGCTGGCCTTCAACACCAAGATGCTTCAGGGGTACATCGCCCTGCCCGCCGTCTTCGTGGTCTATCTGTACGCGTCCGGCCCCGGCTGGGCGAGGCGCGTACGGAACCTGGTGGCGGCCGCCGTCGTACTCGCCGTCTCCAGCCTCTGGTGGGCCGCGGCCGTCTCCCTCGTGCCCGCCGGCGAGCGGCCGTACATCGGCGGCTCCACGGACGGCACCGCCTGGGACCTGATCATGGGCTACAACGGCCTCGGGCGGATTCTCGGGGGCGAGGGCAACGGCGGGGGCGGCGGAGGCGGAGGCGGAGGGTTCGCCGGGAGCGCCGGGATCGGCCGGATGTTCAACGACGTCCTCGGCGGCCAGATCTCCTGGCTGCTCCCCTTCGCGGGCATCGCGCTCGCCGGCGGCCTGGTGCTGTGCGGCCGGGCGCCCCGTACCGACCTCACCCGGGCCGCGCTGGTGCTGTGGGGCGGCTGGACGGTCCTGCACTACCTGACCTTCAGCATGGCCGAGGGCACCATGCACCCCTACTACACGACCGCGCTCGCCCCCGGCATCGCGGCGCTGTGCGCGGGCGGCGGCGTGCAGCTGCTGCGCGCCTTCCGCGCCGGCCGGCGGTGGGCGTGGGTGCTGCCCCTCGCGCTGGCGGTCACCGGCGCCTGGGCGGTGGTGCTGCTGCGCCGGACCCCCGGCTGGAACGGCTGGCTGTGGCCGGCGATCGCGGTGGTGATGGCGTCGGCCGTCGCGGGCCTGCTCCTCACCCGCTCCGGCCGCGGGGCGCGGCTGCCGGCGGTCTGTGTCGCCGCGGCGGTCGTCGCGGCGCTGGCGGGCCCGGCCGCGTACGCCTGGTCGGTGCCCTTCGGATCGGGCGGCGGCATGGGCGGGACCAACCCGACCGCCGGGCCGTCGACGGGCGGCGGCATGGGCGGGCCCGGCGCGGGCGGCGGCCGGGGCGGTTTCCCGGGCGGCGCGAACGGCGCGGGCTCCGGTGAGCCGCCGGCGGTCGCCGGGAACGGCCGGGCCGGCGGCTCGCCCGGCGGGGAGCCGCCGAACGGCCGGGGCGGCGGTCCGGGCGGCACCCCGCCCGGCGGCACCAGCGGCCAGGCGTCCGGCGGCACCGGTGAGACGGGCGGCACCCCGCCGAGCGAAGGCGGTGCGAGCGACGGTGGTACGAACGACGGGGGCGCCGGCACCGGCACGGACGGGCGGCCCGGCGGCGCGGGAGGCTTCGGCGGAGGCGGCCCGGGCGGCGCGAGCAGCGAGCTGATCGCCTACCTGAAGAAACATCAGGACGGCGCCACCTGGCTGCTGGCGGTCTCCGGTTCGCAGAGCGCCGCGCAGTTCATCCTCGGCAGCGGTGAGCCGGTCATCTCCATGTGGGGCTGGTCCGGCAGCGACCGGGCCATGACCCTCGGGCGGCTCGAGGAGCTGGTGCGCAACGGCGAGTTGCACTACGTGCAGATCGGCGGCGGGGGCATGGGCGGCGGCTCCGACCTCGCCTCCGAGGTCACCCGGTGGGTGCAGGAGCACGGCACCGCGGTGGAGGCGAGCGACTACGGCGCAGACACGGCGACGGACGCGGCTTCCGGGCAGACGGCCGGCACGTCGACCCTCTACCGCCTGGACCCGTCCGACGTGACCTGACCTCTCTCCTCCCCC
>NZ_WYCT01000555.1 GCF_011008945.1 Streptomyces harenosi
AGATGTGTAAAAGAGCCCGCCTCCCCCTCGACTGGATCGCCGCCGCCCTGCGCCGCGAGCGCGGCCGGGCCGGGCTGTCGCTGTCCGAGCTGGCCAAGCGGGCCGGCATCGCCAAGTCCACGCTGTCGCAGTTGGAGGCGGCGGGCGGCAACCCCAGCATGGAGACGATCTGGGCCCTGGCGGTGGCGCTGGGGGTGCCGTTCAGCGTCCTGGTGGAGCCGCCGGTCCCGGCGGTGCAGGTGATCCGGGCCGGGGAGGGGCCCCAGGTGGCGGCCGAGCGCGCCAGCTATGTCGGCACGCTGCTCGCCGCCTGCCCGCCCGGCGCCCGCCGGGACATCTACCGCATGCGGGCCGAGCCGGGGTCGGCGCGGGAATCGGACCCGCACATTCCGGGAACGGTGGAGCACCTCGTCGTCAGTACGGGGCGGATGAAGGCGGGGCCGCGCGGGGAGAGCGTGGAGCTGGGGCCCGGGGACTACATGGCGTATCGCGGCGATGTGCCGCACACCTACGAAGCGCTGGAGCCGGGGACGACGTTCGTGCTGGTCATGCAGCACGTATGAGAAGAATTCGCCGGGAATTCACCGAGGGGGTGGCCGGAAGGCCGGGCCGGAAGGGGACGAAACGGTCCGGTCCCGGAAAGAGGGGGCGGGGCGGGAAAAGGCAGGAGCCCCGTCGCCGGAACGGCGCGGGGCTCCTTGGGTACTGCTTGTCAGACCGGGGTCACGTTCTCAGCCTGCGGGCCCTTCGGACCCTGCGTGACGTCGAAGGACACCTGCTGGTTCTCCTCAAGCGACCGGAAACCGGACGCGTTGATCGCGGAGTAGTGGACGAAGACGTCGGGGCCGCCGCCCTCCTGGGCGATGAAACCAAAGCCCTTTTCGGCGTTGAACCACTTAACGGTTCCGGTAGCCATAAGCCCTCCTTGGGCTCAAAAGGGTTGCCCTGCTCCAGAACCAGCAAGTGTGAAGAGTTGAATTCTGCACAACTGCATACGTCCAAGAACGACGAGAGCCCGCGGTCACATGCTCCGCAGGCTCTGTACTGCAAGGGAAACCAAACTGCAACTTGCTGCGAGCCTAGCACGCGGGCGCCGGAAAGCAATAGAGGTCAAGATCACGTCACCCGAATGTTTGAACGCGTCACCCGTCCGGCCGACGGCCGGGCCGCCCCCGGACCGCGGGCGGCGAGGGCTAGCCTCGCGATGTGGACAATTCTCGCACCCGGCCGCGCGTCGGCCACATCCAGTTCCTGAACTGCCTGCCCCTGTACTGGGGGCTCGCGAGAACGGGCACGCTCCTCGACTTCGAGCTGACCAAGGACACCCCGGAGAAGCTCAGCGAGCAGCTCGTGCGGGGGGACCTCGACATCGGGCCGATCACCCTGGTCGAGTTCCTCAAGCACGCCGACCGGCTCGTCGCCTTCCCCGACATCGCCGTCGGCTGCGACGGCCCGGTGATGTCGTGCGTGATCGTCTCCCAGGTCCCGTTGGAGCGCCTGGACGGCGCCCGGGTCGCGCTGGGTTCGACCTCGCGCACCTCCGTCCGGCTGGCCCAGCTGCTGCTGGAGGAGCGTTTCGGCGTGCGGCCCGACTACTACACCTGCCCGCCCGACCTGGGCCTGATGATGCGGGAGGCCGAGGCGGCCGTCCTGATCGGCGACGCGGCGCTGCGCGCCAACATGCTCGACGGCCCGCGCTACGGCCTGGACGTGCACGACCTGGGCGCGCTGTGGAAGGAGTGGACGGGCCTGCCGTTCGTCTTCGCGGTCTGGGCGGCCCGGCGCGACTACCTGGAGCGCGAGCCGGTCATCACGCGCAAGGTGCACGAGGCGTTCCTCGCCTCGCGCAACCTCTCCCTCCAGGAGGTCGACAAGGTCGCCGAGCAGGCGGCCCGCTGGGAGGCGTTCGACGAGGGGACCCTCGCCCGGTACTTCAAGACCCTGGACTTCCGCTTCGGGGACCCGCAGCTCGCGGCGGTCGCCGAGTTCGCCCGCCGGGTCGGCCCGACGACGGGCTTCCCGGCGGACGTGACGGTGGACCTGCTCCAGCCCTGACGGGGCGGCCGAGCGGACCCACGGCCCGGCGAGCCGACCGGCCCGGGGGTCCGGCGCGTCCCGGGTGCGACGGGTCTGGGGGGGTGGGCGTGTCCCAGGGGTCTGGCG
>NZ_WYCT01000556.1 GCF_011008945.1 Streptomyces harenosi
GGGGCGTGGCGCCAGGCGGGCGGGCCGTAGCGGCGCCAGACCTCGGGCCAGCGGCCCAGGCGGCCCACGCAGACCAGGATGACGAGGGCGATGACCGTGTAATAGCTGTACCAGAGGACGGCATTGCCGATGCGGCTGTTGCTCTGGCGCCAGGAGTCGGGGGTGAAGAGATCCAGGGGCAGCACCCACCAGTTGCCGAGATAGCCGTTCCACAGCAGCGACCAGATCAGCCAGCCGCACAAGAACGCGATCAGCGCCCCGCTCACCAGTTGCCGTCCCGGGATCCGCTCGGGCTCCTCGGCCGGCCGGGGCCGGTGGCCGAACCGCCAGATCCCGGGCGGCGCCTCCGGCCGGGGGGTGCGCAGCCAGGTCAGGAAGGCGGAGCCGTCCGGCACCGGGGGCTCTCCGGGTGCGCGCGCCGGCCGCGGCGGCACCGCGGGCATGGCGGGCACCGCGGGCGGACCCGCCGGACGCGGCACAGGTTGCGCGTGCGTGCCCCGCGCGTCACGGTTCCCGTCGCTGTCCATCGCCCTTGCCCCCTGAGCCGCCATGTCCGTCCACCGTTCGTGACCCATCAGCGAGTCAATCTAACGCCCCCGTCCGGGGAGTTCACCGCTTACGCGGCCGGACCCGCCCGGACGCACCAGCGGGCCCCGGGGCGCCGTCCCGTCCGGGCTCCGGCCACCGCTATGTCCACCACGGACAACCGGGCCGTCCGACAACGCCCACATGGAGCATGCCCACCCCCCTGTCCCCGTCCTAGCCTGCGAGAAAAGAAGGAATGTGTCCGTAACACCCCCAGGAGCCCCGCATGACCGCACTTCCGCAGGAGCGCCGCGTCGCCACCGCCATCCCCGGCCCGAAGTCGCAGGAGCTGCAGGCTCGCCGTACCGCCGCGGTCGCCCAGGGCGTGGGCTCCACGCTGCCGGTCTTCGTCACGCGCGCGGGCGGCGGCATCATCGAGGACGTCGACGGCAACCGCCTGATCGACTTCGGCTCCGGCATCGCCGTGACCTCCGTCGGCGCCTCCGCCGAGGCGGTCGTGCGCAGGGCCTCCGCGCAGCTCGCCGACTTCACCCACACCTGTTTCATGGTCACCCCGTACGAGGGCTACGTCGCCGTCGCCGAGGCGCTGGCCGAGCTGACCCCGGGCGACCACGCCAAGAAGTCGGCGCTGTTCAACAGCGGTGCCGAGGCCGTCGAGAACGCCGTCAAGATCGCCCGTGCGTACACCGGGCGCCAGGCGGTCGTCGTCTTCGACCACGGCTACCACGGCCGGACCAACCTGACCATGGCGCTGACGGCGAAGAACATGCCGTACAAGCACGGCTTCGGCCCGTTCGCCCCCGAGGTCTACCGCGTCCCGGTCGCCTACGCCTACCGCTGGCCGACCGGCCCGGACAACTGCGGCCCCGAGGCCGCCAAGCAGGCCATCGACCAGATCACCAAGCAGGTCGGCGCGGACAACGTGGCCGCGATCATCATCGAGCCGGTGCTCGGCGAGGGCGGCTTCATCGAGCCGGCCAAGGGCTTCCTGCCCGCGATCCGCCAGTTCGCCGCCGACAACGGCATCGTCTTCGTCGCCGACGAGATCCAGTCCGGCTTCTGCCGCACCGGCCAGTGGTTCGCCTGCGAGGACGAGGGCATCGTCCCGGACCTGATCACCACGGCCAAGGGCATCGCGGGCGGTCTGCCGCTGGCCGCCGTCACCGGCCGCGCCGAGATCATGGACGCCGCCCACGCCGGCGGCCTCGGCGGCACCTACGGCGGCAACCCGGTCGCCTGCGCGGGTGCGCTCGGCGCGATCGAGACCATGAAGGAGCTCGACCTCAACGCGAAGGCCAAGCGGATCGAGGAGGTCATGAAGGGCCGCCTGGCCGCCATGGCCGAGAAGTTCGAGGTCATCGGCGACATCCGCGGCCGGGGCGCCATGATCGCCATCGAGCTGGTCAAGGACCGCGCCGGCAAGGAGCCGAACCCCGAGGCGGCCGGTGCGCTGGCCAAGGCCTGCCACGCCGAGGGCCTGCTGGTCCTGACCTGCGGCACCTACGGCAACGTGCTGCGCTTCCTGCCGCCGCTGGTCATCGGCGAGGACCTGCTCAACGAGGGCCTCGACATCATCGAGCAGGCGTTCGCGGGCATCTGAGCCCGCCCTCCCGC
>NZ_WYCT01000557.1 GCF_011008945.1 Streptomyces harenosi
CGCCCGGCCCCGGCCACCGCCCTGCTTGAATCGGCCCATGACACCTGCCGATGCACCGGACGAGACCCGAGGGAAGGCCGAGCTCGCGGTCTGGTTCGGCGGAGCATCCCTGGCGCCCTGGCTCTGCTGCCCGTTCTGGGCACTGGTCTGCTTCGTCGCGCTGCCCCTGGCCCTCGCCGGCCTGGTGCGGGCCCGCGTCGAGTACCGCGCATCGCGGACGGGCCGGGCAAGCCGGCCACGAGCCGTGGCGGGCGGCGCGTTGTCCCTCCTGGGAGCGGCGGCGGCGATCACGTACCTGATCTTCCTGTCCAGTAACCCGGACCTGCCGGTCCAGGGATAGCACCGGCGACCACGTCACCCCTCCCCGCTCCGACACCGTCGGCGGGCAGCCGGCCCGCGTACAGCAGCGCGCACCGCGCTCGCTGGGACCAGTCGACAGGTAAGAGGTGTCTTCCACTGCGGCAACCTCCTGATCCCTGGCTCTGCAGGCATCGGTTCCGGAGGCACACAGACCAGGGGGAGGACCCTGGGGTCGGCGCCGGTCGCTGGGGTTGCTGCGTATCGCTGCTATACCGCAGGATCGCGGGATGTCCTGTCTGATAGGTCCGCATACCGCCGACCCGTGCCCTCGCTGCGCCGACGAAGCCGTCCGCTTGGGCACCCCGTCCTCCGCCGCCGACTCCGCTGAGGTCGGCTACGCGTGCGACCGCTGCGGTCACGTCTGGTCTCGTTTGATCGAAAGTGACTTGGCAGTATGCGACACAGTCCGCGCGGACCTTCCCGACGCGACGCTCTACGCGACGGTCTGGGGCTTGGAGGGCGACCGCGTGTTGCTCCGCGGGCCGGGCGGTGATTGGCACCGGTGGGTCGAGCGTTGGCGAATCCTGCTCTACTGACCATCTCCTGCCGGCGCCCCAGCCGACCACGACCAGGCATGACGAAGGGCACCCCGGATGCCGACCCGCCGCAGCCTCCGGACATCCCGGTGTGGCGTCCGGTCCGGCGGGGCGGGGATACGAGAACCCGCAAGTCCCGGCGGACGTTCGCACTGTCGGCGCGGTGCGGGGAAGTCCTCCGGCAGTACTCCGATACCAGGGCTGGGGGCGGGGCAAGTGGGAGGGACAGGGGCTGGTTTTCTTCCGCCGTGCGCAAGCTGATCGAGGCCACGAACGTCTGCGGGCCTTTCGCCAGGCGCTCAAGGATGCCGACGGAATCAACGCCGACGAGTGGACGCTCCGGGAGCTCCGACACGCTCGCCGACCGTCGCGTCCCGCTGGAGGAGATCTCCTGGTGCGTAGGACGCTTCGGTACGGCCGTGACCGAGGAGGCCTACCGGAAGCAACTCCGGACCGTGATCCAGACCGGCCTCGCGGTCATGGACGGCATCTGCAAGCGCGACCCGGAGCGGTAGTCACGCAGATAGACGCTCGAACGAAGCAGGTCCCCAACCTACTCACGTGAGTAGGTTGGGGACCTGATGTTCTCTGTCGGGGTGGCGGGATTTGAACCCACGACCTCTTCGTCCCGAACGAAGCGCGCTGCCAAGCTGCGCTACACCCCGATGTCGCTGCTGTTCGCGGCGACGACGTTTACTTTAGCCCACTGGTGGCTGGAGACGAAATCCGGTTTTGGGGAGGCGGGGGGTCGGGTTCGGGCGGAGGTGGTCCAGGGCCACCAGGAGGGCGGCCAGGGCGTACGCGGCCAGGCCCAGGAGGAGGGCGTTGCCCAGGACGTTCCGGTAGCCGAGCCGGGCGGTGTCGAGGAAGGGGTAGAGGGGACGGGCGGCCGTGCCGGTGGTGAAGATCTCGCTGTGGACCAGGGAGAAGGCCAGGTAGGCCAGGGGGTAGAGCAGCCAGGGGGCGGCCTGGCGGAGGCGGAGGCGGCCGGGGGCGGTCAGGAGGAGCCAGTCCAGGACGGCGGCGATCGGGGTGGCCGTGTGCAGGATGTGGTCCGCCGCGGACCGCCAGCCGGCGGCCGACCCGCCGGTCAGGGAGGAAAGGCCCGCCGCGCCGGTCGGGATCAGGTGGTGCACCAGGGCGGCGACGAGGACGTACAGCAACGCGGCACCGGTCAGGGCCTGTCTCTTATACACAACTGACGCTGCCGACGAAGCTAGA
>NZ_WYCT01000558.1 GCF_011008945.1 Streptomyces harenosi
AGCACCGCCAGCCCCACCACCCCGCCGGCCAGCACCCCGGCCACACGGCGCCGGGCCGGGCGCTCGCGCCACGGCCACCTGTCCTGGCCCGGTTCCCCCGTCCGCATGGACACGGGAGCCTAGGCGTCCCCTGAAAGACGATCAAGCCGCGCCCGCCTGCCGGGACGCCCCCCGCGGGGTCAGAGGCGGTCGCCGCCCGGCGCCCGCCCCAGCGCCGCCACCGCCAGGGCACCCGCCGCAAGAGCCGCGCCCAGGTACATCACGGCCCGGACGCCGGCCCCGTCCGCCACGAGACCCCCGACGAACGCCCCGACCGCGATGGCGCCGTTGAACACACCCGCGAACAGCGCCGACACCGCCTCGCGTGCCTCACCGGCCGCCGTGAGCAGCCACGTCTGAGCGGCCACCGAGACCCCGCCGTACGCCAGACCCCACACGGCGAGCAGCACCCCCGCCGTGACCACCGAACCGCCCGTCAGCGGCACCAGACAGACCGTCGCGGCCAGCACCAGGCTGACCACCACCAGCACACCGCGCGGCGAACGCGACGCCCCCGCCCCGGCGGCGAAGTTGCCCACCACACCGGCCACCCCGTACACCAGCAGCAGCGTGCCGATCACCGACGCGTCCGCCGCGAAAAGCCTCTCCACAGCGGGCCGTACGTAGGTGTAGGCGGCGAAGTGACCGGTGACCAGGAGCACCACCACACCCAGCCCGGTCGCCACCGCCGGACGGGCACCCACCCGCACCACACCGCCGAGCCCGACCCGCGGCCCGGCCGGCAGCCTCGGCAGCAACACCGCCAGCGCGGCCAGCACCACCAGCGACAGAGCGGCACCGGCGGCGAACGCGCTGCGCCAGCCCGCCGCCTCACCCAGGTAGGTGCCGGCCGGGACGCCGAGCACCGAGGCCACCGCGATGCCGCCGAACACCAGCGAGGTGGCCGGACCCACCGACCTCCCCGGCACGAGACGGACCGCGAGATGGGCCGCGACGGCCCACACCCCGCCCATGCCCGCACCGACCAGCACCCGGGCCACCACCAGCACCGCGAAGTGCGGCGACCACGCGGCCAGCAGATTCCCGGCGGCCAGCACCGCCATCAGCGCGCACAGCACCAGCCTGCGGTCCAGACGGCCCAGCGCCGCAGTGAGCAGCGGCGCGGCCACCGCGCCCACCACCCCCGTCACCGTCAGCGTCAGCCCGGCCGCACCCTCGCTCACCCCCAGCGTCCCACCGATCGGCGTGAGCAGACCGACCGGCAGCATCTCGGAGGTGACCACCGTGAACGTCGCGCCCGCCACGGCGGCCACCGCCGGCCACCCCCCGCCCCGCCCCCGCGGCGGACGGTCCCGGACCACACCTGTCAGTTGCCGACTTCCTGCCATGCCGTCAGCCAACCGGCCGCAGACCGGCGGAACAACGGCCGATCCCTCATGGTTCGATGAGCTGGGCTACTCGACCGGCACCGCGCACAGAGGGACAGCCATGAGCACGCTGGACATCCGCGAACTGGAGGCGTTCCTCGTCCTCGCCGAGGAACTGCACTTCGGCCGCACGGGCGACCGCCTGTATGTGTCGCAGAGCCGCGTCAGCCAGCTGCTGAAGTCCCTGGAAGCCCGCATCGGCGCCCCGCTGGTGGAACGCACCAGCCGCCGCGTGAGCCTCACACCGCTCGGACAGACCTTCCTGTCGTCGCTGCGCCCGGCGTACGAGGCGCTGCGGGCGACGGTCGAGGAGGCACGGGCGACCGCCCGCGGCACGGGCGGGGTACTGCGGATCGGCTTCCAAGGCACCATCGACGACCAGCTCGCCCGCGCCATCGCCCGGTTCGAGGAACGCTGCCCCGCCTGCACGGTCGAGGTCACGGAGATCGCACTGTCCGACCCGTTCGGGCCGGTGCGCCGCAAGGAGGTCGACTGCGCGGTGGTCCTGCTGCCGGTGGCGGAGGACGACCTGGTGCTCGGGCCGGTGTTCTCCCGCCAGCCCCAGGTCCTGGCACTGCCCGCCCGCCACCCGTACGCGGCCCGCGAGTCGGTCTCGGCGGAAGAACTGGCCGACTGCCCCCTGATCGGCATCCAGGACGGCGCCCCCGACTACTGGCGCCGCGCCCAGGCCCCCCACCCTGTCTCTTATACACCTC
>NZ_WYCT01000559.1 GCF_011008945.1 Streptomyces harenosi
CGCCCGCCCGGTGCACCGCCCCGCCGGTCGTGACGGCAGCACCGGCACGACCTCCGAGGGCGCACGCGGATACGGCCTTCACGACCCGTCGCGGTCGTGAAGGCCGTCGTCGTTCCCGCGCGTCCGCACGGGTCCCGGTGCTTCCCGCGGAGGCGGCGGCCCGGGGCACGCCCCCCGCGGCCGCCACGCCCGTGCGTCACCGCCGCCCGGCCGTCCCGGGGACCGGCCGCCCGGCCGTCCCGCCGCCCTGCGGATCGGCCGCCCGGCCGCACCGGGGGACTGGCCGCCCCGCCGTCCCGGCTGCCCGGCCGCCCCACCGCACCGGGGGCCCGGCCGCACCGCCGCACCGGGGGACTGGCCGCCCGGCCGCCGTTCACCAACTGCCCGACAAGTCGGCCGGTTCGGCCGCCCCGGCGGGCTCGACCGGATCGGCCTGCCCCGGCACGGAGGGCGCCCTCACCGCCCGCGGCACCACGTCCCCCTCCGCCGGCCGGGACGCCGCCCGCGGGTGCTCGCCGCGCCGCGGCCGCCGTACCAGCCGGCCCGCCACATGGCGGCCCCACAGGGCCCACAGCGCCCGGCCGGGCGCCCGGTCGTCCGGCGCGTGCCAGGCCAGTTCCCGCTCCCCGGGCGCCGGCCGCAGGACGGTCAGCGGCGCGTAGTTCTCCACCACGAACACCCGACCCGGCAGCGGCGCGCCCTCCCGCAGCGGCCGGTGGGTCAGGTCCAGGTGGAGGGCGCGTACGACGTCCAGGCCGGAGCCGTCGGTGAACAGCCGGAACTGGGCGCCCGGGCGCGGGTTGAAGTCCAGCAGGTGGTAGCGCCCGCTCGAGCCGCAGCGGCGGAAGTCCAGGTCGAAGATGCCCCGGTAGCCCAGCGCGCCGGTGATCCGCTCGGTGAGGGCCCGCACCTGGGCGTTGGGGGCCCAGCACCCGGCCGCCGTCAGACCCGCGCCGCGCGGCCGGGCGCGCGTCTTGCGGCCGCACCCGCCCGCGCGCACGGCGCCGGTGCGGTCGGCGTACCCGTGGGCGAACCAGTCGCGGTCCGCACCCGGCGGCAGGAACGCCTGCAACAGCAGCCGGCAGCCCGCCTCGCCGGACCGCAGGTACAACTCCCGCGCCTGCTCGGCCGAGCGCACCAGCACCGTGCTGCGCAGCCCGCTGTCCGCGGGCAGCAGCCAGGGCCGGCTCCACTTCGCCACCAGCGGCAGCCCGAGCCGGCGGGCGGCCGAGGCGGCCTCCGCCGGGCTGTCCGGCATCACCGTGACCGGGTGCGGAACGCCCAGGGCCGCGCAGAGACCGGCCAGTTCCGCCTTGTCGGCGACGCGCCCCGGCAGGGTGCCCGGCGCCGCGGGCAGCAGGTAGGCGGGCGCCAGTTCCGCACGCATCCGGGCCACGGCGACGGCGCTCGCGTCGTCCATCGGGACCAGGACGGCGGGACGCGCGATCCGCGCGGCGACCCGGCGCAGCACGTGAGCGATCTCGGCCGGGGACGCCCCGGGCCGGGGCGGCGCGTGCACCTGCCGTACGAAACGGGAGGCGCCCACGGGGCTCTTCGCGCAGTCGGCGACCACGTGCACCGCCACTCCCGCCCGGCCGAGCGAACGCACGGCGCCCAGCGTTCCGTGGTGAAAGGGATTCCGGTCGATCCGCAGCAGTACGGCGGGAACACCGGTGTCGAACAGCGACACGGGATTTCTTCTTTCGGGTCGGACGGGTGCCGGTTCACCGGTGCGGGCGACCGGGACACCCGAAAGCCGTAGCGGCGGTGGCGTGATTGTCTTTCATATGACTGACTGTCAGACAGAGACAGGAGAAAGGTTTCCGGTGGGCGGCGGCGGAAAGCGCCGCGATCCACCGGGAGGAGCTATCGCATTCGGCAGTACGAGAACGGGAAGAGGAGCCGCATGTCCCCACAGCAGCCACGGGCGCGGTCCGGCCGGCTGGCGTTCGTCGCGGCGGCGGTCGTGGCGTCGGCCGCACTGGCCGCGGGCCCGGGATTCGCGGCGGGCGCGGGTCCGGCCCGGACCGCCGTGCCGTTCGGCCCGGTCCCGGCGGTGCCCGAGCCCCCGCCCGGCCCGGCCGTGGTCGCGCCCGCGGCGGACCCGGCCCCCGGGACGTCCGCCCTC